>JANWHY010000001.1 GCA_025450175.1 Minisyncoccota bacterium
ACAGTAAATGTCCAACCTCCTACCATGACTGAAGAAGAGAGACAAACTCTCATCAGAACTCTCCAAACTAAACTAGCTGAACTCATGAGACAACTCATCATCCTTCTGGCTCAACAACTACAGAATGGGGGAGCGCTCTTACTCAAGGCGTATCAGGGGGTAATGGGGAGATAGTACTTATGAACTGGCACAATAAACTTCAAGAAAAGTTTCGCTGGTACAAACACTGGCATGAGGAGCCCCATCACCACTCTGTGCATTGGGTGGTGTTTTTGATGATCGTTTTATTTTTTACTGGGTTTCTACTAGGAAAGATTGATGAGGCGTATAGAGTTTATGCTGTGGGTAATACTGCTCCGACGTTGATTTTGGATAATTTTGAAAATGGCATAAGAATGGCGAACCCTAATGAGGCAATTCCGCAATACAGAGATTTATGGAGTCAGTACACGGGCGACTTCACTTTAGGACCTGATCCTGGTATGACCTCGATTGCTACTAGTCCTGTTCATGATGGCTCTAAGTCCTTAAAAGTTCATGTGGATCCTCGCCCAGGAGATGGACAGGGTAATTTATATTTAATTTTTTACCCCAATAGTGGTTATTGGCGCCACTTGCGAGAATTTATCCAAACTGGAACTTGGCAGAATGACACATATAATCGGATGAGATTTTGGGTTTACCTTCCATCAAATGTAGGATATCAGGCACAGGTCGATGCGATAGGTCAACACAATCTTGAAATCGGTACTTTTGCAAAATGCTCTACTTGTGACGGTTCCAATCCTGAACATGGCGGTGGCCATTTCTATCATCATTATTACATTCCTTACACAGGGGCATGGCATCAGATAATTTTTGATATGCACCCAACTCATGAAAGAGGCCGAGACCCTTATATTGAATATGGTGAAAGTAAATATTATCCTTCAGGAGAAACTGGGTATAATTATTTTGATGCGCTTACAGAATTTTATTTGGATCTGCAGGGCAATTTGCCGAATGGTGGACCACCAGCCGATTTTTATTTCGACGGATTCGAACTATATCAAGAGGCACGACCTGAGAATGTTAATCAAGTTTATAGTTTAAATGCGGTTTATGTTCCAGAAACCAATTTTATTCGAGTTGGTTGGAATCGCCGCAAAGATGAACCCAACGTCAACTATGAGGTTAGGTATTCGTTTAATGATATTCATACAATTGGCTGGAACAGCGCGACTCCGGCACCCAATGGAACCGTCGTTCAAAATGGTGAGACAGCATATAATATAACCTCCTATAAGACTAATAATATTAACGTTTCTGGGCAGAGTAAGGTTTATATAGCAATTAAACCTCAGAATTCTAATTTATTTAGGCAAATAGAGATTCCTATTAGTAATGCTCCCACCCCTTCTCCCGTCCCTCCTCCTAATACCGTTCCACCCACCCCAGTTCCCACCCCAGTTCCCACACCCACTCCTACACCTACCCCTCCTCCTACCTATCAACCCACTCCTACACCAGTACCAGTACCAAACATAGCTCCATTAAATCCCAACCTAACTCCAAGACCACAACTTACCGATACAGAACGCCAGAACCTCATCAGAGCCCTGCAACAGCAACTGGTGGCTCTTATAAGACAACTGATCATATTACTTACTCAACAACTGCAGAATGCGGGGGCGCTAATACTGGGGGCGTATAATATACTGATAGGGAAATAGTCTATCTAGAAGATGGGTGCATACATAAGCACCATGGAGATAACAATGAGTATACAAAGTCCCACCCAGATAGCGTGGAGCTTCTTCTTGTGTCTTTTGTCGAATAGCATGGCCTAATGTTACCATAAAAGGAAGGATGAAAGAGCTACAAAGGAAACATAGGTTAAGGCGGTTTCTCTATTCTGCTCCTTCGGTGATACTTCTTTTTGTACTTACCCTCCTTGTAGCTAAGGGGGCTGTAGCTCTATTACAGAAGGAGCGTTTAAGCTCTATCCAGGCAGAGGCCTTTAAGAAGGAGATATTAGCTCTTACGACAAGAGAGCAAGAACTTAAGGATAGTATTAAGAACTTAGGTACTGAGGAGGGGATTAAGGAGGAGATCCGTAAGCGCTATAGCGTCACAGAGGATGGGGAACATCTGGCTATTATTGTGGAAGGGCGGTCGGCGGCCACCTCTAGCGATAAATCCACTAGACCTTGGTACAAGAAGCTCTTGGCTGTTATAATACCCTTCTATGAATGAGAAAAAAGTAGAAATATATTCAACTCCAAGTTGCCAGTTCTGTCACATGGCTAAGGAAATGTTTAAGGCCTCTAACATACCATTCACCGACTATAACGTCGCCACGGATACCACCAAGAGGCAAGAAATGGTAGAGAAAAGTGGCCAAATGGGCGTACCCGTGATAGTCATAGACGACAAGGACCTAATTATCGGCTTCAACAAGAAGGCTCTCTCGGAACTCCTAGGTACTCCCGCTTAGTGTGCCCAGAGTCAGGTTCGAACTGACGACCTCTTCCTCTTCAGGGAAGCGCTCTACCAACTGAGCTATCTGGGCTTATATATGTAGAAGATCTTTGTACTGCTCAATAACTGGAGTAAGCATAGGTTCTAGATATATATAGCCAGCGATAAGCGGCAATATAATGATGAGAACCTTAATGAATCCCCACACGAAGCGTGCTCGCCTCGCTCTATCAAGCCTATGAAGAATACGGTTATTCTCTTCTGTTAGTTTGAGTGTACGCTCTAAAAGGACTTTCTCTTCGGGATTCATGGTCCAAAATTATACCAAAATATCGGCTTTTTTCAATTATATGATATATTCTTAAATCAGCGCTCTCCTAGTTAAATGGATATAACAATTCCGTCCTAAGGAATAATTTCAGGTTCGATTCCTGGGGAGAGCACCATTAACCTTTTACCCTAAGTTTGGTTTGGCGATTCTTATCTAGTTTGGGAAGATGGAGTATGAGCATTCCGTGCTTCTCTGTGGCTTCGGCCCCATCTACATCTATCTCTTCGGGGAGATTGATAGTACGAGCGAAGGATCCCCAATAAAGTTCGCGATGGAAGTAGTCTTCTTCAGAGACGAGCTTCTCCTCGCTGCGCTCGCCGCGGATAGTCACAGACTCGCGAGTGATAGCGACGTCGAGATCATCTGGCCTTACCCCAGCGACCATGGTCTTAATAATAATTTCTGAAGGAGTTTGGAACACATCTACAGTGAGTTGTGCTTCTTCCTCTACAGTATCAAGGATACTCGAACGGATAGATGGCTCTCGAGTATCAAGAGACTCCGGCTCTTCATCGAGCCTGACGGCTCCGGTTAGTCGTTCGAAGAAAGATTTTTTATGTGCCATATAAATTAATTATAACTCTTTATACTTCGGGTGCAACGAGCTTTATCCTCTCGAAGGCAAGGAGTAGTGATACAACTCCACACCAGATACCGATAAATGCGAGGAGCATACCTACTCCGCCGTAGAATACAATAAGGGTGTTAAAGGCTGTATGAATTAGGATAGCGGCCAGGAATCCGAAGATTATATAAGTAGAACGTCTCGCTTTGTAAAAAGATATAGATAGATATACTCCAATAACTCCACTCGATACTACATGGAGAAGGCTTGCTCCGACAAAGCGTAGGTTGCCAGTGATAACGAAGCTCTCCAAGATCTGATTCTCACCAATAAGAGGTCCAATGAGGAACATAGTGTTCTCGACGGCCACGAAGCCAAGTGCCGCCGTGATGATGTAGATCAAGGGATCTAGAGGTTCATTGTCTTCTTGGGAGTGCAGGCCTCCAAAGTAGGCGGCGCCGAGCTTGAAGAGCTCTTCAAGCAGTGCCCAGGCAAAGAGCGCTCCGACAGTGAGAGTGGGGGAGAACGCTTGAACCCCTTTCTGGAAAGGTATGACCAGTAGAACAGCAAGCATACCAAAGAGGAAGGTCTTGAGGAGGAGTCTGCGAGGTTCTGGGTGGCGATAGTCCTCTCTGAGCCAGAACAAGAGCCATACTAGAGCTGGTAATATGCCGCCCATGAGGGCATAGATAATAGTCTCGGGTGTAATCATGCCGGCCAGGGTTCAATCATGAGTAAAGTATCTTTATTTAATTCCGACCAGATCTCTTCGGTGATAAAGGGCATGAAGGGGTGGAGGAGCTTGAGACAGTTTTGTAGTAAGTAGTAAGTAGTTGGGAGCAAGGATGGGTCTTTCTTACTCTCCTCTAGGATCTCGTCGGCCAAGCGGTGCCAGATGTAGTGGTAGATCTTCTCCGCGGCAAGATAGAAGCGGAAGTTGTCCATGTCGCTCGTCACATCTTTAGTCAAATTATCAAACTCTGCTTTCAGTTCCTGCGAAACAGCGAATCCTCGCGCTTCACCCGGCCCGGCCGGGCTCCGACGCGACTCGGATTCATCCATTTCGCCTTTACTGAGTACGTATCGAGCAATGTTCCAGAGTTTGTTGGCGAAGTTTTTGTAGGCTTTGAGCTTGTCATCTGAGAGCTTACTATCGAGTCCTGGGCCTACACCGACAATAAGAGCCATACGAAGTGCATCAGTGCCGTGCTTCTCTCCAATAGCCACAGGATCTGCGTTGTCACCTAATGACTTGCTCAGTTTCTCACCCCGCTCATTGCGTACTAGTCCATGTAGGTAAACTGCTTTAAATGGGATTTCTCCTAGCAAGAATTCTGACATAAGGATCATCCTGGCCACCCAGAAGAAGATTATGTCGTAGCCCGTTTCTAGTATGTCAGTGGGGTGGTATGTAGCGAGATCCTCTGTTTTCTCTGGCCAACCTAAAGCAGAGAAAGTCCAAAGCCCAGAAGAAAACCAGGTATCCAGAGTATCTGGATCCTGAGTCCACCCTTCTTCTTGTGGTGCATTAATACCTACGTATACCTCGTCACCTTTATACCAGACTGGTATTCGGTGACCGTACCATATCTGGCGAGAAATGTTCCAATCGTGAAGGTTATTAATCCAGTTGAAGTACTCTTTCTCGAATCTCTCCGGGAGAATCTTAATACCTTTTTCTGTCACAGCCTCCTGCATTAGTTGCTTAAGTGATTTACCACCACGCTTCTCTATGGACTTATTTACATCTACGAACCACTGTAATTTAGGGAGAGGTTCGACTATACCACCCGTGCGCTCTGCTGTAGCCACGTTTTGTCTGATCGAGTCTTCCTTTATCAATAAATTATTTTCTTTCAGCCAATCGACAATCTTCTCTCTAGCTACCAGAACTTTCTCCCCCTCAAGTCCAGGTATTGATAAGGAGATCTTGGCGTATTCGTTAATAACCTGTATTAATGGTAGGACATGGCGTCTAGCAATATCTGCATCCACTTGGCTGTGGGCTGGAGTTACACCTAGTGCCCCAGTGCCAAAAGTGGGGTCTACAGAAGTATCGGCTACTATCTTGATCTCCAAGTTAGCTCCAGCGAAATTGGCTTTATAAGTCTTTCCAATAAATTCTTGGTAGCGGTTATCCTCTGGATGCACTGCCACAGCGGTGTCACCAAGCTTAGTCTCGGGTCTTGTAGTAGATATAGCGATAGGGAAGTCGTGCGAATATTTGAAGGTATACATCTTTGCATCCCTTTCTTCATACACGATCTCATCGTCAGAAATAGTGGTTTGCCCCTTAGGATCCCAATTGACAATCCGGGTTCCGCGATATATTAGACCGGCATCGTGCATTTCTTTAAAGGCTGTTCTTACTGCTAGGTTGCGCTTATCGTCGAAGGTGAAGGCTTCCCGACTCCAATCTAGAGATGCCCCCATCTTGCTTATCTGGTATCGGAGCTCTCCCCGGTTCTCCTCCACGAACTTTTCTACCTTAGCTACAAAAGCTTCTCGTCCTATATCATGCCTATTCTTACCATCCTCTTTTTGCAATATTTTCTCTACCTTGGAGTTGGTGGCAATGGCGGCATGGTCAGTGCCCGGGAGCCACAGGGTTTTGAACCCACGCATTCGCTTGAAGCGCACCATAATATCTTGGATCACAAGCATGAGACTCCCACCTACGTGTAGTGTGCCAGTGGCATTGGGTGGAGGGAGAACAATAGAGAAGGGTTTATCATGCCTCTCGGGCAGGTTATCGGGATTGAAGTAGCCACTTTTATCCCATAAATCGTAGACCCGACCTTCGGTCTCCGCGGGGTTATAGGGCTTGAGAAACTTATCATTCATTATTTCTTAATATTAACACGGTAGAATAAGGAGGAAATGCGATCTTTAAAGGACATTTTATATGCCCTTCCAACGAAAATACAAAGTTCTTTAAGCATAAAGTTAAAGTAGCCAATTAACAAAGTATTTAATAAAGACATAAATCCTAATATAACGGTCATAATAAAATAAAGGACATAATATCCTAAAACCTTGAAAATAAAGGAGATTTTACCAAAAACCTCTTTTATGGTCTGACTTTACAACTCCCTAAAAAAAGAATTAGATACACCTGTATGAACACATTCAGCACTTCCCGCAAATCCTTCCTACAAATCGGCATTTTCTCAGTGCTCGCCATTTTTGCTACCTCTCTTGTGGTGACTAGCTTACCTGGCAAGGTACGTGCGACTGTAGATTCCAGCGATACTCCTGTAAGCGTAGATATAAAGGCAAATGGTCAGGGAGGCTCAATAACTCTTCTCGAGGGTGAGTCTTATTCGTACAGTTGGGAGTCGCTCAATGCTACTTTCTGTACTCTCAACAACCCTACTGGCGAGTCTGGAATCTCGTTATCTGGCACTAGCGACACTATTTCTCAAGGACATTCTTGGTATCCCACTCTCTCTACCCCTGTTACTCTCACCTTGAACTGTCTTAACATGGCTGGTAGTCAGAGCGATTCTGTCACTATCAATTTGGTAGCGAATACGGTACCCCCACCTCCTCCAGATACTCCTACAACCGTGGATATCAAGGCCAATGGTTCTGATGGTCCGATCACTTTGAGTAATGGAGAAACTTATACTTACGCATGGAACTCTCTTAATGCCACTTTCTGTACTCTTAACTCACCTACAGGAGAATCTGGGATTTCTCTCAGTGGCACTAGCGATACTATTGGCTCAGGTCACCCATGGTATCCAGCCGCAACTTCTTCTGTTACTCTTACCTTCTCTTGTATTAATAGATCATCTACCTCTACTGACTCAGTAGTAATTGCTCTTGCCAGTGGCACCCCTACTACAACTCCAAGCAATGTATCTGCCAATATAAAAATAAATGGTTCTGACGGCCCTACAAGTATCAATAACGGTGATGCCTGGACTTACAGCTGGGAATCCACCAATGCCACCTTCTGTACTTTGACCTCACCTACTGGCGAGTCTGGAATCTCACTTTCTGGCACAAGCTCACCTATTACCTCTGATCATTCTTGGTACCCAACTTCTGCTACCCCCACCACTCTCACTCTCAATTGTATAAACAGCGTCTCTACTTCTACCGACTCGGTCACAGTAAGTTTGAATAGTAATCCTGGAGGCGGCGGGGGAACAGGCCCAAGCTGTCCTTTGCCTGAGTTTGTAAACGGATTGTCTCAAGAGGTGCGAGTGAACCAGGGCTTCTCTCTCACTCTCTCGGCTACTACTACCGGCCAAGCTACTAGCACTCTTGTAAGTGTTGCTACATCCTCACTACCTTCTTGGCTATCATTTGCTACTTCTACAGGAGTACTGTCTGGCACATCTACTGAGACAGGCACCTTCAATATCACTATCTCGGCTCACAGTGACTGTGGTACTACTACCAAGACTTTGACTATAACCGTAGCGGCTGATGGAGGTAATGGCGGCGGAGGAGGTGGTGGAGGAGGTGGTGGGGGTGGCGGATCTTCTAGCGGAGGAGGCGGAGGCGGCTCCAGCTCTGGCGGTGGGTCCAATCCTCAAGTCTGCTTCTACCTACGTGAGTATTTGAGACGCGACTTCAACAACAATCCTGTCGAGGTATTGAAGCTCCAAGGCTTCCTTAGAAACTTCGAAGGTCACACAGGCGTCAATCTTACAGGTGTCTTTGATCAGGCTACCTTCGATGCCGTGTCATCCTTCCAGATGAAGTACTTCAGCGACATATTGGAGCCATGGGGACACACTGGTTCAACCGGTTATGTATATATTCGGACTACTAAGAAGATCAACGAGATTTATTGTCAGCACCTCTTCCCTCTAAACCAGGCCCAGATCAATGAGATCGCTGCTTTCCGAGCCTTACTAGAGAGTCTACGCGCTCAAGGTATCGAGCCTCAACTACCTCCTGGATACGGTGGAGGAAGTGAGAGTCCAGCTACCACCTCTAGCACTACTACGGTGCCACTCCTTCCGGTTGTTGGGCACATCACTCCGTCTAAAGGACAAAATATTGCCTCTCTAGCGGCAGTTCTCTTCGCTAAACCCGAGAATCTCCTAGAAACTACAAAGTGCCTCTATCAGCTCCTGGTTATCTTACTTGTCCTTTATATCCTAGGTGAAGCTGTCAAGGACATCTGGTATAAAGATGTGCCTGAGAATGCGCGTAAGCGCTTCCTAGCGAAGTGGATAACTATGGATATCGGTTTGGTTGGAGCAATGATCCTTTCATACTTCATGGGTTGGTGGTGTTTGGTCTTGCCTCTTATCGTCCTCTTCATTGTAAGCGTACTCTGGACTCTTACTTACCAGAGACACAACTCCACACGTGCTTCTATCAAGTCTTGGTACTTAGTGGGTGCCGCTCGAGCCAAGTCGATGCTCCGCAAAGGTGATGAGCCTAGACTAGCCACAGCTTCTAAAACCCCTTCTCGCATCTCTCAGGTATCTAAGTCAGAGATTGTAGGATCTCCTCTTGCCCCTCGAGAAATTATCGATGAACCAGTGATCATCCTACCTAAGGCTTCTATCCCTGCCGCTCCCCAAACTGCTCCTAGTGCTCCAATGCCAGCAACTCCTAAGTGGCCCACGAGCTAAGCTCTAGGTTACCTCGTGCCTGTATCGGCTTATTGTCCCCAATGCCTCTTCCTTGCGTGGTCATAACATAGGCTGCAATTCCAATCATAATAGCGTTGTCGGTGGTGAGGAGAGGAGAGGGGATCTTGAGTTCTATACTTGGGAAATCTTTTATCAAATTCTCAAACTCATTTCTTAAATGCTTGTTGCCAGACACTCCACCAGCAATAATTAGAGTTTGTACCTCATGAGTTTTTAGGGCTGTGCGAGTTTTACTTAAGAGCACGTCTATGGCCGCATCTTCGAATGCTCGGGCGACTTCGGCCTTCGTATCAGAGTCGATCTCTCCTAACTCCTTCAACTTATAAAGCACGGCAGTTTTGAGTCCTGAGTAAGAGAAGTTCAGATTATCAGAGTGAATCATCGGCCTAGGAAACTTAATTATCGATTCCTGATTCTTGCTTCTACAAATTTCAGCAAGTGTTGAAATTTGGGGTCCTCCAGGATAGGGGAGTCCGAGCATGCGAGCTACCTTGTCGAAGGCTTCTCCTACGGCATCGTCTCGGGTGCGCCCGAGTATCTCGTACTTACCAAAATCTTTTATGTGTACAAGCTCTGTATGTCCCCCAGAGACAAGGAGTGCCACCGCTGGAAGTTGTAGGTTTGTATGTGCCTCGTAAAGAATTGACCAAATATGTCCTTCCATATGGTTCACGGGGATGATGGGCTTACTCCACTTCCGAGCCAGCTCTTCGGCAAAGGTGATACCGGTCCAGAGAGCAGGCTCAAGCCCAGGTCCTTCGGTCACAGCGATATAGTCAATGTCATTGGGTGTCAGGTTATAGGTTCTAGCCTGCCCGACTCCGTCATTCAGGCGGGCTTCTAGAAGAACTTTATCCAAAAGGATGGGTAAGTTTTTTATATGTTCTCTCTTGGCTAGATTTGGATACACTCCACCGTACTTCTCGTGGAGCGCAATCTGAGAGAGTAGTGTATTGGCCACGATCTTAATATCCGGGCTTTCGACAGGGCCATTTATATCAAGTAGGGCAATAGCCGTCTCATCACACGAAGTTTCTATAGCTAGAATTTTCATAAAATTGTTCTAGCGGAAGAGGTGGGATTTGAACCCACGATAAGCTTGCGCCTATGCCGGTTTTCGAAACCGGTGCCTTCAACCACTCAGCCACTCTTCCGGAGTTTCGAAATTCTAGATTGAAAATTGAAAATTATCAAGAAATGAGCTATATTTTTTGCCTAGGGCCCCATCGTCTAGCCTGGCCTAGGACAGCGGGTTTTCAATCCGTCAACACCGGTTCAAATCCGGTTGGGGTCACATAATTTGCTATAGTTAATACATGAACGAACTCAATAATAATGTAAGAGGAAGAGCGGTGGGTTATATTGGAGCGGCTCTGGGACTTGTTGCTGGTCTTGCGTGGAACGAAGCTATTACAGCACTTATAAACGCTCTCTTCCCATTGGCAAAAGATACTGTGTTGGTGAAATTTGGTTACGCTATCGTACTTACTGTCGTCATAGTGATAGCTATCGGGCAGTTAGAGAAATTTACTACCAAAGAGAACAACTCTACCCCCCAATAGATTTCTTCTTTATCCCGCGAGCGAAGAAGTATCCACCCACCCCGATAACAAAAGCTCCAAGGATTGGTATGCCGATAGTAATCCAAAGGGAGGAGCTCTCCGGATTAAGTAGTGAGCCGAAGAAGACCAGTGTAGAAGAGATGACCAACTGCATAGGAGCTAAGATGAAAATAAAGGTGAGATAGGGAAGTCGTGAGAGTCCTGCTCCATAAGCTAAGGCTTCCGGCAGAGCAATAGAAGCAAGGCAGGCTTGGAAGAAGCCCTTCTTATCTCCGATGTGGTCGACAATCTTCGCCATCAGACTCTCTTCCTTGTTCGAGAGGAGCTTCCTTACAAACTTCTGTCCGAAGATCCTACTAAGATAGAAGGCGATGGTAACTCCCAAGACGTCGCCAATAAGTACATATAAGATCCCGGGCCAGAAGCCGAAGACGATCCCCACTATGGGGTAGAGCGGTCCTCCGGATAATGGAGCGATCACAATGGTAGAAATTTTGAGGAGGATGAAGACGACGGCCCCCCACACTCCCGCCTGCTCCACCCAACTCTTCACCTGGCTAAGATCGATGAAGAAGGCAAGGGCGCACAGGCCGAGGATGGCGATGCCAATACCCCACCAGTTGTACTCACTATGAGATTTTGAATTTTCCATACTCAGTGCGCGATAGAGGACTCGAACCTCTGACCCTCCCCACGTCAAGGGGATGCTCTACCAACTGAGCTAACCGCGCAGTAAAAGCTATAATATCATAAAATTTTAGCCCATTGATTCTTCACGGGCTTTATTGTAGAGTAGCTCCGGAACAAAGAACAAAAGGAGCTCCCCCATGAGACGAATCCTGGTAGTGTTGGCGGTTGTTTTCCTCTGTTTGCCAGCCCTCGCGGAGGCGCAGACGAGGCCAAGGATCTGGAAGACCCCAGCAGAGTGTCGAACGGCATTCGAGCTGACCAATCCCATCGAAGCTGAGTACTGGAAGCCGACGATCAAGAGGACCTACACCCCAAGGGCTGGAGAGAGGCTGGCACCTATCCCGTACGACATGTGCGCGTTGATGACCTTGCCATCGGATGAAGGCGGTCAGGGTGCAGTGTTGCTTCGGGCTGGAAGCTTGGGTTGGTGGAGAGACGGCAAACTCTTCAAATATGCCGAATGTGCGAACGACATCAAGGAGTATGTAGGACTTCCGGCTCGGCGCGAAGCTTTCACTTCGGCACCAGCACCTGCCCCACAACCTGCCCCAGCACCTGTCGAACAGAGGGTAATCACCGAGAATCGAATCAAGATCGATCCGGATACGATCAAGGTCGTTGTAGAGCAGGCGAAGCCATTCGAGTTCGAGAAGCCGCAATCGAAACGAGGGTGGTTCGATCGAAACTGGAAGTGGTTCGTACCCGTGGCAATTGCTGCAGCAGGCGGAGCCACATATGCTGCAACTCAGGCGGGTCAGATGAAGCAGGAGGTCAACGTTTACCTTCTGCCGTAACGATCAAGTAGAACGAGGGCCCGACACGCACGTCGGGCCTTTACATTTATGTATGCAAATACATGTAGATATCCTCGAGCGCCTTCACGGCATCGCCGGCGGCAATGTTGTTCTGATGGAAGAGTCCATCTGTCGAGTCACCGGCGGCCCAGACACCATCCACTCCGGTACGCTGATTCTTAGGATCGACGACGATCTGACCAATCTTATTTAGAGGCAAAAGATCTTTTACAAAGCTTGTTGTAGGGAGGAGCCCAATCTCGACGAAGATGCCTGTCACCTTAAGTTCCTTCTCCTCGCCATTTTCCGTATAACTTATTCCTGTTACGAATTTCTCTCCACCCACTTTTACAAGCTCAACATTCTTTATCGCGCGCATGTTGGGATGTGCTAGGACCTTCTCTACCGTCACTGGGTCCGCCTTGAAGTCGGCACTTCTATTGAAGAGGGTTACAGATTTGCAATATGCCAAGAGCTGGGCGGCTGTCTCGAAGGCGGCGTTGCCCCCACCGATAACTGCCACATCCTGGTCTGAGAAGAGTGGGCCATCGCACGATGCACAGTAGGTGATACCCTTGTTCTCATACTCTAGGGATCCCGGGATTTCTAGTGCACGCCGAGTACTACCAGTTGCTACAAGCACCGTCTTAGATGTAAAAGTCTCTCCACCATCAGTCAAAATTTCGAATCCCTCATTCCCTCCAGAAACTTTCTCAACTCTTGATCCCATCTTAATATCTACAGTCTCACCCGCATAAGCTCGGAGATGCTCCTCGAGCATTTTTGCAAAATCTGTACCAGGCACCTTCACTGTGCCAATCCAGTTCTCTATACCTACCGACTCAGTACTCTGTCCGCCGAAAGTCTCGGTGATAAAAATAGTTTTGAGCTTCTTCCTCGCGGCATACACTCCCGCTGCTACACCGGCGGGGCCACCGCCTACTATGGCTAAATCATACATTGCACTATTTTACTTCAACTTCGATCTTCGGAGAAATGCTGGTACAGCGGACCAGTCGTCATCGGAGTCATCCTGCTTATCAATCTTCTTCTCTTCCACTTTTTGTTCTTCCTTCTTGGGTTGAGGTGGGGGGTTGAAAATCTTACCAACAATCTTAGTCTGTGCGGCACCGCGCTCCTCTTCGCTTGCAGATTGGTTGAAGGCATTCTGGAAGAGAGATGTAGGCTTCCTAGGGGTGAAGCTATCTGAGAAGTTCGAGGCGATGACGGTAATCTTGATCTCGCCCTTCTTGAGCTTCTCATCGCGGACAGTACCGAAGATGATCTTGGCGTTAGGATCGACGGATTCTGTAATGACCTTAGCTGCATCCTGGATCTCAAACATAGTCAGGTCGTCACCACCAGCGATGGAGAAGAGGACACCCTTAGCACCATTTATAGAAATCTCAAGGAGAGGGGAGCTGATGGCGGCTCTGGCAGCTTCCTCAGCGCGGCGCTCACCCGAGGCCATTCCGATACCCATGAGGGCGGCACCAGAGTTCTCGAGGATGGAGCGGATATCGGCGAAGTCGATATTGATAATACCAGGAGTGGTGATGAGGTCGGAGATACCCTCTACTGCTTCTTTCAAAATGTTGTCGCAGATAGCGAAAGCGTTCTTGGCGGTAATGTCCTTGTCGATGGTTTGGAGTAAGCGATCGTTGGGGATGATGATCATAGCGTCGACAGACTGACGGAGCTCTTCGGCAGCAGCCTCGGCGATTTTCATACGCTGTTGGCCTTCGAAGGCGAAGGGTTTGGTCACAACAGCAACAGTAAGACAGCCATTCTCCTTGGCAGTGCGAGCTACCACAGGTGCGGCGCCAGATGCGGTGCCACCACCGAGTCCTCCAGCGACAAAGACCATGTCGGCGCCCTTGATAGCTTCGAGCACTTCTTCCTGAGTTTCTTCTACAGCGCGTCGACCAAGCTCCGGGTTCATACCAGTGCCTAGGCCCCGGGTCAAGTTCTTGCCGATGTGGATCTTCTTCTTGGCGAGAGAGTGATGGAGGTCCTGAGAGTCAGTATTAACTGCGATAAAGTCGACCCCACGCACCTTAGAATTAATCATATGATTAACCGTATTTTTGCCAGAACCGCCCACTCCGATGACCTTGATTCGTGCGAAAGTTTCTACCTCGGGTTTGATTTGGGGCATTTGTTTAAAATTAGATGGGACTATCTTACCCAAAGGGAGTTTAAAAGGAAAGGAGTTGCCTTTTCTCCTTTTTGTTTCCTAATATTCCCGACGTTTCAGTCGGGACTAAGGAATAAACTGTGAGAACCAGCGGGAGAGAGTGCGAGCCCAGCGACGACTACTCTCGCCAAGCATTCCACCATGGCGGATACCTACAGAACGCTGTTCGTTGTCTGAGTCTAGCCCTACGACAACAAGTCCACAGGCTACTGCCCATGAGAGGTCACTAACCTTCGCACTTGCGGCAGGAGAGAGCTTGATCTCGGCAAGTTGTGCAGGGAGTTCTAGATAATGTTCTGCCAACTTCTTAATACCAAGAATATTGGCACCGCCACCAGCGAGGATCAGACCAGCTGGCAAGAGTGCATCACGACCAATTTGTTTCAAATGGTTCTCGATAGACTCGAAGCAGTCACCAAGGCGCGCGGCTATGATCTCATCGAGCTTCTTTTTAGAATAGACGACCCCATGGCTACTACTAGACTTCACATTCTCGGCTTCTTCGAGGGATATCTTGAGGCCAAGGGCGATGTCATTGGTAATATCGCTTGAGCCGACAGGGAAGACTTGGAGGGAGACAAGGTTGTTGTTCTCGAAGACGACCGTCGAGAGGGTCTCAGAGCCCAGGTCAGCAAGCATAGAACCCACCCTCTTATGCTTCTTAGTAAGAGTGACGAAACTTGCGGCGACCGGAGCGGCCACTACGTCGATCACTTCTACCCCAGCTTCTTCTACGGTGCTAATAAGATCGGCCAAGTGGTGCTCGAGACAAGTGATGAAGAGCGCACGTACCTCGAGCTTTTGCGCTTTGAGCCCGAGAGGTTCGCCGAAGGCGATCTTACCATCAATCTTGTACTCGATCGGTACGATATTTAAAATCTTTCTATTGATAGAGGCACTCGCGGGGATGCCCGCTTCGGCAGCCTCAAGAGCGAGAGCGAGATCTCTCTCGGAGATCTCCATATCAGCGCGAGAGATAGCTACGGTGCCGCTACTTAGGACGCTTGTGAGTCCTACACCGCCGAAGGAGACGTAGGCTCGGCGGATCTTGGTCCCAGAGCCCTTCTCGGCCCTAGAGAGGGCCTGGCTGAGGCTCTTGGAGGCTTCGGGGACGCTGTTCACATACCCGCGACAGACTCCACGAGATTCGGAAGAGCCGGTGGCAATAATCTTCGGTACGAGGTGTCCTTGGTCGCTCGTTTCTTCGGCAACAATAACCTTGGTGATCTGAGTTCCAATATCAATTCCGACGATTGTTTGACGAGCCATGTAGTAATTGTTTTTCTGCCTTCTCCATTTTAGCGCCGTGTTGCATTCCTTTCAAATGGAGAAGACCGTGGATGAAGAGATATTTCTCAAATTTTGTCGCACTCATTGAAAATTTCTTGGACTCTTTCTTCGCTGTCACTCTGTCGATGACGATCTCACCGCTTACAGGAGAGAGGGGGAAACTTAATACATCAGTAGGCTTGTCGAGCTTCCTGTAAATCCTATTAAGACGGCGCGAGACGCTTGGGGTGACGAAGGCTAGAGAGAGCTCATAGTCCTTACCGAGTACCAAATTCTTCAACCGGAGGAACTCTTGCGTCATTATTACTTACGACCTCTCTTAGTCACTTCTGCAATCTTCCCTAGCTTGATGAGCTCCTGGGTAGTCTCCTTCTTCTTGAGGTAGGCGACGGTCTTGGCACGGCGGGTGTTACGAGATGGAGTGCGGTCCTTGTAGCGCTTGGATCGGACGCGAGGCAAGATGCCAGAAGCTTGGACACGCTTAGTGAAGCGTCGGAGGACGCTTAAGTTATTTTCATTTGCACCTTTCTCCACCTCAATATTTACCATTGATTGCATAGCTCGAGTACTTTAACACGAAGTCGTAGAGGTGTCTATTTAGAGTCTGATGTGTTTCAAGAAATCAGGTAAGGCGTCGAGGCCGACGGTATCTTGAGCCCGCGTGGTGACGTTTCTTATAGTGGCGGTATTGGTGAGTGCCTCCTTCTGTCCAAGGATGATGAGATAGGGGACACCGAGAGCTTCGGCGCTTGTGAGTTGGACAGTAATCTTGTCGCGACCGAGGAGATGGTAGACCGGGATGTGATGCGTGCGTAGGAGTTCGAGGAGAGTCAGGGTCTTGATCCTCGCTTCTGGTCCGAGTTGTACCAGATGGAACTTCGGCTTAGGCAGAGCTTTGAAGATCTTCTCTCTCGTCTCTTTCTTAAGAGGTTTGGGAAGTATAGTAACGCCAGCCATCGGGATCTCTTTCCTCAACCCCAAGAAGCGTCCCACTCGTGAGTATCTATAGCCCACTGCAAGGATATCCCCCTCTGCCTCCTTATCGCGGATCATAAACACAGTGTGAGAAGCATGCTGGCGCTCACCCACTAGACCGGGAGCTATGTGGAACTCCACTCCTAGAGCCTCGAGATACTCAAGCACTTCTTTGAAGTAGATACGGCTGGCATTAGAAAGATAGGTAAGTGAGGAGGGGGCTGTCTCGCGCAAGCGCAAGAACTCTGGACTATCGAAACGGAAGAGGTTGAAGACATCTAGACGCAAGTTCTCGCGTGTCTCAGGTGTCATCTCGCCACTATATTTGCGGACGAAGTTTGCAAGCTCGCGCTCATACATGTTGATAGACTCGCGGTCTCCGATGCAGTTGAGATCCACCAGGACTGAGCGGTGGCCTTCTTCAGAGAGGATTGAGAGAGTAGTGCGGATGAGAGCCGCCTCGGCGATAGCAGAAGCTGAGCCAATGAAGTGCATACCATAACCTGCACGTAGAGCAGGAGTTCGTGGCACTTTCTTATATATGAGAGCGAGGGGGTGGGGGAGGCTTGAGAGATTATCCTCGAGATATGTGCGTACGAGTGCCGCCTTCTCGGCGGCATCGAAGTGGGTATGAGAACCACAAGTCCTAACCATCTCGATATCACTCCTTCTCACCTTCGGGGCGGCAATAGGCATGAAGCCGAAGTGGCTAGCAGTGAGAAGCGCTCTATCAAATTCTAGTAGCGGTCTTCTTAGGAGGGAGAGTTCTGGACTCATATTAGTTTGTGGTTATGCCAAATTTAGAGTCATCACCGGGGAAGATCCCTGGTGGAAAGAAGCGTATGATCGGGCGGCCGATAATGTTGCCTTCTGGCACAGGACCCCAGAGACGAGAGTCGGCACTACCGAGCCTGTTGTCTCCCATGACGAAGTACTCGCGCTCTCCTAGTGTGAGCGACATTTCCTCATTCTCCTTCCTTAGCTCGATGTAAGGCTCATCAAGGTTAAAGCCTTCCGGGTTCTCTTTATTGATAATCCGTACCTTACCGTCGTCGATAGAGACAGTCTCACCAGGTAGGCCGATAACTCTCTTGATGAAAGACTTATTGGGGTTAAGAGGATACTTGAAGACGAGTACAGAGCCGCGCGTAGGGCTCTTAAGGTGGTAGCTGAGTTCGTCTACGATGAGATAGTTGCCTGTCTCGAAGGTTGGAGACATAGAGGCACCATCGACGATGAAGGGTTGCGCTACATATAGACGGAAGGGGATGACAATGATGATCGCGAGGAGAACGAACTTAACTATTTCTCTCATAAGGTACTACGATTGTATTATCTATTCTTATTTGACACAATAGCGATATGTATATCCTCGTAGGTTTGGGTAATCCGGGAGAAAAATTTTTAGAGACTCGTCACAACACGGGGCGCATGGCTGCCGACTTTGTGGCCAAAAAAGTTTCCGGAGTGAAAGTAGTGGTGCCAGACACCTTTATGAACCACTCGGGCAAAGCAGTAGCAAAGGTGGTGAAGTCGAAAAAGGCGGCCAAGAATTTAATTGTTATCTACGACGACCTCGATCTACCACTTGGTACGATAAAAATTTCTTTCAACCGCTCGAGTGGGGGACACAATGGGTTAGAAAGTATTATTAAGGCGCTTAAGACGCGTGAGTTCATAAGAATTCGCATAGGTATAGACAAGAAGTCGCGACCTCATGGTGGCAAAGCGCTCGAAGAATACATTTTAGGAGACTTCCGTAAGCCGGAGATGGAAATTTTGAAAAAAGTTTTCAAAAAAGTTGCGGACGCAGTAGAAACGATCGTCGAACACGGGCTTGAGCGAGCGATGAGTGAGTTTAATGGGTAATCAGAACTTTCGCTCCACTTTTATATAAATAGAACCGCCGCGGCTTAAGCCGCGGCGTGAAGTGCTGACAGTTTTTCAGACTGTGCGGTTGAGGATGTTGCCGAGAGAAATCTTGGCAGATTCCAAAAGACTCTCGTACGTCCCCAATATATCAGGTATACCGAGCTCTTTTGCCTCTATCTCTAGCTCTTGTCTCACACGCTCTTCCTCAAGAGGTTTATGTAAGTAGAAGATATAGGATAAAAGCTCTGCTTCTGTTTCAGCGTATGCTTGCTGGTGGAGATCAACAGCTGTACAGAAAGGATGATCTCCCTGCCTATATCTTGCCAGGTTATTTACATGAACCAGAGACTTGGCCCATGCGAAATCTGGTAAGTGCTTATGAAGATCCACGATCCTTATAGTGAGCATGTCTAGCCCACCCTTTCTCGCGGCCAGAGTAAGGAGTTTGATGAATAAGTTTACTGTCTTGATAGCAAGGCGTTCTTCATCAGTTGCATAAAGCACGAAGTCGACTCCGGTCTTTTCAGAATTCATAGAGCCCTCCCTGGGCAGCAAAAGTGTCTAGAGGGATCCTAACCCTATTTCTACTTTTCTACAAACGAGAGGGTTATGTTTGACTTTGTTTTTGGAAAAGCAGAGGATTGGAGTGGACGTTTTACAGAGGAGAACACCAATGAGTGAGGCGGTGGCGGTACAGAAGATGAAAGTTGGGGCATGGTTTACCTGGCGCATTATTGAGGCCTGTAAATCTCGCATCCCACAAAATGCGTTTGAATTAGCGATGATCGGAGATGATCTACTAGTCCTCCAGATCGAGGATTCACTTGAGGAGCTGGTCTTGGCGTGGAAAAGTTGTCTGACTACCCTCGCACCCAATCTACAGAGGGAACCTGGTCCCGACCATCTGTATACTCAGGTTCTCAATAGTCTTCGAGAACAGGAGCAAGACCGGCGCTTTGTTTCCCAGACCAGGATCCAAGCTTTTCAGCAGTCAGTGGAGGCTCTGGGAAAATTGGTACGTGATCCGTAATACCAAAGGCCAGTTTTCGCGATCGCGAAAACTGGCCTTTAAATATAATTTATCTTCCTGATCTACTTCTCAACAAACGACAACGCCATCTTCTGCTCCTTGGGGTCGATCAACGTAATCTTGAACTTATACTTGCGACCCATCTCGAGCTTCTCACGCAACTTCTCTTCAGAACCGAACTCAGAGATATGTACGAGACCGGCTACACCCTCCTCGATAGAGGCCAAGGCTCCGTGCTTATTAAACTTGATGATCACACCTTCGACGACGTCATCCTTCTTATACTTCTTCTCTGCTTCCTTCCAAGGATTTTCCTTGAGCGCCTTGATAGAGAGGGAGATCTTGCCATCCTTGATCTCGATAACCTTCACCTTCACCTTCTCGCCAATCTTAAACATGAGTTTAGGGTTCTCCACGAGACCCCAATCAATTTCTGAAATGTGGACCAAGCCCTCCAAGCCTTCCTCAATCTTCACGAAGACGCCGAAGTCTACAAGACCTGTAACCTCGCCAGTGAGTTCGTCGCCTAGAGCGTATTGCTCGACCATACCCTCCTTATCTTTGGTCTCTTGGTTCTTCTCTGAGAATATGAGCTTACCTTCCTTAGGACTTGCACCAATAATACTTACTGCAAGCTTAGTACCTACAAACTTCTTCAGCTCATCTAGGATCTTGTCCTTATCGCCGTCAGAGATGCGAGGATAGTGCTCGGGTTTGAGTTGAGATGCAGGTAAGAAGCCGGTGAGACCTTGCCATGAGATGATGAGCCCACCCTTATTGGCATCGGTGATAGGGAGCTCCAAGACTCGCTTGTCGCGGATAGCTTCTTCTGCCTCGCCCCAGATGAGAGCCTGGCGAGCTTCCTTGAGAGAGATCTCAATGTAACCATCCTTACCCCCGATGCCAACCACCTTACCAGCGACGATGTCGCCGACATTGATCTTCTTAATAATGTCTCGAGCATTCTGGAACTCGCGACCGAAGATGATCCCGGTACCAAAAGGTGGGAGGTCCACATAGACAGCCCCCTTATCGATAGATATGACGACTCCCTCCACTAAGTCCTCAGCGACTGGGGGAGTGGGAAGTGTTTCTAGAAACGCGATTTTAGCCTCTTCAGTTAAGGTCACAATAGTGGGCCCGGGCCCGCTCCCTACTTGATCATCCGTGGTTGCCTGAAGTAGGGGATTAACAGATCCGGGGACTAATAAAGAACTTAAGTAAATTATCACAAATATAAGAATTAGAAAAGGGCGGGCCGCGGTCGCGGCCCGCCCTAATGTAAGCGACGCTAGAGTCGCACTCCCCAGCGCCCAAGCTTCTTCCACCAAGTGTTTCGAAGAGAGATTGCCACAATGAGTGACAAGAGTCCGAGTCCGGCCATAACTATCTTACCGTAGGGCACGACCCATAGGATCGCGATCAATGGCAGATTGAGCCCAACCAGGACTACGAATACAGCAAGCACGATCCCATCCATACGCCCTCCTAATTGATATTATACACCTAACTAGTACTATTGTCAAGCGTGATAAAATGGCTAATTTGTGCTATAATTTAGCTAATGATAATCACATGTCACGGCGAGGCGTCCTTCAAAATCTCGCAAGGAGATCTGGCTCTTGTGGTAAATCCGCAATCCAAGCTCGCGGCTGATATCACCCTCTTTTCCGCTGGGCGCGTGGACACTTCAGAGAAGTCGGGTTTCGTCATCGACGGCCCAGGCGAGTACGAGATCAAAGATGTTTTCATCAAGGGCTTCGCCTCCAGTGGCGCCAAGAAGAAGGTCAATACTATCTACCTTGTAACCTTCGAGGGTATGAAGCTCTGCTTCTTAGGTGACATCAAGGGCGAGCTTGATCGCGAGACTAGGGAGGCTATTGAGGAGGTGGATCTACTCTTCACTCCCACCGATACTTACGAACTCGCCGTAGCCCTAGAGTCGAAGGTCATCATCCCGACCAATTACAATAAGGACTCCCTTGCTAAGTTCTTGAAAGAGGCTGGAGAGAGCGAGGTCAAGCCTGTCGAAAAGCTTGTTCTTAAGAAGAAGGATCTCGAGGGCAAGGAAGGAGAGATTATCGTATTGAAAGAAGAATGAGATATTTCGAAGAGCTCCAGACTAAGTCCAAGACGCACAAAGAGAGGTTCGCCCTTCTCGCGGCGGGTACTGTTACCATTTTTATCTTCGCCTTCTGGAGCCTCACTCAGTTTACCCCTGACAAGCAATACGTGGAGAAGAGTTATGAGGTGGGCCCACTCGAGTCTCTTAGTGCTAGTATCTCAGGTAGTGTAAGTGCTTTGAAGGAGAGTTTCTTAGAGTTACAATCAACTCTTAATATTTATGGCGGATAAACCTGACAAGCCAAATATAGAAAATCGCGTAGTCTCTCGCTCTATTACGAGCGAGATGAAGGACTCTTTTATAGATTACGCCATGAGTGTCATCACTGACCGCGCTCTACCTGACGTCCGTGACGGTCTCAAGCCTGTGCACCGTCGCATCCTCTATGCCATGAATGAGATTGGTCTCAATGTGGGAGCGAAGACTCGTAAGTCAGCTACCGTAGTGGGAGAGGTGCTCGGTAAGTATCATCCTCACGGAGATGTGGCTGTATACGATTCTATGGTCAAGATGGCACAAGACTTCTCGATGCGCTATCCACTTGTTATTGGCCAAGGTAACTTCGGTTCTATAGATGGGGATGGTGCTGCGGCTATGCGTTATACCGAGGCCAAGATGAGTCGTATGGCAGGAGAGATGCTTAAGGATATCGATAAGGATACGGTAGACTTCCGCCCCAACTATGACGGGACACAGAAGGAGCCCGTAGTTCTGCCAGCTGTGGCTCCGAATCTTCTTCTCAACGGTACTCTAGGTATTGCCGTAGGTATGGCTACCAATATCCCTCCACACAATTTGGGGGAAGTGGTGGATGCAGTCATGTATCTAGCCGACAACAAGGATGCTACTACCGAAGATCTTCTCCAATTTATAAAGGGTCCGGACTTTCCTACTGGCGGAATCATTTTCAATGAAAAAGACATTCATCACGCCTATGCCACAGGTCGTGGCGGCATAGTGACACGTGGTGTGGCTGACATTACCGAGAGTAAGAGTGGTCAATCCCAAATAATTATTTCTGAGATTCCATATAGGGTGAACAAGGCCGAAGGTTTGATAGAAAAGATTGCGGACCTCGTACGCGAAAAGAAGATTGATGGGATCAAGGGCTTACGTGACGAATCAACCAAGGACATAAGAGTGGTGATCGATCTTAAGAGTGGTAGCCAGCCACAGAAGATATTGAACGCACTCTACAAGCACACCCAACTCGAAGAAACTTTTCACTTAAACCTGGTCGCCTTGGTAGACGGTGTACCTCAAACTCTATCTCTCAAGACTATTCTTGTTCAGTTCCTTAAACATAGAGATGAGGTGGTCAAGCGTCGTACGGCTTTCGATCTGTTGCGAGCCCAAGAGCGAGAACATATTCTCTTAGGTCTCAGTATTGCTCTCGACAATATAGACCGTGTGATCAAGCTCATCCGCGCCTCGAAGACTGTAGAGGATGCCCGTACAGGTTTGATGAAAGAGTTCAAGCTTTCTGAAATTCAAGCCAATGCCATCCTGGAAATGAGGTTACAGAAGTTAGCTGGACTTGAAAGACAGAAGGTTGAAGACGAGCTTAAGGAGGTGCAGGCGTTCATCAAGGAGATGAAAGAGCTTCTAGCTTCTCCAGCTAAAATTCTCAAGGTTATTAAGTCTGAGCTTGCCGAAATCAAGACCAAGTATGCTGACGAACGTCGCACTAAGGTGATCAAGGGCGGAGTGAAGGCGTTATCTATTGAGGATTTGGTAGTAGAAGAGGAGAACGCCCTAGTACTCACTGCTGGTGGTTACATCAAGCGCACGAATCCAGATGAATACAGGAGACAAAAGCGCGGAGGTGTGGGCGTAGTGGATCTCGATACCAAGGAAGAAGACTTCGTAACGAAGATCTTGTCTGCAAGTACGCACGATGACCTACTCTTCTTCACCGACAAGGGTAAGGTCTATCAGATCAAGATGTTCGAGCTGCCTGAAGGTCGTCGAGCAACCAAGGGTAAGAGTCTTATGAACTTCATCTCACTCTCCGAGGGAGAGAAAGTAACATCGATCCTAAAAGTGCCAAAGACCAAGAAGGGTTCTAGTGGCTCAATCTTTATGATTACCGAAGAAGGCACGGCCAAGCGTGTCTCGGCTAAGCAGTTTGCGGATGTGCGCACATCGGGCATCATCGCTATCAAACTCTCTAGCGGCGATAAGCTCATTGCGGTGGAACTTGTAGAGAAGGGGGAGACGGTGTCAGTAGTGACACGAGATGGGCAGGCGATCCGCTTCCAAGAATCAGGCATAAGAGAGATGGGTCGGGCCGCCGCTGGGGTGCGAGGTATCAAGCTTGCTAAGGGTGACAAGGTGGTGGGAGCTCATGTGATCAAGAGCGAGGCTAAGGGTGCGCATCTCCTAGTGATCTCGGCCGCAGGCTTCGGCAAGCGCACTGAGCTTAAGGAGTACAAGATCCAAGGGCGTGGTGGATCGGGCATCCTTACGTCTAAGGTGACGAGTAAGACTGGACCCGTGATCGCATCTCAAGTTGTGACAGAAGAAGATGGGGAAGTACTCGCAATCTCGAAGAAGAGTCAGGTCGTGCGTGTCGACATCAAGGAGATCCCAATCCTCGGTCGCCAAACTCAAGGCGTACGTATAATGAAACTGCGAGAAGGGGACTCTATCGCCTCGCTGATTTGCCTTTAAATGTGGATTAGTTATTTTTAGTTCTAGTATAGAATTAGTTGATGTCCAAGTTTCAGGTTATTCTCCTCGTTGTTTTCGGAGTATTTATATTGGTGGCGGTGGCGATGTTTGCCCTCTATCGAGGCTCGAGTGCTAGAGCCGTGACTATCACTATCTGGGGAGATGTAAGCTCTATCGACTTCAACGCGATGATGGCAGACCCCACTATCCTTGGCGACCAGAACACGACCATAAGATATGTAGAGAAGTCAGCTACGACTCTCGAGGCAGACTTTACCGAGGCTCTAGCTCGCGGAGAAGGACCCGATCTCATACTCTTAGGAGCAGATCAACTCTGGAAGAACAAGGCTAAGCTTCTCCCTATACCTTATGCAAGTATTAGCGAGCGCGACTTCAAGGCTACTTTTATAGAAGAGGGGGAGCTTTTCTTAGACCCAAGTGGTATCTATGCTCTACCCCTCTCTATCGACCCACTCGTCCTCTATTACAACAGAGATCTGCTCTCAGCCGCCGGGATTGCTAAGCCTATGGCATATTGGGATGAGATTTTCCAAGCCGCTACCAACCTCTCCAAACGCGATGCCGCGGGGAACCTGGTCTCATCTATCATGGCCTTGGGTGAGGCGCGCAACATCCCTCATGCTAAGGAGATTCTCTCTGCTCTCTTCCTCCAAGCCGGTACTCCTATTACCTCACTCTCGGGAGATCGGTTGGTATCTGTTCTAGGTAACAACTTCAACCTACCTATATCTCCGGGAGAGTCAGCACTCAACTTCTACACTCAGTTCTCTAACCCGACTAAGGCCTTCTACTCTTGGAACAGATCTCTCTTAGATGCTCAGACCAACTTCACCTCCGGCGATAGTGCTTACTACCTAGGCTTTGCTAGCGAGCGCGCGAACCTCAAGAGTAAGAACCCGACGCTCAACTTCGGCGTCGCTCTCATACCTCAGTCGCGTGTCTCGGGCAAGGTCATTACCTACGGCAAGCTCAAGGGTGTAGCTATTTCACGCGCGACGCCAGCTCCAGCGGCGGCGGTCACAGTGGCTACCAAGCTTGTCTCGCAGAATGCCTCGAGAGTCTTCTCGGAGGTGCGCGGGCTCCCACCGCCACGCCGCGATCTACTACTCGAGCGCCCTACAGATGCTGTGCTCTCGGTCTTCTATGATGCCGCACTGCAGT
This sequence comes from Minisyncoccota bacterium, assembly GCA_025450175.1. Lineage (GTDB taxonomy): Bacteria > Patescibacteriota > Minisyncoccia > Phycocordibacterales > Zambryskibacteraceae > UBA5004. The sequence continues at coordinate 25,371 of JANWHY010000001.1, forward strand.
CTCGTGGATGGCTTGATCCAGATACCTTTGCCACGCGAGGCATCTTTGGGGAAGCTGTCGAGTCGGTGACAAGCGGTAGAGCTCGAGTAGGAGAAGCAGTGGGGAAGGCAAGTCGAGATATAGAGACACTAATAAAATAGTATGGAAAATCTACTAGTCTGTAACGGTCCCGATTGCACCTTCGCTGATCTTATTAAACTTGTTCAAGTTATTATAAAAGATCTTGTCTTTATCTCTACCTTTATTGCAGTCTTCGCCTTCGCTTATGCTGGTTTCCTCCTTATGACATCAGGAGGTAGTACTAGTGCCAAGGAGAAGGCTAAGAACGTCTTCAAGAAGGTGATGATAGGTTACCTGTGGATACTCGCTGCCTGGCTTATCATCTACACTATTACTAGTACCTTATTAAAGCCTGGCTTTAGCATTCTC
>JANWHY010000002.1 GCA_025450175.1 Minisyncoccota bacterium
ATTACAATCTGCATTGCACCGCAGGCAGGGGCGCCTATGCAGACGGTCATGGAAGTCGAAGCTATCGCTGGCGCCGGTTTGCGAGGCGACCGCTATGCGGCGGGGGAAGGAAGTTACAACCGCGGCGCCATCGGTAAACGTCAAGTGACGCTCATTAATGCTTTGTTCTTCCCGGACAGCGGCTTCACATTCCAGGAAAGCCGCCGCAATATTGCGACTATTGGTGTCGAACTCATGTGGCTCATCGGCCGTGAGTTTCAGATCGGTGCAGCGCGTATGCGAGGACTCAAATATTGTGACCCCTGCAAGCGCCCGAGCAAACTTTCCGGCAAGCGAACCAATTTTGACGACCAATTCCACGACCGTGGCGGTCTCGTCGCGGAGATCCTCGAAGGGGGTTTGATCAAATTTGAAGATGCTATCACCCCGCCGCCGAGAAGCTACTAGCCGCTCCGGCGGCTTTTTCTTTGCAAAACAAGGGCCTTTTAGGCCCAATTTGACAGTACACACCCACTCCTATATACTGGCTCGTACAGATATGTTGACTGTGAATCAAGTGAAATTGCGGCGATAGCTGGCGACTTCCTCGTTGCCCGGTGTCCCGCGAGGAGCGGGATTTTTTAGTCTCAAAATCTGTCATAGGTGTGAGCGAACATTGACAACATAATTCCACTGCGCGAAGTAATTTCCCAATCTGGGTCTTTTCAACTTCGTGTAGGTGGGCAGGTGAAATAAAAAAAATAGAACAACAAATTATTGCGGTTCTGAAGAATCCTTTTCTCTCTCACACGGAGGAAGGAAACGTTAAGGGCGTATGGTGGATGCCTTGGCTTTGAAAGGCGATGAAGGACGCGGCGTGGCGGCGATACGCTTCGGGGAGGTGCCAAGCAACCTTCGATCCGGAGATGTCCGAATGGGGAAACCCTCCAGAAAGAGATTTTTGGAATCTCTCGCAAGAGAGATGCATACCTTGGGAAGTGAAACATCTCAGTACCAAGAGGAAAAGAAACCAAACAGTATTTCGTTAGTAGCGGCGAGCGAACGCGAATCTAGCCCAAACCGTCGAGATTCTCAGACCACTGGTAGCAATACGAGTGGTACGAGAAATTCGCGGGGTTGTAAGGCAGTTATAGTCGCCTTGAGCGACACGAAGTTACAAATTGTCAGGTAGCCGAAGCTGCTGGGAAGCAGCGCCCCAGAGGGTGAAAGCCCCGTAGGCGAAACCGAAACAACTTCTTAATTGTCCTTGAGTAACTCAAGACACGAATGGCTTGAGCGAATCTGCCGGAACTAACCGGTAAGGCTACATACTTTCAAAGACCGATAGTGAACTAGTACCGCGAGGGAAAGGTGAAAAGAACCCCGGAAGGGGAGTGAAATAGATCTGAAACCATATGTCTACAAGGAGTCGAAGCGGGGGTAACTCCGCGACGGCGTGCCTATTGAAGAATGAGCCTGCGAGTTTATGTATGCCGCGTATGGCTAAGTGCGAGAGCACGGAGCCCCAGGGAAACCGAGTGTGAATAGCGCGAATAGTGGCATGCATAAGACCCGAAGCCAGGTGAGCTACCCATGAGCAGGGTGAAGGAGCGAGAAATCGCTCTGGAGGCCCGAACCGTTGAGCCGTTCAAAACTCTCGGATGACTTGTGGGTTGGAGTGAAAAGCTAATCGAACCTGGTAATAGCTGGTTCTCTCTGAAACAGCTTTTGGGCTGGCGTCGTGTTAATTGAGTAGCGGGGGTAGAGCACTGGAAGGAACAGACAGGGAGCAATCTCGCTGTTCCTATCAAACTCCGAATACCGCTATTGCTACACGGCAGTTAGTACGTGGGGGCTAAGCTCCACCGTACAAAAGGAGAAGAGTCCTAGATCTCCAGTTAAGGTCCCAAAATTCACGTTAAGTGCATCACAAGGAGGTGGAATTTCGTAGACAATGAGGAGGTTGGCTTAGAAGCAGCCATCCTTGAAAGAAAGCGTAACAGCTCACCCATCGAGAGATTCTGCGCCAAAGATAATCGGGGCTAAAACGTGATACCGAAACTGAGGGCTTGTGATTTATTTATAAATCATGAGCGGTAAGAGAGCATTCCATTTGCGATGAAGCTAAAGGGGCGACCCATAGTGGAGCGTATGGAAGAGAGAATGCAGGCACAAGTAACCGCAATGCGGGTGAGAGCCCCGCACGCCGAAAGCACAAGGTTTCCTACTCAACGGTGATCAGAGTAGGGTTAGTCGGGCCTAAGCCGATGGCGAAAGCCGGAGGCGATGGACAGTAGGTTAATATTCCTACACCGCCCGCTGGGCGATGGAGTGACGGAGGAAATAAAGTGACGCGCCTTATTGGATTGGCGTCCGTGGTCGAAGGATTGTCCCGCATGTAAATCAGCGGGGTGCTTCCGAGACAGCGGAGGACTTGAGAGGTAACTCGAAAGGATGTCAGTGAAGAGCCTTCCAAGAAAAACTTCTAAGCTTAACCAGCGGGTCGACCGTACCGCAAACCGACACAGGTGTGCAGCTCGAGTAGAGCAAGGCGAACGAGTGAGTGTGCTCCAAGGAACTCGGCAAAAAAGCGGCCGTACCTTCGGAATAAGGCCTGCCCATCGCAAGATGGGCCGCAGCGAAAGTCTCCCTGGCGACTGTTTACCAAAAACACAGCTCCCTGCGAACTCGTAAGAGGATGTATAGGGGGTGACACTTGACCAATGCCAGAAGGTCAACTACGGCCGGTGCTCTGTCCGCAAGGATGGTGTGCTGACGCTGTATAAGCCCTGGTGAATGTCGGCGATAACTATAATCGTCCTAAGGTAGCGAAATTCCTTGTCTGGTAAGTTCAGACGCGCACGAATGGTGTAATGACTGGAGAACTGTCTCGGGGACCCGCTCGGTGAAAATACAATACCGGTGAAGATGCCGGTTACCTGCAGTTAGACGAAAAGACCCCAGGAGCTTTACTGCAACTTGATATTGAGCTTACGGTCACGATGCGTAGCATAGATGGGAGACTTTGAAGTCTGGTTTTTGGATCAGATGGAGTCGTCAGTGAAATACCATTCTTCTAGATTGTAAGTTCTAACCTCGGCGGAAAAAACGACGAGAAACAGTATCTGGCGGGCAGTTTGAGTGGGGCGCTCTCCTCCTAAATTGTAACGGAGGATTCTATTAAGGTTGGCTAGGCGCGAATGGAAACCGTGCCGATAGTGCAATGGCATAAGCCAGCTTGACTGTGAGGCGTACATGCCAAACAGATGCGAAAGCAGAGCATAGTGAGCCGACGGTCCGTGTTAGAGGCGGCCGGAGATCAAAGGATAAAAGCTACCCTGGGGATAACAGGCTGGTTGTGCCTAAGCGTCCATAGCGACGGCACAGTTCGGCACCTCGATGTCGGCTCAACTTATCCTGGAGGTGGAGAAGCTTCCAAGGGTATGGCTGTTCGCCATTTAAAAAGTTACGCGAGCTGGGTTCAGACCGTCGTGAGACAGGTTGGACTCCTATCTACTGCAGGCGTTTGATTTCGGAGGGGAGTTGACTCTAGTACGAGAGGACCGAGTTGAACCGACCGCTGGTGTACCGGCTCTACTGCCAAGTGGACCGCCGGGTAGCTAAGTCGGGAATGGATAAATTCTGAAAGCATCTAAGAATGAAGCCAACCCCAGGATTAGAAATCGTTAAGAGCCCTAGGAGATGACTAGGTTGATAGGCGCTAGGTGTAAGCATCGTAAGGTGTTGAGCCGAGGCGTACTAATTGCTCGATTCCTATTAGGAAACTTGAAAATCACTTTGCTTTCTACCTGAAAATTGTTTGAAAAATTGAATCTTAAGTTCTGGTGTTTTGTCGCAGAGGTCAGCCACGGATAATTTCTTGCTAGAAATTTCCGCGACCCCACCTCGGCCTGTCGGCCTCCGGTCTTGCGAAGCTGCGCACGCTCGCTTCTCACCCGTTATCATTCCGACTTGTCCCGTCAGAAACTTTTGAAGATTGAAAATTTAGTCTTGGTGATTCATCGCTGGGGTCACACCCGTTCTCATTCCGAACACGGAAGTTAAGCCCAGTTGAGGCGATGGTACTAGCAATGGGAGAGTAGCTAATCGCCAGGACTAAGCGTTCAATCTATTTAATCAAAAGTTTCTTATGGGGACACGGAAGTTAAGCTCTGTTGAGGCGATGGTACTCGCAAGGGTGAGCTTGGGGTAGGGACCCAAGCGCAAGACCTTGAGCGCTGAAAGTGCGAAAGGTGTACAGTCTCTGTAAGATAGAGTAGCTAGACGCCAGAACTTAGTATTCAATTCTTGTTATAATACCCTCATGAACTCGTGGGCTAGACGACGGAAGTTGGTAATTTTCCTCATTGTTTTTGCTAGTCTTATTGTGCTAGTAGGCTTGCCTACCTACTTCTTCTTATACAAGTCACCTACATGTTTCGACAGCAAGCAGAATGGTGATGAGACAGGTGTAGATTGTGGTGGCTCCTGCCAACTCATCTGCACTACAGAATCCATCCCACTTATCGTAAAAGGCGATCCCCAGATTCTTCTAGTGGCCAAAGATACATATGAAGTGGCACTTCTCGTAGAGAATCCTAATCCAACGGGAGAAGTCTTTCGCGCGAGGTATACGATCAAGCTCTTCGATGCCACAAGTACCATTCCTATTAAAACTATTGAGGGCCAGGCCTATATCCCCAAGAGTATGACGATAGCTGTTTTCGAAGGGCCCTTTAATCTATCTAATACCATTCCTACCCGAGCCTCCTTCGAGTGGAAGGAGTCTAGCATTATCTGGAAGCAATCCAGCACTCCACTCCGGGAGGTGACAGTGAGGGATAAGGTGCTCTCTCGAGCGAGCTCTACTCCGCGTCTTGATGCTACGGTGGTTAACACCTCTCTTGAGAATGTCTCCAACATTGACCTCACGGCACTTATCTTCGACCAGTCGGGGAACATCTTCGCCGCCTCAAAGACATTTGTCGATACTCTCCCAGCAGGCGAGAGTTTACCTATCGTCTTTACCTGGCCCTCACCCTTTACAGAGAAGATTATTGATACAGAGGTGATTGTGCGTATTCTCCCCGATCGAAGTTTTGTAAGATGACCAAGTTTTTCGATCGGATGTATATTGATTGGTATCTCTTTGTACCAGCTGTTCTGGTCTCTCTTGCTGGGCTTATTACCATGAACTCCTTCTCTGGGGAGAACTACTTCTTCTTGCGTCAGAGTATCTGGCTTCTTGGCTCGCTTATACTATTCTTCGTGGCTACGGCGATAGATTGGCGCTTTCTCCGTCAGACCAAAGTATTGATATCGATATTTATTGCGATCGTACTTGCCCTACTCTCTCTCCTCGTGGTGGGGCAGGTTACTCGTGGAGTACAAAGTTGGTTTGAGTTAGGGTTCTTCAACCTTCAGCCATCCGATCCGGCTAAGCTCGTGGTCATCCTCATGCTTGCCAAGTATTTTTCCCGTCGTCACATAGAGATCAAGAACATTCGCCATATCGCGATCTCGGGTATCTATGCTCTCATCATCTTTCTTCTAGTCTTTCTACAGCCAGACTTCGGAGGGGCAGTGGTGATCTTAGCTATTTGGTTTGGGATGGTCTTAGTCTCCGGGATTTCTAAGAAGCACTTAGCCTTTGTAGTAATGCTTGGTACTGGGGTGTTCCTAGCCTTATGGCTTTTCGTCCTTGTGCCGTATCAGAAGGCGCGTATTGTCTCCTTCATCCATCCGCTCACCGATATCCGCGGAGCTGGCTACAACGCATACCAATCTACTATTGCAGTAGGTTCTGGGCAGATCTTCGGCAAGGGTATCGGCCAGGGCAGTCAGTCCAAGCTCCTATTCTTACCTGAGTTTGAGACAGACTTTATCTTCGCGGCCTTCGTCGAAGAGTGGGGATTTGTGGGAGGGCTTCTTCTATTAGGACTAGCATTCACTCTACTTGTAAGGATTGTAAACAATGCCAAAGTAGCTCTTAGTAATTTCGAGACCTTCTTTGGTATCGGAGTATCAATACTCTTTGTGGTGCATATCTTTATCCATGCGGGGATGAACATGGGTATTATGCCCGTCACAGGTATCACCTTTCCCTTTATGAGTTATGGGGGGTCGCACTTACTGAGTGAGTGGCTTACACTCGGCATACTCTCTAGTATGAAGCGCTACTCTCAGGTTCCACGAACTGGCTAGCTTTTCTCCAAAAGGCGATATTGAGTGCTAAGGCGATGATCAAAATGTTTTTAATAATGTACTGACCTTCTAAGGTGGGGACGAATGGGCGAACCCAGGTAAGTGCGGGCAAGAGTAACAGGGGAGAACAGACCATAAGCATGTGTATGGCTAGGAAGCCAAGAGCAGGTCTGTCGAGTCGCGGGATGAGAAACAGGGTACCTATAAGCATTTCAAAGAGTCCTAAGAGGACAAGGAAGAGAGCAGGCTCCATGAATGGTAAGGTCTTATCCATAAGCGAGAGAGCAAGAGGGCTTGCAGGGCTCATGCCAACCACCTTCAAAATGCCAAACCAGAAGTAGATGATAAAAATGGCAAAACGAGAAAAGTATATAGCTTTATTCATACGTATCTATTGTATCACTGACCATCTTGTCGAGAGAAAACTCTTCTAACACTCTCTCGTGTAGTCTTTCTCCTAGTCTTTCTCGGAGCTCCTTATCTCCGGCCAGAAGCATAAGGCTAGAGAAGAGAGCTTCGACATTTTCCTTTTCCACCAAGATACCGTTTATGCCGCTCTCAATAATTTCTGGGATGCCTCCTACACGACTTGCGATAACCGGGAGCCCTGCAACCCCAGCCTCAAGCAGTGCGTAGGGCAGGTTCTCTGAGCGAGAAGGCATGACGAAGATGTCGAAGTTGAGGAGCTCGCGCCTAGCATCATCTACATAGCCGCGGAATTCTACCAGAGCACTTACCCCCAACTCTTCTACCAGATCTTTAAGATGCTTCCTCTCCTCTCCGGTGCCACAGATTACAAGCTTAGCTCCATGATGCTTAATAAACTTCGCCCAAGCATGAAGAAGGATGTCGAAGCCCTTGATATGGTGGAGCTCGCCTAAGGCTCCCACAATCAGCATCTCTCGGGGAGCACTAGGTAAGAGAGAGAAGGGCTTGATCCCGTTTCTTATTACTCGTAGCTTGTTAGAAATAAAAGGTAGTAGTTGAATCTGGTTTTTAGTATTTTCTGATACGCAGATAGTGGTGTGCGAGAGTAAGATTATCTTCCAATATAAAACGCGGATAGCGAGCCTCTCATACCAAGGCCGCTTCTCGTTGAAGGCCCATCCATGTGAGGTGAAAACAATTTTCTTTACTCCTGCAAGTCTTGCACTGAGGCCACCGATGCCGCCCATCTTAGAACTATTGGTGTGAAATACGTCTGGCTTCGCGCGTCTTAAGATTTTGTAAATTTCGAAAAAAGATTTTATGTCACTAAGTATAGAAATGTCTCTAGCTAGAGTAGAGAGCTCGATTACTTCTATCTTTTCTTTCTCTAACTTCTCTTTGAGGAGACCACCTTGGCCTACTAAGACTGAAACCTTGTTCCCTAGTTTTGTAGCTTCTGTAGCAAGGTCGAAAACATATCTCTGCGCCCCGCCGAAGTTCCCCTTCGTAATGCCGTACAAGATCTTCATAGATATAGCCATTATAAAGGTTTTGTTGTATAATAGCTATTAATGGGCTCAATTTTCAAAAGAGGTCCGCTTCTCCTCCTGGTGGGGGACTGGTTTTTCTTCCTTGTCTCTCTTTGGCTGGCACTACTCTTCCGCAACTTGGAACCACCTTCTGGCGAGTTACTCTTAACCCACTTAGCACCCTTTAGCCTCCTATTCGTCATTTGGGTTGTAGTCTTTTACATTGCGGGGCTATATGAGAAGCAGACAGATATACTGAAGTCGAATCTTCCGATAATCCTTGCCAACACTCAGCTAGCTAACTCGGCACTAGCAGTAATTTTCTTCTACTTCATACCCTTCTTTGGGATTACTCCGAAGACGATACTCTTTATCTACCTCTTCATCTCCTTCTTCTTAGTGCTTGGCTGGAGAATGTATGGCTACTTTATTATAGGACGAGGAGAGCCATCGAACGCCATACTCATTGGCTCGGGCGAGGAGGTGAAGGAACTCTTAACCCAGGTCAACAACAATCCTATCTACAACATTAAGTTCGTCTCTTCGGTCGATCTTAATAGGGTCAATGAGAAAGGCTTCTGGGATGAGATAGTTTCTCGGGTGTATTCGGAGAATGTCTCTATTATCGCTATCGATCTAGCTCACAAGAATGCCGAGCCGGTCTTGCCCCATCTTTACAATCTCATCTTTTCTAAAATCAGCTTCATCGATATGCATAAGATCTATGAAGACATCTTCAATAGAGTGCCGCTCTCGCTCTTGAAATACAATTGGTTCTTGGAAAACATTTCTTCCCGTGCTCCTCATGTTGCCTACGACTCGTTGAAGCGAATCACTGAGGTTATCATCTCTCTACCACTCCTTCTTATATCGCTTGTCTTCTATCCCTTCATCATGTTGGCTATTAAGCTCGAGGATCATGGCGCGATCTTTATCATCCAGGAGAGAGTGGGGGCTAACAATAAAGTTATTAAGATCTACAAGTTCCGCAGTATGACAGAAAACGATAATGGCAATTACGAGAGTTTAAAGACTACCAATCAGGTGACACGAGTCGGCAACTTTCTAAGAAAGAGTCGCATAGATGAGTTACCTCAACTCTACAATGTCTTGAAAGGCGATATATCTCTCGTCGGTCCTCGGCCAGAGTTGCCGGCACTAGTCAGACAGTATGAGAAGGAGATCCCTTACTACAACGTACGCCATCTCATCAAGCCGGGGCTCTCAGGCTGGGCGCAGATCTACCACGATGCTCACCCTCATCACCAACTAGCGACAGAAGAGACAGCTCACAAACTTTCATACGATCTTTTCTACATCAAGAACCGCTCCTTCCTCCTCGACTTGAAGATTGCTCTCCGGACCTTGAAGACAATAGTCTCTATTGCTGGGAGGTAGAGAGTTTGGCATAATTGGCGAGTTCATGAACAGGCACATCATCATCTCCTTCATCCTCTGTGTAGCCTTTGTCCTCTTAGGCTTCTTCCTAGTAAGGGGTCAGAGGCCGGGAGCAGCCTTTCCCTTTAGGTTTGGTCTCGACCTTGTAGGAGGCACTGAGCTTATATATCGTGCAGACGTCTCCAAGGTAGACGACGTGGGTGGGGCCATGCAGAGCCTCAAGGATGTCATCGAGCGACGTATCAATATCTTCGGCGTCTCGGAGCCGCTTATCCAGACCGAGAGTGCAGGCATCATTTCTGGCAACAAGGATGAGCGACTCATTGTCGAGCTTCCGGGTATTAGTAATATTGACCAGGCTATTAAGCTCATAGGGCAAACTCCTGTGCTCGAGTTCCAACTAGCCAAAGAGGGTATGGAGGAGATACTGAAGAACAATCCCGATACCCCCTTAAAAGATCTTTTTATCCCTACGGGACTTACTGGGCGCTATCTGGAGAAGGCGATGGTGCAATTTAACCCAAGTACCGGAGGAGCCTTCGTGGGTCTCAAGTTCAATAAAGAAGGCAGTGACCTCTTTGCTAAGCTTACTCACGATCACAAGGGAGAGGCTCTGGCCATCATACTCGATGGAGCAGTACTCTCTACTCCAGTGATCCAAGATGAGATTACCAATGGCAATGCTCAGATCACCGGCCAGTTCACTCCCGAAGAAGCCAAAGATCTAGTGCGCAACCTTAACTACGGCGCACTACCAGTACCTATTGAGCTCATAAGCTCTCAGACCATCGGGGCATCTCTCGGTGATGAGGCTATGACCAAAGGGATACATGCTGGTCTCATCGGCTTCCTCGCTCTCTCGATCTTCCTCATTTTGTGGTACAGACTGCCTGGACTTGTGGCAGTAGTGGCTCTCGTCTTCTACATCATCTTATCTCTAGTCGTCTTCAAGCTTGTGCCAGTAACTATCACTGCGGCGGGTATTGCCGGTTTCATCCTCTCGATAGGCATGGCGGTTGATGCCAATGTGCTCATCTTCGAGCGTGCTAAGGAAGAGTTGAAGAGAGGTAAGTCTATCTTTGAGGCTTTCCACGAAGGGTTCCATCGGGCTTGGCTTTCTATCCGAGACTCCAATATCTCTTCCATCATCACAGCCATCATCCTCTTCTGGCTTGGGACTTCAGCAGTGAAGGGCTTCGCTCTCACCTTGGGCTTGGGTGTACTCATATCGATGTTTACTGCTATCACAGTATCGAGGACTCTGCTCTTTGCTATTGTGCCCAATAAAGAAGCGAGGGTGGAGAGTGGCTTCCGCAGATTTTTATTCAGTAACGGTATGCATGCAAAATAATATGTGGGTAGTAAAAAATAGAAAAATCTGGTTTCTCCTCTCAACCATATTGTTTGTTGCTTCTATTTGGGCAGTAGTTCAATTTGGTTTCAGACTCTCAATCGATTTTCTCGGTGGGACGATTACTGAAGTGAGATATGAAGGAAGTCTTCCAGCTAAGACTCAGATTGAGTCAGCACTTAATACTATGAATATTGGGGGATATTCGGTCAGACCATCGGGCACTGATCGTTATATCCTCCGTACTAAAGAGCTTACTGAAGTTGAACGACAGGCCCTCAATAACACTCTCTTGGGCATAAGCAGTACTCGCTACACTATCGAGAGGCAAAACACTATTGGCCCAAGTGCCGGTGGGGAACTCCAAGGTAAGGCCATGAAGGCTATTGGTGTAGTAGTGCTTATGATTGTGCTCTTCATCACCTTCGCCTTCCGTAAGGTCTCAGAGCCAGTAAGCTCCTGGAAGTACGGGTTGGCTACTATCATCGCTCTCGCCCACGATGTGGTGATCCCTACGGGCGTCTTCGTATACCTTGGACACTTATGGGGTTATGAGATTGATCTCTTGTTTGTGACAGGACTCTTAGCAATCTTAGGATACTCGGTCCACGACACCATAGTGGTCTTCGACCGAGTGCGTGAGAACTTGCGTATAAATAAAGAAGAGAATCATAAAGAAGACTTCGAGACTACGATAGGGAAGTCCGTCTCGCAGACCTTCGGCCGTTCGATCAACACCTCTCTTACTATCTTTATAACCTTGCTTGCTCTCTATCTCTTCGGTCCCGCTACCACCAAGACCTTCTCCCTCCTCCTCATCGTGGGTCTCATTGCTGGTACCTACTCCTCCATCTTCATCGCTTCCCCCTTACTCATAAGCTTCTCCAGATCTCACCAAAAAGCTAAGTAAAATAAGGCTAATTGACGAGCTTGACTCACGTAACCAGACCTGTATACTATTCCTCACGTCTTAACTAACCTTTAAACCGTCAGTTAGACGGGCCGTCTTGAAACGGCCATGTACTTTGAAAAACTAGTTACGTTGAGAACGTAACAATAAACTCCCCTTAATCCAAGGGGAGGCAAGTCAATGTTTATCTTATAGGATCTGAGTAACAAAAAAGAAAATATCGTTTTCTCTTTTGTTCCGTTATTAATTATTAGAGTTTGATCCTAGCTCAGGATGAACGCTGGCGGCGTGGATGAGGCATGCAAGTCATACGGGAATAACAATTGCCAGAGATTGCGATTACATCAAGGTCAAAGGTGTGTTGTTTCAGTGGCAGACGAGGTAGTAACACGTAGGAACGTACCCCGAAGTCAGGAATAATTCCGCGAAAGCGGGACTAATACCTGATAGTCTAGAAATAGTAAAGAAGCAATTCGCTTCGGGAACGGCCTGCGGAGTATCAGCTAGTTGGTAGGGTAATGGCCTACCAAGGCTAAGACGCTTAGGGGACCTGAGAGGGTGACCCCCACCGATGGAACTGAGAGACGGTCCATACACCTACGGGTGGCAGTAGCCGAGAATATTCGACAATGGGCGAAAGCCTGATCGAGCGACGCCGCGTGATGGATGAAGACCCTATGGGTCGTAAACATCTTTTGTGGAGGAGAAAGTTTCGACTGATAGTACTCCAAGAATAAGGGGTTGCTAAACTCGTGACAGCAGCAGCGGTAATACGAGTGCCCCA
>JANWHY010000003.1 GCA_025450175.1 Minisyncoccota bacterium
ATTCCGACGATCATGACAAAAAGACAAAACTGGCCGGAAGCCCGCTTTCTTTTTGTTGTGGCGATGCTGGAAGTTGAATCCAGGTCCAAGAATGGATTGGAAAGATGTCTACGTGAGCTGTTTTGCTTCTGTGGTTCAAGATACAAGATAGAGAGCAAACGAAAGCCCTTGTACCTCTATCCTCTGTTGTCTCGTCCGATTAGAGGAGTCTCGGATCATAGCCTCAGGTGATTACACAACTTTCACTACTTGAGACATCTTGTGAAGTTGCGCAGCTGCTACGCGAGATTAAACTCGAGCGTATGCGAACTGGAAGTCGATAGCCGTAAAATACGGACTCACGATCTTTGCAAAAGTTGATTTTGCGTTTAGATTTTGAAAGGGATTTAAGAGTCCTTTCGGCTCTCTCACGCTATCTGACCAATGCCGAGCCTTGTCGAAGCCCGTCATCCCCATATGTAAATTACAAAGTCCTTTTGATCTCTCTCTCCGTATCGCGCTTCTTGATCGCTTGACGTTTGTCGAACTTTTTCTTCCCTCGGGCGATAGCGATATCGAGCTTGAGAAACCTTCCTTTATTATACACCGAGAGAGGCACTATTGTCAATCCTTTGGTTTGCTCCGCTACCCCCAATTCTTCTATCTCCTTCTTACTTAAGAGGAGTTTGCGTGCCCCTCTAGGATCGTAGTCTGAGGCTGTATTCTTGGGCTGATATGCGGGGATCTCGGCGTTGACGAGGAAGGCCTCAGAACCTCGGATGGCGACGAAGGAGCCCCGCAGATTGAGCTTGCCACCGCGAACACTCTTAACCTCGGTACCCACGAGTTGGATACCGCTTGAGAATTTCTTCAGAACTTCATAGTCGAAGAGTACTTTGGAATTATTGGCATAAATACTCATAGTAGATATAATGCCACATGTATGGTCCAACTTCCTAAAAAATCTAAGAAGGTAATAATCACTAAAACCTCGAAGCCTGGCGGCTTGCCGCCAGGCCGAGGTTTGGCAGGGCAGGCTATCATTGCCCTAATCATTTTCATACTGCTCGCGAGTCTCTACTCGGCTCTTGCGGGTAGATCTAAAGGAAGACAAGAGATCTCCATCTCCACTCTGGCCTCCGACATTGCTACGGGCCAAGTAGCCTCTATCTCTGTCACCGGCGATCGGCTCGACATCACATACGAGAATGGTCTTGAGAAGGTTGCCAAGAAGGAGACAGGCACCGCTCTATCGACAACCCTCGCCAACTACGACATCCCCCAACCAGCTCTCGGTAAGGTAGACATACAAGTGAGGGATGATCGGGGATTCTTCTACTGGTTTGCTTCGCTTGCTCCCATACTTCTGCCAATAATTTTTATAATTTTCTTCATCTGGTTCCTCACTCGGCAAGTGCGCGGGGCAGGGATGCAGGCCTTCACCTTCGGGCAATCCAAGGCCCGACTCACCACCCCAGACGACAAGGGGCAGAAAGTTAGCTTCAAGGATGTGGCTGGTGCCAAGGAGGCTAAGGAAGAGTTGCGAGAGATTGTCGACTTCTTGAAGAATCCGAAGAAGTTCCTGGATATTGGCGCCCGCATACCTAAGGGCATTCTTCTCATGGGTGCGCCGGGTACTGGTAAGACACTTCTTGCTCGCGCAGTAGCAGGTGAGGCCGGGGTCTCCTTCTTCTCCATATCTGGATCAGAGTTCGTAGAGATGTTTGTGGGTGTTGGCGCCTCTCGCGTGCGCGACCTCTTCGATCTTGCGAAGAAGGCCGCTCCGGCAATCATCTTCGTAGATGAGATCGATGCTGTGGGTCGGGTGCGTGGTACGGGTGTAGGTGGTGGCAATGATGAACGCGAGCAAACTCTTAACCAGATCCTGGTAGAGATGGATGGCTTCGAGCCCAATGAGAAGGTAATAGTTATGGCGGCGACCAATCGCCCCGACGTGCTAGATCCGGCGCTTCTCCGCCCTGGTCGCTTCGACAGGCGCGTGACCCTCGATCTTCCAGATAGGAGAGATCGTCGAGAGATCTTAGAGATCCATGCTCGTCAGAAACCATTTGGAGAAGATGTGAATCTCGATCTTATAGCGGAGAGGACGCCCGGATTCTCCGGAGCAGATCTCTACTCTTTGATGAACGAGGCCGCAATACTTGCGGCGCGCGAGAATCGTACTAAGATTTCCCAGTTTGATCTCATCCGCTCTATTGAGAAGGTTATTATTGGCCCCGAGCGCAGGAGCCACCTATTATCACAGAAGGAGAAGGAGCTTACTGCCTTCCACGAAGCAGGACACGCTGTAGTAGCCTCGATCCTTCCATATGCAGATCCGGTACATAAGATCACCATCATCTCGCGCGGTCGCGCCTTGGGTTATGTATTTAAATTACCGATAGAAGAAAAGAAGCTTCAGTCTAAGAAAGAGTTTCTAGATGACATCGCCGTAGCGCTTGGGGGCTATGTGGTGGAGAAGATGAAGTATGATGACATCACTACCGGACCTTCAAACGATCTTCAAGTATCGACCGCGCTTGCGCGCGATATGGTGACCAAGTATGGCATGAGCGACAAGGTTGGCCCCATAGCTCTTGAGAATGCTGGTGGTAAGCCACTTTTCGGTGCCCGAGGAGGGGACAAGGAGTATTCGGAAGAGGTTGGGGGTCTTATCGATGGCGAAGTGTCTAAGATTATGAATGATGCTATGAAGAAGGTGGAGAAGATTATAAAAGAGAACAAGAAGCTTCTGGAGAGTATCGCCAATAGACTTATAGAAGTAGAGACTATAGAGCAGAAGGAGTTTGAGGACATCCTCGTTGCTCACGGCATTGTCCCGAAGCGTAAGAAAGATATTGAACATCAGCCGTAGGGAATACAAAACAAAAGCAATTTTCTTAGACTCGCGATAAAAAGAAAAAGGGCTGCCAAAAATTACGACAGCCCTTTTTCTTTATATTATTACTGAGGATTACAGTTGCGGCAGAGGCCCTTGTGAGCGAAGATCTCGTAGATAGCAGCCAAGCCGACCAAGATGTAGACCACCATCATCAGAGTGGATGGAAGGTAGCTCCCTAGTCCGTAGCCGATAGCCTCGAGACCCCATGCAAGTCCTCCAACGATAAGGAGGATGAAAGTAACTTTGTGAAGATTCATTGAGAATAGTTAGTTAATACGGGTTTTTGGCCCAAATATTATTTTATCACTCCTTCGGCGTGTCGAGAGCCGCTAATGTGCATAATAGTAACGGCGGAGGGTGGCCATGATTGCATGTCCACCCTCCTGGATTCGAACCAGGGACCGGACGAGTATAAGTCGTCTGCTCTACCAACTGAGCTAAGGGTGGTTTGAGTAATATATCAGAAAGCAAAACGTCTTCCCAACCTTTTTAAACTTCGGCGGACGTGGAAGACGTGGAAGTGCATGTATGGCGAGAGCCAGTCGATAGAGGCGGCAAAGAGGGCTCCACCCGAAAAGAAGGTAAATCTTTGTACGATTCGAGAAGGGAAGTTGATAGAAAGAAGCTTGTTGAAGTAGTAGGGCAAGAAACCGACACTTGCTACGTTAGACTTTTCTCCTGCAAGATCTCGCAAATGTTGTTCCAGGATAGTGAGAGGGCAGTTGCCATAGTAGGACCAGAGGATTACTACCAAGATAAGAATCCCAGCCTCCCAGGGTCTGAATCTTTTGTATCGGAAGCTTACCAATAGGCCAATCACTACAGCCACCACCGTAGTGATATGAGTAAGTGCGGTAACATCTGCCCAGAGTGAGTAATTCATTAATAAAATTATATCATTCGAAATGGATTTTGGTGACTTCTCCTTCTATGCGCTCTTTGAGAAGGGGGTATTGAGATAGGGTTGGGTCTTGTTCGACAAGCTTGGTGGCCTCCAGGCGGGCGGCTTCGACCATTTTTATATTCTTGATAGCTTCCATACCGAGATCGGAGAGCCCCCACTGCTTAGTACCGCGCAGCTCTCCAGCCCCGCGTTGAACAAGATCAAACTCTGCAAGTTCAAAACCATTTTTGGCTGTCTCAATAGCCTTTAGCCTATCATTGGTTTTCGCCGACTTGGTATCCGCGAAGATGAAGCAGTATGGCTGGTGCGTACCTCGAAGGACGCGGCCACGCAGTTGATGCAGTTGTGCGAGGCCGAAGCGTTCTGCCCCCTCGATAATAATGAGAGAGGCATTCTCGACATTCACTCCTACTTCCACTACTGATGTGGCCACTAAGATGTCGATCTTCTTGTTCTTGAAATCAAGCATCACACTCTCCTTCTCTTTCGGTGTCATCTTAGAGTGGAGAATTCCAATCTCGTATTCTGGAAATATTTCTTTTTTCAGTCTCTTGGCTTCTTCTTTTACCGATTTGGCAAGGACTGCCATCTCCTTAGTAGGGTCTGGTTCATCAATTCTAGGGCAAATGACATAAAGTTGTCTTCCAGCCTCTAGCTCTTCACGAATTTTCTCATATGCTCCACCTCTTTTATCAGGAGAAATAATTTTGGTAATAATCTTTTTGCGTCCGGCTGGCATCTCGTCGAGAAGTGAGAGATCTAAGTCCCCATAAAGAGTAAGGGCAAGAGTGCGAGGGATAGGAGTCGCTGTCATGGAGAGGAGATGGGGTATGCGCGCTTCTTTGTTTACCAACTTCTGCCTCTGGGCGGTGCCGAAGCGGTGTTGCTCATCTACTATTACAAGGGCTAAGTGCTTGAACTTAACCGACTTTTGGATAAGAGCATGTGTACCTATAAGTACCGCGATCTCACCGCCAGCTACCCACTTGAGGAGTTGTGATCTAGAAATATCGGTCCAGCCATCCGGATTAACCTTAGAAGGGAACTTGCGACAACCACTACCGGTAATGAGGGCGATGTTTATAGGCAAATGTCTGAAGTATTTTATAAACGACTCAAAGTGTTGTTGGGCCAGGATTTCTGTCGGGGCCATATAAGCGGCCTGGAGGGTGCCGAACTTCTGATCTTTCGGCCGAGAAGTAGCTACGGCGTAGACACTAGTAGCTGCTACTGCAGTCTTGCCTGACCCTACATCTCCCTCTAAGAGTCGGCTCATAGGGTGCCCGCCTCGGAAGTCGGCTAGGATATGAGAAATACTTTTCTTCTGGGCACTTGTCGCTTCGAAGGGAAAGCGCTCTACAAACTTCTCTATATCCTTCTCGCTCTTATCTATGACAAAGGCTGGCTTCTCGCCGAGTTCGCTCTTGGTTTTCTGCCTCTCAAGTTGGATGAAGAAGATCTCTTCGAAGGCAAAGCGTTTACGTGCGGCTTGGGCATGGTCCAAATCTTTTGGTTGATGAATATAGATGAGAGACGTTTTTAGACTAGGGAGTTTGTAAGCTTTAAGAATGTGGGGCGGGAGTGGGTCTAGGATCTCTTCAAGAACTTTGGAAGAAAAAATGGTTTCAATCTTGTACTCGATCCAGTTGGAGGTAAGTCCACGGGTCTCCGGGTACACAGGATAGAAGTGGTGTGACTTCGCGGGAGTGAAGAGGTCTGGGGCGTTCTCGATCTTTGGGTTAGAGAAATATAATTCGTTATTACGAGAAGAGATCTTGCCTTCTACCCTCACATTGGATCCATCGAGTATCATCTTGGCGAGGTATGCTTGGTGGAACCAGACTATCTTTATCGAACCACCATCATCTGTTACTCGCGCTTCCGCCATGGGAATCTTCTTCTTAAAAGCTTTCTTAGTCTTCAGACCAGAAATTTTGCCGAAGATCACGGCAGTTTGTCCGACCACGAGATCTCTAATACTTGTAACTTCGGCAGTGTCTACATATCGAGTGGGGAAGTGGTAGAGAAGATCTTTTAGGGTCTCTATCCCAAGTTTCTTAAGAGCCTTCTCTTGTGCGGGCAGAATCCGGAAAGTGTCGGTAAGTTTATCCTTAAGTTGCATGCCCCTATATTACTTTATAAAAATTGAAAGCCCACCCCTCGACTTACTCGGGGTGGGCTACGCTCTTAGAGCAAGTCACTTCGTCTGGAATTCCAGGCCGCTCTTCCGCTCCAGGTTGCCAAGAGCGCGAGAACCGCAAGGAAAGACCAGAAAGGAATTTGCTCGTCTCCGTTCATATACCGGAGAACGGGGAGTCCTTGTGTAGCGACGAAGGCAAAGCACGCCACGAATACGGTCAGAAGGAGAAGTTCTCCACATACCGCCTTGTTTATCTTCATACAAGCTCCTCTAAATAGGGGTCTATCCTTATTATACCACAGGTTATATTAAAAAGTCAAGTTTAGGAATGCTTATGCGGAGTTTTATGGGTTTTTTCGTCTTTTATAATCTGACCATCATCTAGAGTTACCACGCGCTCGGCCAGGCGGCTGTACTCCTCTTCGTGAGTGACCATGACAATAGTCTGTCCTTGTTTGTGTACTTCTTCAAAGAGCTTCATGACAGTTTTCGAAGATTCATTGTCAAGGTTTGCAGTCGGCTCGTCGGCAAAAAGGATTTTTGGATCATGAGCCAGGGCGCGAGCGATGGAGGTGCGCTGTTGCTCACCACCGGAGAGCTGACTAGGAAGGTTATTAAGGCGATGGCCAAGTCCAACTCTTTCTAGAGCCGACTTCGCCTTAGTGTGCGCACTGACTTTGTCCTCACCTTGCATCATGATGGGGACGAGTACATTCTCGAGCGCGGTGAGGTCTGGGATGAGTGCGTAATCTTGGAAGACATAACCAAGCTGGTTCAATCTGAAGTTCGTTTTATCATCTGGGGTCATATTGTGGGCGTCGTGTGAGTCTATGAATATTTCTCCAGAAGTTGGCTCATCGAGAAGAGACATCTGGTACATAAAGGTAGACTTGCCCGCGCCAGAGCGACCCATGATGGCGATCCATTCTCCATGCTCGGCTAAGAAATTGAGACCCTTAAGGACACGAGTCTCCTTGTCGCCATCTTTGAAAGTCTTTATTAAATTTTTTACTTCGATGATTGCCATGGTGTTGAACTAATTTCTACCCAAGATAGAGTCAAGGGTGTTCCTCCTCACGATCATGCGTGCTGGGATATAGCCAGCGATGATGGTGGTGATGACGAGGATTAATACTTTAATCATAGTGCTAAGTAAGGGCGCTACCAATATGCCGTCTGAGAAGGGGAAGTTGATGGGGTGCGCCGAGATGAAGGGCTTCAGGAAGCCATAGAGGATCACTAGTCCGATAATGGATCCGCACGCCGCGTAGAAGAAAGATTGGAAGACATAAGAGACTTCGATAGTACGTCCGCTTACCCCAATACCCTTCAAGATGCCGATAAACTTGCGGCGCGTGATGGCGTTGATGAAAATCACGATAAAGATGGTTATAGATGCGACCACCAAACCGATGGAGCTGATCATATTGCCAAGGAGGGCGAAAGTGTTCTTAATATCTTGCAAGAACTTGGGTTGAGCATCTTCGAAGGTCTGTACGCGAGCGTATTCGCTAACTCCAGAGCGATTTAAGGCTTCCTTGTAGGCTCGAGGGTCTGAGCCCGGTTTCAACTTTACCGAAATTTCACCAACATTATAATCATTTCGACCAATTAAACTTCTAAACTGGCTATCTACGAAGTAGACTCGGTATGAGAGTTCGTCTACCTTAGACTTCACTATCCCTTTCACTGTCATTTCTCTCATGATTTCACCAATAGTGATACGTACTTTGTCCCCCACATGTACATTACTGAGCGTTTGGATCGCAGATGACTCGACAGGGAAGTATTCTTTCAAAAGATAAGCGCCGATAAGTACCTGATCGTAGTCAGTAGGTTTTAAATATTCGCCATCAATCACGAACCTGGAGACGCCTGTTAAACTTTCCTCTGATTCTGGATTAATGCCGACGAATGATCCACCGGCCTTATCGATCTCTTCCTCTTTTGCTGCAGTGCGGTAGTTGGCCTCAATGCTTCCAGAGCCGAGATACCTGGCAGAGACAGCCTCTGTTTCTGGGAAGGAGTTGATGATTGAAATAATACGAGGACTCTGTTCAATAAAAGTTTTCTTCGGCAACTTCGAGATCAAAATATCTGAAGTGTAATACTCCTTGTTGGCCTCCACCGCTCCTTCTATAAGACCCACTAGGATTCCCGAGACTACGACGAGATTGAGGAAGGTGAGTGTCATCACGAAGATGATGAGACCTGTCGTCCAAGGGCTTGCGCGACGGACTTGTCGCCAGGCCAAGAAGAATCCTAGGCGGATAAATTGGGGCATCTAGTTACTTCTAGGGTTAATGATAACGAGAGTTCCTTCCGCGAGGGGAGAGATAAGTTCTACTTTGCCGCTTGAGTCGCGTTCACCCACTTCTACCTCCAACTTCTCCATCTCGGTGCCACTAAGAGTGTAGATAAAAGTTTTATCTTGTTCTCTTACCACGGACCGTTCAGGTATGAGTAGAGTATCTAGCTTCTTATAAGTTTCGATATTTAGGTTGGCGGTCATGCCGGACTTCTGACCGAGTTGGGAGTTAGCGAAAGAGAGTTTGATCCTATAAGTAGAGACGCCGTCGCGGACAGTCTCGGCTGGGTCAATGTGGGTTACAGTTGCTTCGAAGGAAGTGGCTTCTCCAAAGGCATCGAGAGTGACACTTGCGATGTTACCAATCTTTACACCAGAGACGAGTACTTCGGGCACATAAGCTTCTATAAGAAGATTGGGGCTGATGACTGTCACAACCTTTGTTGACCCAGAGACCACTTCTCCTACCTTGAGATCGGCGCGAGAGACGACACCATTTATGGGAGAGACCAGGGCGGTCTTGGCGAGTTGGGATTGGTTATTGAGGACGCTGGCTCTGGCAGACTCGACGCGAGCTACTTGCACGGGGATATCACCAAGTAGGCTCTGGAACTTCTCTTCGGCACTTATTAGATTCTGCGATGCGCTGTTGGTACTGTCGCGTGCGGCTAAGGCATCATTCTTATAAGTATCGATAGAAGATTGTGAGAGGGAGCCGCCGGCCTCGAAGAGGTTCACCGCTTGGGCAACTTTATTTATATAGTTAGAGACTTCAGATAAGTAGGTCTTAGACTGGGAGAGGGTGTTGGACGAATAAGCGGTGGGGGTGAGGTTCGATAAGAGCGTGTCCCACTTGGCGAGCTTCTCATCCATGAGTGGGCGAGTACTTACTATAGAGTCACGTAGAGCGAAGTTGTCGGAGAAAGAGTAAACCAATTCTGGTCGTGAGGCGCGAGGGTCGATGAATATGGGATCGGTCTTGTTATGTATAGCATCGTCGGCGCTAGTGTAGGCTGCCGTAATGCTCTGGATGAGGGCGCGCTTAGCACTGTCTACCTGTGCTTCATAAGCGCCCGCACCTTCGAGCTTATCTAGGTTTGCTTCTGCGAGTGATAGCTCGGCTTTGCTCTTAGCTAGGTCTGCAAGGGTGGCGCCACTATCGAGGCGAGCGATAGTCTCGCCGCGCCTGACTTGGTCTCCAACATCTTTCGAAATACTTGCTACTGTACCTGCAGTCTCGAAGCCGAGTTCGGCCGATTCTAGTGGCACGACCTTGCCGGCAATCTTGATACTCCTCACGAGATCGGCGTGAATAGGGGTAGTCGTCTCTACGCTACCCTTAGGTCGAAATATTAGGAAGCCTCCAATGACCAGGATCACAAGCACTATGGATGCGCTAAGAACCTTACGCTTAGCCAATTTAGATAGGATTTTCTTCATAAGAGACCATCATACGAGATGAAGAGCAATATGGAAAGAGAGCTTAAAATTTCATAACTGGTTCACGATCGTTCTATAGACTAGGGGTAGCTCATAACGATCCTTATTACTAGAGATAATTCTACAGATATGATGAAAAAATTTATAACCTTCTTCGACAAGAGCTTCCTGGACTGCTTCGTCTTCGCCATGCTGCTCATAGCTCTCCTTATGATGGCGCTCCACACTCCACTTGGGTTCCCGAAGACGCATTATTAAAATCCAAATGTTATAATAGAAAGATGAAATTATTTATACATTGGTTTATATCTGCTCTCGCTATCGCCATCACGGCGTATCTCTTGCCAGGTATCACTGTAAGTGGAATAGTGGCAGCCCTTGTCTTGGCAGTAGTCCTCGGGGTGATCAATACCTTTATCCGTCCAGTACTTCTACTTCTAACTCTTCCGCTCACCGTCATGACTCTCGGCCTCTTCGCTCTCATACTCAACACTCTACTCATCATGCTCGCCGCCGCTCTCGTGCCAGGCGTAGCTGTCTCCGGCTTCTTCTCCGCGCTTCTCTTCGGTATCATCCTCGCCCTTATCTCATCTTTCCTAAAAAGATTACAGGACTAGTTACTCGTGCGGAGACGCAGGGATTCGAACCCTGGAGGGCTTTGACACCCTACCTCGTTAGCAGTGAGGCGCTTTCGACCACTCAGCCACGTCTCCAATTAATGTAGACTCTAACATATACTGTATTAATGCGTAAATTTATTTATATAGTCCTGTTTCTTCTTATCGCAGCTGGTTTTTACTTTTGGGTTTCAAGAAATGCGGAAGAGCAAGGTGTGGTTTATAGAAATTCTGAATACGGATTTGTTTTGAATTTGCTCGAGAGTTGGAGAGGCTACTCTATAGTAGGAGAGGAGTGGGAGGGGTACATACCAGATGATGGTAAGGGCCAGGTATTTGTGGCTAAAGGGCCTCTTGTTCTCGTAAGGCATCCCGGGTGGACAGAAGCTGTGCCGCGCCAGGATATCCCGATAATGGTTTTCACTGTGTCGCAATGGAACGATATGCAAAGAGACAAATTTCACATTGGGGCCGCACCTATTAACCCGAGTGAGCTAGGCAGGAATACCAAATACGTTTTTGCCCTACCAGCCCGCTACAACTTCGCCTACCTTCCCGGATTTGAGGAAGTTGATCAGATAGTAAGAAGTACCGCATTCCAGCCTATTTAGGCTACATGTTAAAATAGCTACGGAGTGTCTGGTATGAGGATCTTTTGGGTGTGTGTTTTTCTTCTGGTGTTTGCGGCCCCGACTCTGGCACAGAGTGTGCCACCTTACAATGAGCCTGTGATCGGTTGGGTGATCCTAAAAGTCGTTAAGTCCAAGCGGGATCCACGATTCCTTTGGCTCAACAAAAGATATACAGAGGTTGTTGGTTTGTCGTCTTACGGTGGACCGGCCATCACTCTGCCGAAACCTGGCGATAAGTTGACGATAGAGTTTCCTTCTCGAGTTCAGGTAATCGACTTTGCCACACGAGGTTTCGCTGGTGCAGAAACTTCCCCCGTCGATCGACAAATCAGATCCGAGGACATAACTCCTGTAACATTGAAGCCAGGAGAACTTGTCCGAGTAAGAAGGGTCCAAGTGAGTTCTTCTTTTGAGCCCGGTAAGTTACGGGTAGTCTGGATCCAGATAGAAACGCTTAATTAGTGCCCGGGGAGTGCTCTCGCACTCCCCGGCATTTCTTTTACCATCTTTTTATCATCGTCTTGATTCGGCTAGAGATACTGCTATAATAGCCACTAATTATGGACGACTTCGAGAATGATAGCTTCCTTCGCCGGAATGCCATTTGGCTTGTGGTGCTCGCTGCTCTTGGAGTCTTCGGTTTCCTCCTTTTTAAGGGTTGGGACAAGGTAGTGAATGATGAGATAGACGGTATGACCACGGTTACAGGCAACTTCAGCTGTCTACCATTCAAGCTCACTCCTAAGGAGAAGGCAGCAATCGGTGTCGATGATGAGCCTTGTACTCTTGGTGTAAGGAGTCATGATGGTCGCTTCTACGCTCTTGATATTAGTCGCATTCAAGATGCTAATACTGATCTCAAGGCGGAAGACATGATAGCTGTTACAGGGACTATCAAACCAGAGACCGCGATCTCGGGATCGGAATGGGCCAAGTATGACATAGCCGCAATCATCCAGGTGAACACTCTTCTTAGAACACGCTAGTGTTCTAATGCGCTACCGCTACACACAATACTCTTTTAACGCCAGCTTCTTTTAATACCCGCCTTATCTCGTGGAAGGTCCCACCAGTAGTCGTCACATCATCTATTACGACGATACACTTATCTCGGGTTTTCATAGGTTCTGGGATTCTCATTGAGTCTTTCAAATTTTTAAGTCTTTTCGAGCGCACTTTTAGAGCAATCTGACTCTCAGTATGGATGTGCTTATCAATAATATGGGGCTCGTATTGGAAGTGCTTCTCACTATCACACTTCTCTACGGCACTAAGGAGGAGCTCTGCCTGGTTCCAGCCACGCTTGAAGAGTCTTTGGGCCGATATGGGTGCTGCTGTGACCACCACATCCCCCCACTTCTCCTCAAGAGACCGCTCGGAGATTTCATCGAGTATGGTGTCGTAAAGTATGGCTCCAAGACTTAAGGCAATCTTACTATTGCCACTATACTTCACCTCCCAGATCAGAGATTTGGTTAGTGGATGACTATAGTCGAAGAGAGCGAGAATGTCTTTATTTTCAATATTTTTGGCACGAGGTAGAATTCTAAGAATAGTACTAGGAGATAGCTTCTCAAGTGAGGCGACTTTAGGATCGCGAGGGAAGAGGAAGTCGACTGCCCAATCCCTCACTCTTAAAGAGAAATTCATATAGAATGATTATGTTACAATATTAATTATATGACACTCTTTTCTAGCTTTTTTGGTAAGGAAGAACCAAGAGCTCTCGGTATCGACATAGGCTCTTCGGCTATTAAGATTATCCAGATCAAGAAGAAGAACGGTCAGGCTGTGCTCGAGACCTATGGCGAACTCGCTCTTGGTCCATATGCTGGTCTCTCTGTCGGTCAGGCTGTCTCTCTACCGCCAGAGAAGGTGGCTCAAGCTATCACTGACCTCATGAATGAGAAGGAGGTAAGTGTCACTACCAGGGCGAGCGGTCTCTCTATCCCATTCTCCTCGGCCCTGATGTCGGTTATAGAGATGCCGGATGTTAGCCCTAAGCAACTTTCCTCCATGGTGCCCCTCGAGGCTAGGCGCTATATCCCTGTACCGATCTCCGAGGTAATGCTTGATTGGTCGATCATTCCTAAGAGCGAGATGGCTCCACAAGTAGAGCCTGAGTTAGGAGGAGAAGCCAAGATGGCTATGGGTGCTTCGAGTCCTACTCCGGCATTACCGAAGGTGGATGTCTTGGTAGTAGCTATTCACAACGAAACTATTAATAAGTACCAAAATATTGTAACCGAGGCCAAGCTTGATGCTGGCTTTTTCGAAATTGAGATTTTTAGTACCCTGCGTGCAGTACTCGATGAGAGCTTACGCCCAGTCGTGATTATGGATATAGGAGCAGCTTCTACTAAGCTCTATGTAGTCGAGAGAGGAATAGTGCGTGTCTCGCATACTATTAATAGAGGTTCGCAAGACATTACTACTACTATCTCGAAGTCTCTAGGTATGCCCCCTGAGCAAGCCGAGATTACTAAGAGAAATATTGGCGCAAATGGTCCCGATAAGAGTATCAATGATGCGATAGTGCTTACCCTCGACTACATTTTCGCCGAGGCGAACAACGCTCTCCTTGCCTTCGAGAAGAAGTACAACAAGGCCGTTTCTAAGATTATCTTGGTTGGTGGTGGTTCGGCTCTTAAGGGTCTTTCACGACTTGCGCAAGACAACCTCAAGACCGAAGTGGTTATCGCTGACCCATTCTCCAAGCTTTCTGCCCCAGCCTTTCTCGAGACCGTGCTCAAAGAGACGGGGCCAGAATTTGCCGTTGCTATTGGCCTAGCTCTCCGCCGCCTGGCAGAGTTTAAATAAGTTTAGAAAGTGGTATAATAAGGTTAGGAAAGGAGGTGGCCTATGGGGACGGCCCTAGAGAGGAAAACGCCTAAAACGGCTGAAGAGATGCTCCCCCAGCTCAGGGAGAAGGTCGGTAAGGAAGTCGATGCAAGATTCGCAGAGTATGTGGTAGAGGTACTGATCGAAAACGAATATGTTCCTGACGACCCCGTCAGGAAAGAGCTTGTCTCTCTTTTCTTGGATGAGAGGTAACCCATGTACATTCGGCGGCAGTGATAAAGCGCTTGCACGTTTCGTGATCGAACGGCAGGCGCTTTTTAAATAGAAAAAGAAAATTGTACACATCTCCCACTTATATAAATTGACAATATCGTTTATAATTTAGATTGAAAATGGATCCAAAGTTTCAATCATCTTTTATTCCTAAAGGCTCTCCTACTTCAACTGGTGGAACTTCTTATGCTAGTACCAACTTCGCCAGTGGACGACCGCTCAAAGAGGGGAACCTTTTCTCCTTTATGGCTACTATCATTTTCGCGCTCTCTTTCCTAGCGGCTCTCGGACTCTTGGGCTATACCTACTATCTCAACTATAGTATCAACCGTATGAAGGCTGAACTTGTAGCTGCCCGTGACAACCTTGAGCCAGAGGTGATCAATGAGCTTATCCGCCTAGATAGCCGTCTCAACTTTGCTCGCGACCTCATCACTAACCACCAAATAGTTACCCCACTGTTTGCCTTCCTCTCCGCCTCCACTCCTGTCACGGTACGGTTTAAAGACTTCAACTTAAGTCATACGGAAAAGGGAGTTGTTCTCAGACTCCAAGGAGAGGCCAGGGGCTATGGGGCTTTGGCTTTACAAGCAGATATCTTCAATAAACAGAAGTTCTTCAATAATGCCACTTTCTCTGACTTCAACCTCAGTGAGAAGGGGGATGTGGTCTTCAGTTTCCAAGCCACAGTGGATCCGAGTCTCCTCTCTTACGAAAATAGCATAGCCCATAGCACTCTTCCGGCTACAGCTACTACCTCTCTTCCTATAGAGGCAGGCACTACTACACCCACCAACTAATATGAATACTAAAGCAGTTATCTTAATACTTCTCTCGATCGGTCTTTTCTACACATTTACCTCAGACAGGTATGAGGAATCCAAGCAGCTCCATGCTCTAGCGGCTAACTATAAAGATATTCTTAACAATGTATCTAAAATTGAAGAGATAAGAGATTCTCTCCAAGCTACTTATCAGAGCTTGCCTCCAGCCGATATAGATCGGGTCAAGAAGATCATGCCAGACCACAACGATGTGGTGAGACTAGCCCTTGATCTTGATGGTGTTGCTGCTAAACACGGTATCGCTCTTGGAAGTATCAAGACCAATGTAGACTCGAGCACAGCCTCCGGAGGCGTGATCTACCGTAGCGAAGATAAGCTTACTCCTTATGAAAATACCAATGGAATAGTACAAGTCTCAATATCCTTTGTCTCCAGTTATGAGAAGCTCCTCGAATTTATGACCGATCTAGAGAAGAACTTGCGACTCATGGACCTTGTATCTCTAAGCTTCCAATCCAACGATGAGAAGGCGAACCTCTATGAATACAACCTCACCTTCAATACCTATTGGTTAAAATAATATGAAAATATATCAAGATAACAAAGGAATACTGGCTCTGGTCGTAATCTTCGTCATCGTTATTTTGGGTTACAACCTCCTCTTTAAGACTGATCTCTCTCTTCTTACCGAAGATTCTACCTCTGCCGATGTGGGGAGCGATGTCTTGGATATGTTCAATAGCTTACAAAGCGTTAGCCTTGATCCAAGCCTCTTCTCTTCTCCAGCTTATCTCTTACTTACTGACTTTAGTGTCCCTATCCCTGTGCAAGCTACCGGCCGGAAGAATCCCTTCGCAGCAATCGGGAAGAATTAACTATCTCTGACTTCTTAGAGGTCCGAGATTAAATAGCTATGGCTAAAAGAGAAGATCTCGTAAAATCCAAAGTATCCAATGCTCCACTTGTCGATCTCAAAGAGATTTCTATTTCTAGTAAGACTCTAGAGTATATCCCTCAAGAGTCTGCAGAGTACTATGGCATCGTGCCAATACAAGTAAGAGACGGTGTGCTGGAAGTAGGGGCTATCAATCCCAACAATATAGAAGCTCGGGATGCGCTTAACTTTATCTCTTCAAAGATCGGGATGCCCTTCAAGATTTATGCTATTACCGAAGAAGATTTCAAACTTGTTTTAGAGAAGTACAAGGGCTTATCGGGAGAAGTAACTAAGGCACTTTCTGAGCTTGAGACCGAGTTAGTTGCTCCCGCTCAAGATAAGAAGGAGGAAGAAGCGGAGAAAGAGGAGAGTGAGGAGATCAAGATTGTCGAAGATGCGCCAGTGACCAAGATCGTGGCCACTATCTTGAGTTATGCCTCAGAGGGTAATGCATCAGACATTCACATTGAGCCCACGAGGGAAAACATTCGTGTGAGGTTCCGTGTGGATGGCCAGCTTAATACCTCACTTACTCTGCCGAGCAAGGTGCATTCTGCAGTCGTTGCTCGTATCAAGATTCTTTCTAACATGCGCATGGATGAGAAGAGGAAGCCACAAGATGGCCGCTTCAGTGCCAAGCTCTCAGAGAGAAGGATCGACTTCCGTGTTTCCACCTTTCCCACTTACTACGGCGAGAAGGTGGTAATGAGAATTCTCGATCAGTCTCAAGGTCTTAAGAACTTGGATTCTCTTGACTTTACTCAGCCCAATATAGATATGATAAGGAAAGCCATTGCTCGCCCATATGGCCTCATCTTGATCACCGGTCCTACTGGCTCAGGTAAGTCCACAACTCTCTATGCAATGCTAAACGAGGTGGACAAGGGCCACATGAACGTCCTTTCCTTGGAAGATCCGGTTGAGTATTCAATAGATGGAGTCTCTCAATCTCAAGTCCAGCCAGAGATCGACTACACCTTTGCCACTGGTCTTCGTACGACCTTGCGCCAAGACCCAGACATTATTATGGTCGGTGAGATCCGAGATAAAGAGACGGCTCAACTAGCTATCCAGGCCGCTCTCACAGGCCACCTAGTGCTCTCCACCCTACACACCAATAGTGCTATTGGTGCTATCCCTCGTCTTATAGACATGGGTGTTGACCCGTACCTTATTGCCCCCACTCTCATCCTTACTATGGCCCAACGTCTAGTGAGGAAGCTCTGTCCGGGGAGTGGTAAGCCTATTGCGGTTACAGATTCGATTAAGCTTATGATAGATAAGCAGTTTGAGGATCTTCCCCTACAGTTTAAAAGTCAGATCCCAGATTCTAAAGAAGTGTATGGCATTGATCCTACCCCAGAGTGTCTCAAGGGTACTTCTGGTCGTATGGCCGTGATCGAAGTGATGGAGATGGATAAGGAGATTGAGATGATCGTGCTTAAGGATCCAACTGAACCAGCACTCTACAAGGCGGCTCGTGCTAAGGGAATGCTCTCTATGAAGGAGGACGCTATCCTCAAGGCCTTCAATAAGATTATTCCGTTTGAAGAAGTTAATACGCTATAATGAATGTATGACTGAACACACTGTACTTCTCGTAGATGATGACAAATTTCTTTTAGAAATGTATAGGAAGAAGTTTGAGAGCTATGGACTTACTGTAGATGTGGCAGTAGGGGCAGAAGAAACTCTTACCAAGCTCCGCAATGGCGCTAAGCCTGAGGTCCTTCTCCTCGACATCATTATGCCTGGTATGGATGGCCTAGAATTGCTTGAGACTATTCGCAAAGAGAAGTTGGCCGAAGAGGCTGCAGTAGTGATGCTTACCAACGAGAGTGCTCAAGAGAGGATAGATAAGGCTAAGAGTCTTGGCATCAAGGGTTATGTGGTCAAGGCCACAAGCGTGCCCTCTGAGGTGGTAGAAGAGGTGTTGAAAATCGCCAATATCAAAATAGAAAAGCCCACACAATAATATGAATCAATCTAGAATCTTAGACGAATTAGTAAGTATCGTAGTGAAGGAAGGAGCCTCGGACCTCCACCTCTCAGAAGAGGGTGTGCCTGTCATTCGTGTATCTGGCTTTCTTATACCGCTTGCCAAGATCCCCTCTCTTAGTGGCGACGACATGGAGGCTATCCTTGGCACACTGCTTACTCATGAGGGTAAAGAAGAGTTCAAGGCTCGCAAGGAGACCGACTTTGCCTACACTCATGGAAATGGGGAACGCTTCCGCTGTAATGTCTTCCTCTCCTTCTCGAAGATTCATATCGCTATGAGATTGGTACCCAAGGATATCAAAGATTTCACCACCCTCAACCTCCCCCCAATCTTGGGTTCCTTCATTAACCGCCAACAAGGATTCTTCCTAGTGGTGGGCCCTACGGGAGTAGGGAAGTCGACTACGCTCGCCTCGATGATTGAGGCTATCAATATGGAGCGTCTCGAGCACATCATCACCATCGAAGATCCTATTGAGTACGTCTTCAAAGAGAAGAAGGCTATCATCAACCAGCGTGAGGTCAAGATCGATACTCCCGACTTCCATACCGCTCTCCAAGGAGTTTTCCGTCAGGATGCTGACATCATCATGGTGGGAGAAATGCGCGATCCCGAGACCATCTCGACCGCTGTGACGGCCGCCGAGACTGGGCACCTCGTCTTCTCCACCCTACACACCAACACTGCTGGGCAAACTGTCGATCGTATCATCGATTCCTTCCCCGCATCACAACAAACCCAGATTCGTCTCCAGCTTGCAGGCTCACTCTTGGGCATCTTCTCTCAGCGCCTTATCCCTCGTATCTCTGGCGGGCTCTTGCCTGCCTACGAGCTCTTGATCAACAACAACGCCGTAGCTAACCTTATCCGTGAGAAGCGTACTCACGAGATCTCTTCGGTCATTGAGACAAGTTCGGAGGAGGGGATGATCGACTTCAACCGCTCATTAGCTACGCTTGTGAGGGGAGGAGAGGTTACGGCGGAGAATGCCTTCAAGTTCTCTACTAATCCGAGGACGCTTGAGCGGATGATTTAATACTACATATGTTATTCAACTACAAAGCACTTGAGAATTCTGGCAAACAAGCTTCTGGTACTATCGAGGCTATCTCTCTCGATGTAGCTGTGGGCTCACTTCAGAAAAGGGGTCTTGTCATCGTGTCTATAGATCCAGCAGAGAAGGAGCCGTGGTATGCCAAGTTCTCCTTCGCTAACTCCGTGCCTTATAAAGAGGTAGTGGTCCTCTCTCGCCAGCTCGCCACCCTCTTCGAGGCACAAGTCTCCGCGCTAAAAGTCTTTATGCTCCTCTCTTCGGAGGCCGAGAACAGAGTGATGAAGAAGGCTCTTAACCAGATAGTTATCGATCTCCAGGGTGGAAGTCCCATCTCTAAGGCGTTAGCCAAGCATCCACACATCTTCTCGAATTTCTATACCAGTATGGTGAAGTCTGGAGAGGAGACGGGTAAACTTTCTAACACCTTCAACTACTTGGCTGACTACTATGATAGAAACTACGAAGTTATTTCTAAGACTAAGAATGCTCTCATCTACCCGGCCTTTGTGATCACCGTCTTTGTATCCGTGATGGTGCTTATGTTTACCGTCATCATTCCCAAGATTAGTCTTATTATCAAAGAGTCGGGTCAACCTATACCTATCTATACTCGTATCGTCTTCAACGTGAGTGATTTCTTCATCGGTTATGGATTCATCTTGCTTGCAGGCCTTATAGTTTTCGGCTTCTTTGTCTGGAGATATGTCCATACTGAGGAAGGGAAAAGAGCTCTAGGAAGATTCGAGCTCTCTGTGCCTTACGTAGGGAACCTCTTCCGTAAGCTCCACCTCTCGATCATCGCCGACAACATGAACACTATGGTGGTCTCGGGTATCCCTATGGCCAAGGCTATCGAGATTACAGGGTCAGTGGTAACGAACGACGTATACAAGCAGATTATGAGAGAGAGTCTTGCCGCAGTAACAAGTGGTAGCTCCTTCTCCAAGTCCCTTTCTCAGTATGAGGAGATCCCCGGTCTCTTGGTGCAGATGATCAAGGTAGGTGAGGAGTCCGGGGAACTCGGCTCTATCTTGGGTACCGTAGCCCACTTTTACCAGAGAGAGGTGGTCAATGCCGTGGACACCCTTGTGGGTTTGATTGAGCCAGTGATGATCGTATCTCTAGGCTTGGGAGTGGGTGTGCTTCTTGCCTCTGTCCTTATCCCCATTTACGACATAGCCAATTCTGCCGGAGTTTAGCGTATAATTAAAGCATTAACTGGAAACAGTTATTTATAAGCTTATAGAAATTGCTAGAGAATTATGATTAA
Source organism: Minisyncoccota bacterium (assembly GCA_025450175.1). GTDB lineage: Bacteria > Patescibacteriota > Minisyncoccia > Phycocordibacterales > Zambryskibacteraceae > UBA5004. Next base: position 20,046 of record JANWHY010000003.1, read on the forward strand.
TAGAACAAGAGGCTTCACCCTTATCGAACTTC
>JANWHY010000004.1 GCA_025450175.1 Minisyncoccota bacterium
GCCAACACTGACAACTGGTGTGTAGATAGCGTAGGTACTTCTAGGGCTATTGCCGCTCCGCTTGGTGCTGGGGATGTAATTTGTAACTAAGGTTTAGAAACCTCAAATACAAAAAGAGCCCTTAAGGGCTCTTTTTGTATTATAATTTTGTGAATGGATATATTTCTCTTTATCTTCGGAGCAATCATAGGTAGCTTCCTCAATGTGGTGGCTCTCAGGTGGGATGAGAAGAATTTTAACGGTCGTTCAGAGTGTCCTCATTGCCACAAGGTTCTTCGGTGGTGGGAGCTTGTACCAGTGTTTAGCTTCTTGGTGTTACGAGCCAGGTGTTCGAGCTGTAAACATAAGATATCTTTCCAATACCCACTGGTAGAAATATGGACAGGACTTATATTTCTAACGGTCCCGTATTTAATGCTTCCTATCTTTTGCATTTATGTAGTTATTACTATCTACGATTTCAAATATAAGATAATTCCTGACCCACTTGTGTACGCGGCCATTATACTAAGTATTCTCTATGCCTTTGTAAGTTACGACCCAATCGATTGGTTGGCTGGACCCATTATCTTTCTTTTCTTTGCTGCTATCTGGTTCTTTTCCCAGGGGAGAGCCATGGGCTTCGGGGATGCCAAGCTTGGATTATCTGTAGGACTTCTTCTCGGAATGGCCCAAGGGTTGTCGGCTATCACTCTCGCGTTCTGGATTGGGGCCTGCGTATCTCTTATCCTAATGGCACTGAGTAAATTCGGCTTTCTTAAAAGTGCTTTAGGGCTTACAATTAAGAGCGAGGTTCCCTTCGCCCCGTTTATTATTCTCGGAGCCTGGATAAGTTTAATTTTTGACCTAAACATTCTTCATGCGAGTTCCTTATAGAAAAGAGGCTGGCTTTACCCTCATAGAAATGCTGGTTTGCATAGCTATAATGGGGATTCTTCTTTCTGTCATCTTTTTCTCACAATCAAAAACTGCTTCTCGTCTTGTGATGAGAACTTTTCTCGAAGACCTTAGCCTAAGAATCACTCAGGCTAGATCCTATGGGGTGGGAGTGAGAGAGAGTGCTCCGGGATCAGGCAACTTCGATGTCTCTTATGGATTTAGCTTTTACAGTGATCATATCCTCTACTTTCTAGACCAAGATGGTGATCATACATATGATGGCAACGATCAGTGTTCTGTAGGTACTCCAGAATGTATAGAGGAAATCCATTTACCAACTGAAACTTTGGGTAAGGGAGCTGGCGCAAAAGATGCCTCGGGCAATACTATTCCAGCCACTTACAATAAAGTAGATGTGACTTTTACTAGGCCGAGCACAGAAGCTGTTATTAAATTTTTCTATCTGGGGAATGAGGTCCTAGTACCAAATGTTGCGTATATTGAGGTTGGCTATATTCGTTTCAATCCTTTCGAAACAAAAAATCTTCGCATTTATACTACTGGGCAAATATCGATTCCATAATTATCATGACCTATCCTCCTATAAATCGAGGGTTTACTATAATAGAGCTCATCACAGCAGTATCTGTCTTCCTCGTCATTATGGTTATCTCAATGGGGTCTATTCTGGGAGTCTTCAATGCCAATACTAAATCACGAACATTGAGGGCCGCTATTACTAATTTGAATTTTGCCGTAGAGAGCATGTCGAAGGAAATGCGGTTTGGTCATGAGTACTACTGTGGCGCTGGTACAGGTACCCAAGATTGTCCTAGCGGAGATTATCAAATGTCATTTCATGATGCAGACGATCATATTATCTATTATCGCTTAGCCACTAATATAATAGAGAAGAAGGAGGATAGCGGCCCTTATATTAGACTAACACCACCAGAGGTAGTTATAGATAGTCTTAATTTCTATGTGTTGAATTCCCAACCACTTTCGGGAGGAGATAGTAACCAACCTAAAGTCCTCATCAAGATACAGAGTCATGTGGGTGGAGGTAAAACTAGAACCGATTTCGCTTTGCAGACCCTTGTTTCCCAGCGGATATTAGATTATTGATAAGATATGTCTAAACCACCAAAACATATGATAAAAGCAAAAGGATTTACCCTGGTGGAAAGTTTGGTGGCTGTATCTATGTTGGTATTGGCTATCATTGGAGCTACCCAAGTATCTCAGACCACTCTCTCTTCCTACATCTTCTCTAAAGATCAGGTCATTGCTTTCTATCTTGCTCAAGAAGGCTTCGAACAAGTGAGAAACATTCGAGATGCGAATAATCTCAAGGGGCAAAACTGGCTTACTGGGATTGCCGCACAAGCAGGAGACCCATGCTTCCCTGGTAAGGCTTGTACTGTAGATCCGGTCTTTTCTAGCGAAGCCATAAATTGTCCAAGTGGGCCAGACCATTGCCCAAATTTGAGACAAGACCCAGTAACTGGTTTCTATGGTTATAATGCTCCTTGGACAGAAACAGTTTTTAGAAGGGAGATTAGAGTAAGCACTGTTAATTCAAATGAAGTATCTATTACTGTAACAGTAGATTGGTCCAAAGGGGTTGTGGCTAGACAGTTCCGAGCAAGAGAAAATCTTTTAAACTGGTAATCCGATGATTCCTTCTATATTTAAAATTAAAAGAGATAAGGGATTCACAATCTTTTTTGCCATGATTACTATTGGCACACTGATCCTCATTACAGGTACTATGGTCAATCTAACAGTTAGAGAAAAAATGATTTCCCAATCAAATCGTGAATCTCAGTATGCCTTTTACGCCGCTGACACTGGCATTGAGTGTGCTCTGTATTGGGATGTGAAAAATCCAAGTGGGGAGAGCGCTTTTTCTACCAGCACTTCTTCAACCATAAATTGCAATAAGGATGGAGATAATCCAAGCAATGAGTGGGTGGTAGGGAATAACGCTGTAAGTACTTTTACAATACACTTCTTACCAGATCCATTCTGTACGACTGTTAGGGTAACTAAGGGAGTAGGCCAAACAACTATCGAATCTAGAGGTTACAATACATGCAATTTGTCTAACCCGAGGAGAGTAGAGCGGGCAGTAAGAGCAACCTATTAATAAGAGGTAAGATGGTTATAATAGGGCCATGGTTATGATACCTAAGAGCGTTTTAGACCGAGCTCGCAAACTTCGCGAGACTATAATTCGGCATAATGAGCTCTATCATACTCACGATAAGCCTGAGATTTCCGATGAGGCGTATGACTCTCTAGTCCGCGAACTCGAAGAGATGGAGGCCGAGTATCCTGAACTACAAACTCCGGACTCTCCCACCCAGAGAGTGGGGGGAAAGATTTTAGAGAAGTTTCTAAAAGTGGCTCACGCGGTACCGCAGTGGTCCTTCAATGATGCCTTCAGTGAGGAGGATATCCGGGCTTTCGACGAGCGAGTGAAGAAGGGTTTGTTAGAGAAGCCTGTCTATATAACGGAGTTGAAGATTGACGGGCTTAAGGTCGTGCTTACTTACGAAGAAGGTCGCCTTGTAACTGCCGCAACCAGAGGTAATGGCAAGATTGGAGAAAATGTCACCAATAATATCCGCACCATAGATTCTATCCCTCTCAAACTAGCGAAGCCTGTTTCTATTATCGTCGAGGGAGAAGTGTGGATGTCTAAAAGAGTTTTTGAGAAGCTTAATTCGGAGCGGCAGAAGAAGGGAGAGGAGGCCTTCGCCAATCCGCGCAATGTTGCGGCTGGATCTATCCGTCAACTTGATCCGAAGATCACTCGCTCGCGGCGTCTGCAGTCGTTTGTTTATGATATTTCGAGCATTGGAGGCTCACCCCCTAATTCACAAGAAGAAGAGCTTAAACTCTTGAAAGAGCTAGGCTTCCAGGTTAATCCTCATTTCAAAAAGTTTGAAAATATTGAGGGAGTAATCAAGTACTGGAAAGAGTGGGAGAAGAAGAAGGATAAGGAGGATTATCTCTTGGATGGTGTCGTGGTGAAGGTCAATGATAAAAGATCGCAAGAAAGATTAGGCTATACCGGTAAGGCTCCGCGTTTTGGTATAGCTTTCAAGTTTAAGGCTGAACAAGTTACCACTTTGGTAGAAGGGATCGCTCTCCAGGTGGGCCGTACGGGCAAGATCACTCCAGTAGCTCATTTGCGGCCTGTCTTTGTCGGTGGCACTACGGTAGCGCGCGCTACTCTCCACAACGAAGATGAGATCAAGAGACTCGATGTGCGTGTCGGAGATACGGTGGTGATACAGAGAGCGGGGGATGTCATACCCGATATAGTGGAGGTGGTTACAACTTTACGTACCGGAAAGGAGAAAAAGTTTGTAATGTCAAAAAATTGTCCTGTCTGCAAAGAGCAAGTTCGGCGTCGAGGAGTAGATTCTTTCTGTATTAATCCTGATTGCCCGACGAAGAACATCCGAGCCATGGAGCACTTTGTGTCGGCCTTCGATATTTATACTGTGGGACCTAAGATCCTTAAACGCTTTAAGGATGAGGGCCTGATCTCGTCTGTGGTGGATCTCTTCTATCTTAAGGTGGAGGATATTCAATCTCTTGAGCGCTTCGGCGAGAAGAGTGCGGAGAATATTGTTCAGTCTATTGAAGATCACAAGAGAGTCACACTTGCTAAATTTATTTATGCACTGGGTATCCCTCATGTGGGGGAGGAGACGGCCTTCGACTTGGCCAATCGCTTCGGATCTATCGAGGCTCTTATGAATGCAAGCGAAGCTCTGTTAAGCAATATCCCAAATATTGGAGAAGTAGTGGCTCGAGCAGTCTATCAATGGTTCGCTAATCGAGCCAATAAAAGTTTGGTAACTAAGTTACTCGAAGCTGGAATAAAGATCGAAAATATAAAAATCAAGAAAACGCCTCTGACTGGTAAGAGTGTAGTGGTGACGGGCACTCTCGAGAGCATGAGTAGAGACGAGGCCAAAGAGCGGGTGAGGGCAGGGGGAGGGGACTGGAGCTCCTCGGTATCTAAGCTTACAGACTTTGTAGTAGTAGGCGAAAACCCAGGTTCTAAGGCCGATAAAGCAAGAAGCCTAGGGGTCAAGGTGTTAAATGAGCAAGAATTCCTCAATCTAGTTGACTTTTAGCAGAAAGTACGCTACACTTTATCTAGACTTAGGAGGTGTTGATGATGGGATGACCCGGGGTCCGTAGATAAGAGGGTAGACTTGTGTCCACTCGCCTTATCAACTGTCGTTGTCGTTCGGAGTTTACAATGCTACAACTCGGTTCTTCCATTCGAGGAGATCAGGGTGATCGGTCGGCTTCTAGTCATGAACAGGTGGTTCAGACTCGGATTGCGTCGATCATCTACAGCGAGAAAAGTGAGGCTGATATGGCCTTGGTCGCCGCTCGACAAGCAGGAGTAGCTTCCAAGGACTGTATGGACTGTGGTGGAGAAATCTCGGAAGCTCGCTTGCGAGCTAAACCGGCGGCTCGGCGTTGTACGGGATGCCAAGAAATATTTGAGGCAGACCAGAAAAGACGCTTCGGTCGCAATTGACCTCTCGTACGAATTCTTGAGATATCCAAGAACAGCTCGAGTTAGCAGTCAGGCTGTGCTTTGATTTTTCAAGGATGTCGCTTGAAGGCGAGGATCCCTACAACTCGATTTGGCTGCAAGGGTTTCTTCAACTGACGGCGGCAGGGGCGAGGTACGGTGCCCAGCACATACCTCGCCCTTTTTCTATGTTAAAATCACCGTAATGAATAAGGAAAAGGTTTTATCTCTGGCGACACTCGCGAGAATTTATATAAGTGATGAGGAGGCAGAGAAGCTCTCGGGCGAATTCGACTCAATTTTAAATTATGTAGGAGAGATAAAAAGCTTAAAAGCTAACAAAGCTACTGAAGCTTCAGAAGCTATTAGAAACGTGATGCGCCAAGATGATGAGCCTCATGCCTCCAGCCTTTATACAGAGAAGATTTTAGAACAAGCTCCAGCGCGAGAAGGTAGTTACATAAAGGTAAAGAAAATCCTGTGACACCCGAAGAAATTAAAACGAAAGATAAGGACATCCACGCCTTTCTTGAAGTGTTCGATAGTCCAAAACCATACGGCGACGGGCCTTTAAGTGGGAAGACTATAGCGATCAAAGATAATATCCTTTTCGAGGGTCACAAGGTGAGTGCCGCGTCCAGAATTTTAGGGCACTTCACTGCCCCTTACGATGCCACGGTGGTGAAGAAGTTGAAAGATGCTGGCGCCATAATAGTGGGACGTACAAATATGGATGAGTTTGCGATGGGAAGTTCTACCGAGAACTCTGCCTTCGGAGTTACGAAGAATCCTCATGATCTAGACCGAGTAGCTGGAGGAAGTTCAGGAGGGTCTGCCGCCGCGGTAGCGGCAGGCATGGTGGATATGGCACTGGGCTCAGATACAGGAGGATCTATACGACAGCCAGCGGCCTTTTGTGGAGTTGTGGGTCTTAAGCCTACTTATGGTCGAGTTTCGCGCCACGGGCTTATAGCTATGGCCTCATCCTTCGATCAGATTGGGCCAATAGCCAAGACAGTTAGAGAGGTGGAAAGTCTCTATAATGTTATTAAGGGAGAAGACCCTATGGATAGTACGACCATTTCTGATGCCACTTATCCTGCGCGAAACAACTTCTTGAAGGTGATCGGTGTGCCAAAGTCGTTTATTGAAAATGAAGGGGTAAAGAAGGAGGTGAAAGAAAATTTTAAAGTCGCTATAGAGAAGTTCAAATCTCTTGGCTACAAGATAAAAGAGGTTGAGGTAGAGAGCCTAAGACATGCTCTCCCGGTATATTACATCGTGATGCCGGCAGAAGTGTCTTCGAATCTTGCACGCTTCGATGGGGTGAAGTATGGCTTACATATAGATGGAGAGAATGGTATTGATGATTATTTCAAAACTCGTGGAGAAGGCTTTGGTAGAGAAGTGAGGAGAAGAGTCATCCTTGGCACATACGTTTTGTCATCAGGTTATTATGATGAGTATTATGGTAAGGCTCTAGAGGCTAGGGCGCTCATCACTTCGGATTTGAGGAAGCTCTTCCAAGATGTGGATCTCATGCTCACTCCTACTACGCCCGGACCTGCCTGGAAGATAGGGGAGAAGAGCAAGGATCCACTCGAGATGTATCTCGAAGACATCTTCACCGTTCATGCCAACATTAGTGGTTGTCCGGCTATATCGCTACCGAGTGGCTCTGCTGGCGCACTTCCACTAGGGATTGAACTTACAGCAGATCTCGGCAGAGAGGATAATCTGTTTGCTGCTGGTAAAGAATTTATGGGAGAATAAATCATGGCTGACAAACCTAAACCAGAAGGTCCTAAGATTACAGGCAGTGAGATCAGCGATAGCTATGCTATCGAGCAGACAACATTTCTCTTGGGAGGCCTGCTCCTTCTCGGAGTTGTGTCTATGGCTATTATGAACTTCATTCATAGCTTGGTTGGTGGGGAGACTACCGGGACTGTACTCGACTATATAAGATATTTTATCTGGCCCATTTGGAAGATTGTGGCAGTTATCCTTACGATCTTTGCAGGTATTGGGATTGCCTACAACCTTTTGAAGATTAAGGTGCTTACCGAAGAGGAGGATAAGATCTTTAACCCCCATAAGCATTACGAGGAAGGGGGTAGGCAAGTAGAGAAGTTGGCTAATAATAGATGGGATAAAATATTGAAGCTTGCTAACTCACTAAACGCTTCTGACTGGCGCCTCGCGATAATAGAGGCAGATGTGATGCTAGAAGAAGTACTACATAATGCTGGATTTATGGGAGACTCTATCGGAGAAATGCTTAAGGGGGAAGGTCAAGGTAGTCTCAATTCGATAAACGAAGCTTGGGAGGCTCATAAGATAAGAAACGAGATTACTCATACAGGAGCAGACTTCGAGCTTACTGATAGAGAGGCCAAGAGAGTAATAGCCCTTTTCGAAAAAGTGTTTAGAGAATTGGGAGCAATTTGAGTTTGTTCAAATATAAAAAATAGCGTATAATATCCGCCGTGCAATATAGCGGGTTGGAGGAGCAGTACCTCGGCAGGCTCATAACCTGCAGGCATCCGTGCAAATCGGGTACCCGCAACAATTTTTGGTACGTGATTTTGTGTTATGTTATATTGTCCATTATCGCCGGTGTAGTTCAATGGTAGAACAGAGGACTCATAAGCCTCAAACAATGGTCCGATTCCATTCACCGGCACAAGTGCAGTTTTGTTATAATTGCACGATTGCGGCCGTGGTGTAGCCTGGTTAACATAATTCCCTGTCACGGAATAGATCGCCGGTTCAAATCCGGTCGGCCGCGCCAAGCTAAGAAAAGCCGAACCTCGTGCTCGGCTTTTCTTGTGCTTTTGCTGGATTCGAGACCGGATTTGAACAAGAGAGGGGTCGGGAGAACATATGGTCTCCCGTGGAGGAAATTATTCAAAACCGTGGGTTTTGAAAGAGCCGAAGGCTCAGGAGTGAAATTCCGGTCGGCGTATCCACCTTGCTTTCCCATAAATCAGGACTATAGTTGAATTAAGTTAAAAATTAAAATTACTATGAAAACAAGTGTCCTAATGTTCGGCGTGGGCCTAATCATACTTGGAGGTTCTTATAATGTTGCTAGTGCCAGTGTGTTCTCAGACGATTTTAATGATGGGCTTACTGATGGATGGTGGCTTGGCTATTCTCAGCATACTCCATGGGTTGATGGTGACTGGAGAATTGAAGATATCGGGCTACCTCATAATGGAGTATTAACACAGGATAATGGCGGAGATCATTTTATTGCTCTTGCTGAAGGTATCCCAAACTCAAGTCATACAGTCGAGACTGATATAAGATTCAATCAAGTTGCTGGTTATGGGGGTATTACTGTTTGGTATGAGAATGATGACCATTGGGTAAATGTGTTGATATATCCAGCTGGTGGTCGGATACTAGTATTGGAGGATGGTGATACTGTCGATGGAACCATATATTCTTATTCGTCATCTAATGATTTGTGGTACAACCTCAAAGTAGTTGTCGATAGCATAACAGGTGAGTTAGACATTTATGTTGATGATGTCTATGTCTTAACTCATACAGTGACTACCACGCATCGTAGTGGCTTATCTGGAGTAAATAGTGGAAATTCTGGAGCGTCTTTTGATAATTTTCAAATTAGTTGGGATGATTTGGTTGGACCTCCAACTACCCAAGACCAGTGTAAGAAAAGTGGTTGGAAAACTTTCAACAATCCAGCGTTCAAGAATCAAGGGCAATGTATACAATTCTTAAATAAATAGCATAAATTTAGTTCTAACTTCGTCCACTAGCCCGCGCATCGGTCTGGTATACTTTAATTATGAGGAATTTCCCTTATATACCTAAGTTATATTCATATAATAAAAAAGATTTTTTAGTAACAAAGTCTGAATTTGAATGCTTTAAGTTACTTACGATGGCTTTAGAGAATGATTACTATATTTTTCCGCAAATTCATTTACCGGCATTTATTGATGGGCAAATTTTTAAACAAAATTGGAATGGGGCCTTCCGTCATATTAATGAAAAATCTGTGGATTTTCTTTTATGTGATAGATTCAACCTCAGGCCATTATTAGCTATAGAACTTGATGATCCTACACATGAATTACCGAATAGAAAGAAAAGAGATGTTGAGGTTGAGCGAATCCTAAAAACTGCAAAATTCCCACTTCTAAGGTTGAAAAGGGAAGATTTGGATAGTCAATTGTCAATTATCCAAAAGGTTAATGATATGTTCGCTATGGATAAAAACAGTTCTCACATCGTCCACTAGCCCGCGCATCGGTTATACTGATTCTATGGATTTAAAGAAGATTGTTGTAGAAATTCTAGAAAAAGAACATTTAATAAGCTTGGCTACTATAGATGATGGGGGAGTTTGGGTTTCTGATGTTATATATGTCTTTGATGATGATTTAAATATCTATTGGATGTCGGATCCAGAGGTTAGACATTCGGAAGCAATTTTGAAGAACCCCCAAGTTGCCGGAACTATAACAATTAGTAATAAAAATAAGGAGCCAAATTTAGGTATTCAAATTTCTGGGATTGCAGAAAGGATTGAAGGTAAAAGATTTGATCTTGCTATTAAACACCTATTGAAGAGAGGATATCCAGAACCCAAAGAAACGGACGATGTATTACAAGGAGATTCTTGGTATGTATTGAAGCCAAAGTTTATAGATGTAATAAACGAAAAGTTGTGGGGTTACGATAAACAGAAATTAGAATTCTAATATAACCCACTCCTCTACATTGTAATTAGCCTAAATATCCATATAATACCCGAGGACTATAACGGAGGTGCACATGGCGAAAGTGTTAGAGCCGCGAGATATCGTGGTGATGAACGGTAGCCGAATTATGGGTGGGGAAGATTGGATCAAGATGCTTGGGTTCGACAACGATCTGGTCGACATCAAGATCAATGAGTCGAACGACCTTTTGATCACCCAGCCCTTGAGGGTACCAAGTTGGACATTGAGTGGTCTATGGAGACCTGTGGGCACCTGAGAAATTCAAACCGCCGGAACCTGGTAGAGCTCTACTCCCAGGTCCGGCGGTTTCTTGTTTAATCAAGATATTTTGGTGGTTTTCTTTATCCCGTAGGTGTAGATAATGCCGAGTATTGCGGTGACTCCATAGAAGATCCAAAGGATCCGCATAGGTCCTTCCTGTAAATCGCTTCCTAAGGAGAGGGAGTGGAAAAAGGTGAGGATGAAGCCAATATTACTTATGATGAGGATGGCTCGCCAATGCTTACTAGACCTTTCATGTTTTCTTAATGCTTTGCCAATATCATATGTGAGGAGTAGTAGGAGCCCCACCACAGCTAAGGTTATGGCTTGGGGGTTTCCGCGGAATATTGAGTTAAAATTAAATTTCACTAGAATTAAGAGAAGGAGCGGGTGAAGGATGATGGAGACAAAGATGACGATAGAGGTCCAATGTACAAAGTTATCAAAATCAAAATGCTCCCTCAACCACTCTTCGAAGACTCCTGCCATGGAGTGAAGCCATAGGAGAGTGAAGGCCAGAAGTCCAAAAATAGGGAAGACATTGACCACAAAGGTTCCCGCACTCCAAGAAGTATGAGCGATATGGACCACGATGGGCGTAAGGACAGAGAAGGTGGCGAGTAGAATTACTAACTTTTTAGCCATTAGAATAAATTATACTTTAAAATATGAAAACATTAATTACCATCATCATTCTCGCTCTCCTCGTATGGGGAGGTTACACACTAATAAATAGAGATGGAGCCGAGATGACGCCTACTAATAATGAGGCGATTACAACCCCAACCCCAACCCCCACACCATCACCTGTGAGCTCTACCCCAACTATTAGAGAGATAGCTGTGACAGGTAGTAACTTCGCCTTCTCTACTTCAACCATTAGGGTGAAGCGTGGAGATACTGTGAGAATAGTTTTCAAGAGTCAGGGCACTCACGATTGGGTCATAGATGAGTTCAATAAAAGGACTAAAGTCTTGTCCGCTGGTCAGAGCGAAACTATAGAGTTTGTGGCTGATAAGACAGGTAGCTTCGAGTATTATTGTTCTGTAGGAACTCATCGCCAAATGGGGATGAAGGGCACTCTTATAGTGGAGTAGTCTCGAAAACAGTTTTTGTCTCTTCGGATGCTATAATACTTTCCTTATGCGCCTGCTTTGGAAAGAGGTTAAGAAATATAGGAAGCTACTCTTCGGGGCCCTCTTACTTGCGACTATAAACCAAGTCTTCTCGCTCCTCGATCCACAGATCTTCCGCTACATCGTCGACAACTATGCTTCGCGAGCTGGGGAGCTCACTCGTACGGAGTTTATAAGAGGAGTCAGCCTCCTCCTTCTTACGGCTGTTGGTGTAGCCTTCGTTTCGCGGGTGGCTAAGGCCTTCCAGACCTATTATGTAAATGTCATCATCCAACGCTCTGGCACTAACCTCTATGCTCGAAGTGTCCAACACGCTTTCTCCCTACCTTATGCGGTCTTCGAAGACCAGAGTTCTGGAGAATTGCTCAATAAGTTACAGAAGGCCCGCACCGACTCGCAGACCTTCATCACCAATGCGGTCAATATCTTCTTCCTCTCGCTTGTAAGTCTTGTGTTCGTGCTTATCTATGCCACAACTATCCACTGGCTTATAGGGCTGGTCTACTTCCTTACTATACCCATACTAGGAAGTGTTATCTTCTTCTTAAGCAAGAAGATTAAACAAGCTCAGCAGATGATAGTAAGAGAGACGGCCTCACTTTCCGGCTCTACTACTGAGACTATTCGCAATGTCGAGTTGGTCAAAAGTCTAGGTCTTGAGGATCAAGAAGTGAGGCGGCTCAATACCGTGAACGATAAGATCCTCGCTCTTGAGCTCAAGAAGGTGAAGATGGTGAGGAAACTCGACTTTATCCAAGGCACGCTCACTAATGCTATACGCTCCGGCGTCCTTCTCCTTATGCTCTGGATGATCTTTATCCACGTGGTGACTCTTGGTCAGTTTTTCACTCTTTGGATCTATGCCTTCTTTATCTTCGAACCGCTTAATGCTCTCGGAATGCTTGCGACCAGTTACCAAGAAACTACTGCAAGTCTTAACCAGCTCGACGAAGTTTTCCATCAGAAGCCAGCCCCTATACCTCTCGATAGTCGAGATACAGGAGAAATTAAGAAGATCGAATACAAGCATGCCTCATTCTCTTACAATGAGACTGACGACAAGCAAGCTCTCTCAGACATAACTCTCTCTATCAAGGCGGGAGAGACGGTGGCCTTCGTCGGACCTTCTGGTTCGGGTAAGAGTAGTATGGTCAAGCTCTTGGCCGCTCTTTACATGCCAACTTCTGGAGATATTTTTATAAATGATATTAATATTAATGAGATAAATATTGGAGAATTGAGAAGGAGGATTGGCTTAGTGGCTCAGGAGACCCAGCTCTTCGCAGGGACTATCCGTGAGAACCTGCTCTTTGTTCGTCCTATTGCTACGGACAGTGAGATGATAGAAGCTCTTAATGCAAGCCAAGCTCAAGAAGTATTAGCGAAGAATGGCGGACACGAAGGGGGTCTTAACTTGCGTATTGGAGAGGGGGGAGTGAAGCTCTCTGGGGGAGAGAGGCAGAGGCTCGCTATCGCTCGCGCACTTCTAAGAAAACCAGACCTAATAGTCTTTGACGAGGCGACCTCCAGCCTCGATTCTATTACTGAGAAGGCGATCACTGAGACTATCAAGAATATTGAGAAGACCCATAAACAATTGATAACCATCATCGTGGCGCATAGGCTCTCTACTGTTGCACACGCAGACAAGATCTATGTCTTCGAGAAGGGGAAGATCGTGGAGACTGGTAAGCATAAAGAGCTTATCAGTAAAGCAGGGTTGTATGCAGCGCTGTGGCGCCAACAAGTAGCCCAGAATAGTTAAGGAAGACTATCTACTAGCATCTCTCTCGGCTTGGCGAGCTCGTTCTCGGGCCTCAGCTTCTTCGGCTCGAGCCTTACGGGCATCTTCGGTTCTTGCTTGGCGCTCTTTCTCTAAGTTCTCGCGGGCCTCACTCAGATGCTCTTGGGCTTTATCAACTTCTTGTTTTCTATCTTCGACATTAGCCATATAAATAACTTAGCAAGAAGATAATTAATACTAGATGAAGTTTTGCGAAACACTGTATTATTCTATAAGATTGAAATTACTGAATTTAAGCCGTTGTAGCTCAGTTGGTAGAGCACTTCCATGGTAAGGAAGAGGTCATCGGTTCGATCCCGATCAACGGCTCAAGAGGCCACCTTAGCTCAGTTGGCAGAGCGGCAGTATCGTAAACTGCAGGTCCCCAGTTCGATCCTGGGAGGTGGCTCAGAATATGAACGATAAAGAAACTAAAGAACAAAAACTTACTGGGCTAGAAGCGATGATGAGTCGCGCTGACTTTTGGAACGATAAGGTAGAAGCTCAACGAGTGATAAAAGAGATACAAACTCTCAAAGACGAGCTCGCCGGGGTAGGTAAGTATGACAAGGGTGGGGCGGTGATGACCATCTTCTCTGGAGCTGGAGGGGACGATGCCGAAGACTTCTCCAAGATCTTGGTAGAGATGTATCTAAAACTTTTTCAGAAAAAGGGTTGGCAGTATTCGGTCGTTCATAAAAATGAGAATGACCATGGAGGGTATAGGAATATTACTCTCGATATAGAAGGTAAGAATATATATGGCACGCTGAAGAATGAGTCTGGGGTCCACAGGTTGGTACGGGTATCTCCTTTCAATGCTAATGCGAAGCGTCATACTTCCTTCTCTATGGTCGAAGTGATACCGAAGTTTGAGGCTCCAGAAGAGATAAAGATACCAGACCAAGATTTGCGAATTGAACTTTCAAAATCTTCTGGGCCTGGAGGGCAGAATGTAAATAAGCGAGAGACAGCTGTGCGCCTCGTCCATATACCTACCAATATCGCGGTCCATGTAGAGAGCGAGAGGAGTCAGGGTCAGAACAAGGAGAAGGCCCTGAGAATGCTCGAAGCCAAGCTCTACAGGATGCTCGAGGATGAGCGTAAGGCCAAGGAGAAAGGGATGTATATCTCCAAGACCACCGAGATTACGTGGGGTAACCAGATTCGCTCCTACGTTCTCCATCCGTATAAAATGGTTAAGGATCATAGGACCGATGTAGAAGTTCGTGATGTGGAAAAAGTTTTAGACGGTCATCTAGATGAATTTCTTGAAGCAGAGAAGAATCTGTGATAATCTGGCCAAATGTTAAAAATTAGGTTGCAGAGAGTAGGGAGGACACACGAGCCGAGTTTCCGGCTTGTTCTGACTGACTCTAAGAATGCTACCAAAAGTGGTCGCTTCAAGGAGATGCTCGGATCTTATGATCCTAGGAAGACCCGCGACCTTTTGAAGAGTGAGAGGATCAAGTACTGGCTCTCTCAGGGCGTCGGTGTTACCCCCACCATCCACAACCTCCTTGTGAGCCACAAGATTATTGATGGCACCAAGATCAATGTAGCTCCTCCTCGCAAACCCCAAGAAGTGCCCGCTATCCAAGAGGTAAAAGAGCCAAAAGTGCCAGAAGTAGTACAAGAAGAGACTTCAGCTCCAGAATCTAGCCCAGTTGAGGCTCAAGATGCGGCTCCCGAATCTTCATCAGAGCCTCAAAGTGAGGATGCTATAATAGAGGAGAAGGCGTAAACGTCTGATTATCCCTTAATATACTTTTATGGTTGATGACGTTCAATTTCTAGAATTTGTTATAAAGGCATTGGTTACACATCCAGACGATGTGAAGATTAAGAGAACGGTAGATGAGATGGGGGTGCTCATGACTCTCGATGTGCATCGCGATGATATGGGGAAGGTGATCGGTCGCGCTGGTAATACAGCGAAGGCTATTCGTATACTCTTGCGAGTAGTGGGGATGAAGAACAACTCGAGAATCAATCTCAAGATCAACGAGCCTCAAGGTGGAGACAGCTGGCAGAGCCCTCGTGATACTAGCGTCGCCCGACCATCGAAGACTCTGGATGAGGCCATGGACGATCTGGAGCTAAGCTAAATGCATTTCCACGTTATCACTCTCTTCCCAAAAGCGTTTAGCTCCTATCTGGGTGAGTCTATACTGAAGCGCTCTATTGAGGATAAGAAGATCCGGGTCTCCTTCTACAACCCTCGCGACTTCGCAGACAATAAGTGGAAGAGAGTTGATAGGCCGCCGTATGGTGGAGGTCCAGGACTTGTCATAGAGGCTCTGCCAGTAATTGCCGCTATTGAATCTGCGTTAAAAAAGGCGAAGAAGGCTAAAATAATTTTCCTCTCGCCCTCGGGTAAGCAATTTAGCAATGAATATGCTAAAAAAGTTTCTAAAAAGTTTAAGCACGTAATTATTGTTTGTGGTCGTTATGAGGGTATAGATGCAAGGGTGAAGAAGGTTTTTAAAATGGAAGATATTTCTGTGGGACCATTCGTACTGACGGGAGGGGAATTGCCCGCCATGACTATTATTGATGTTATGTCTCGCCAAGTGCCCGGAGTCTTGGGTAACCTCGATTCGCTCGAAGAGCGTCGAGTCTCAACTTCGGAAGTTTACACTCGTCCAGAAGTTTTCAAGTATAAGAACAAGTCTTATAAGGTCCCCAAGATCCTCCTCTCCGGCCACCGGGCCAAAATAGAGGAGTGGAAGAAGGGCTTGACAGGAAAGGGGGGATAGATTACACTCCTAGGACTTCGCTGATTGAGTTACGGCTGCACGAAGGCGCCTCCCCTCTATTATTATCTCCTTTTAGCTTTAACCAAACTTTTTTAATGCAAAAGAAATATTTCGGCCGCTTTCGTAAGCCCTTAGCCGAGATCCCTAACCTTGTCACAAGCCAGGTTGAGTCCTTCAAGTGGCTAGTGCGAACGGGTCTCAAGGAGGTCTTCGAGGAATTCTCTTCTATTAAAGACTTCTCCGGTAGGAAGTTCCAACTCGACTTCGTCGGCTTCGAGCTTGCAGAACCTAAGGTAGATGAGTACACCGCCAAGGAGCGCAAACTCTCTTATGAGGCTCCTCTCAAGGTTCGCGTCCGCCTCAAGAACTTAATCATGAAGACAGAGAAGGAGCAGGAGATCTTTATGGCCGATTTCCCCCTCATGACTCCTCACGGCACCTTTATCATCTCGGGTATTGAGCGCGTGGTTGTCCCTCAACTCGCTCGTTCTACTGGAGTCTCCTTCACTACCCAAGAGGTGAAGGGGAAGAAGACCTTCGGAGCGAAGATCATCCCTGGTCGCGGCGCTTGGATTGAGCTAGAGACCGACCACGACGACACTATCTACGTTCGTATCGATAGGAAGAGGAAGTTCCCTATAACCACGCTTCTGCGTGTCTTCATGTCGGAGGGGAAGAACGATGCCCCAATCTCTAACGAGAAGATTGTAGCCCTATTTAAGGATGTTCCAGAGGCTAAGCGCTTCATAGAGAAGACTTTGGCTAAGGATCACACTCAGTCTAGGGACGAGGCGGCTGTCGAGATCCATAAGCGCCTTCGCGATGGCGATTTGGCGGCTCCAGACAACGCGCGAGAATTCGTTAACTCCATCTTCGACAAGGAGCGCTACGATATCTCTCGCGTGGGTCGCTTCCGCTTCAATAACCGTTTTGGCGACAAGGTCGGATCTAAGGAGATTGAGCGCCGTACCTTATCTCTCGACGATATCATCACTATCCTTGGTCACATCGTGCATTTAAATATTACCCCAGGCTCTGAGGCCGATGACATCGACCACCTTGGTTCTCGTCGTGTGCGTCTAGTAGGGGAGCTCTTCCAACAGAAGATTCGCGTGGGTATGGCTCAGATCAAGAGGAACATCCAGAACAGGATGTCTACCATCGAGACCGACGTCACTCTGCCCGTCTCCTTCATTTCTCCTAAGCCTCTCCAGGCGAGGATGAAGGAATTCTTCACTACGAACCAGCTCTCGCAGTTCATGCAACAGAACAATGCCTTGGATGAGTTGGAGCATCTCCGCACCGTCAGTGCTCTTGGCCCTGGAGGTCTAAGTCGCGCTCGTGCGGGTTATGAGGTCCGCGATGTTCACCCTTCTCATTATGGTCGACTCTGTCCCATCCAAACTCCCGAAGGTCCAAACATTGGTCTCATCTTGCGTCTTGCCGCTCATGCCAGGATCAACGACTTCGGTATGATCGAGACTCCTTATGCTGTGGTAGAGAAGGGTAAGATCACAGGCGAGCTCAAGTTCCTCAATGCTCTTGAGGAAGAGAATTACAAGATCGCCCACGCCGCCACTCACGTAGAAGACGACAAGGTTGTCTCCGATATGGTCGAGGTGAGAGTCAAGGGGACTCCTCAGACTGTTAAGCGAGACGAGGTGGACTTCATCGACGTCGCGACCAACCAAGCCTTCTCCATCGCTACTTCCATGATTCCTTTCTTGAACCACGACGACGCTAACCGCGCACTCATGGGTTCCAACATGCAGAAGCAAGCTACGCCTTGTATCGTGCCTGAGCTCCCACTCGTAGCTACGGGAGTGGAGAGTGTCGCTATTCGCGATACCGGTCGTGTACTCTTCTCTGCTACGGAAGGTACCGTCACCTCTGTCGATGGCTCACTCATCACAGTCCGTGACTCTAAGGGTAATGACCACAAGTATCCTTTGGTCAACTTCTCTATGACCAACAACTTCACCGCCTTCCACCAGAGACCAAGCGTCAAGCTCGGAGAGAAGGTGAAGAAGGGTCAAGTCTTGGCCGACACCTCTTCCTCTGATGAGGGCCAGATGTCTGTGGGACAAAATGTTTTGGTAGCCTTCATGTCCTGGTCTGGTGCCAACTACGAAGACGCCATCATCGTCTCAGAGCGTCTAGTAGAAAAGTCTAAGTTTAGTTCTATTCATATAGAAGAGTTCACTATCAATGTGCGCGACACCAAGCTTGGTCCAGAGATGACCACTTGCGACATCCCCAATGTCGGTGAGTCTAAGCTCAAGAACTTAGCTGAAGATGGCATCATCCGCGTAGGTGCTGAGGTGCGTCCGGGCGATATCCTTGTGGGCAAGATTACTCCTAAGGGTGAGTCACAACTTACTCCAGAAGAGCGTCTACTTCGCTCCCTCTTCGGTGAGAAGGCTCGCGATGTGAAGGACACTTCCAAGCGTATGGAAGGTGGTAAGCGCGGACGCGTGATCTCTGTCCAGATCTTCTCTCGCGAGAAGGGAGATAAGCTCGAGTCCGGAGTGTTGAAGCAGATCAATATCCAAGTCGCTCAGCTTCGCAATGTCTCTGTAGGAGACAAGCTTGCCGGGCGCCATGGTAATAAGGGAGTAATCTCCAAGATCTTGCCTGTCGCCGACATGCCTTACATGGCCGATGGTACTCCCATCGACATCATCCTCACACCACTTGGTGTGCCAAGCCGTATGAACTTGGGTCAGATTCTAGAAATGCACTTGGGTCTTGCTGCGCACACTCTCAACTATCAGGCTATAGTGCCTCCGTTTGCTGGTGCTACTGAGGAAGAAATTAAGGAAGAGTTAGTCAAAGCTGGCTTCGATACTTCGGGCAAGGTTGAGCTCTTCGATGGTCGCACCGGACAGGCCTTCGACCAAAAGGTGGCAGTGGGTTACATGTATGTGCTTAAGCTTCACCACATGGTTGAGGACAAGATCCACATGCGATCTATTGGTCCTTACTCTCTCATTACTCAGCAACCTCTCGGTGGTAAGGCTCAGAACGGAGGTCAGCGATTTGGAGAAATGGAAGTATGGGCACTTCTGGGTCATGGTGCTGGATATACTCTGCGCGAAATGTTAACTATCAAGTCTGACGACATCTTGGGCCGCTCAATGGCCTTCGATGCTATCGTTAAGAACGAGAAGATCCCTGAGCCACATCCACCAGCCTCATTTAATGTGCTGGTCAACAACCTCAAGGGCTTATCTCTCGATGTAGAGCTCAAGAAGACTCTCCGAGGAGATGCTGGTTTTATCTCCAAGACTCAAGATAACTCACAAAACAATGCCTAACTTCACACCTAAGAATTCCAATAATTCCAATGACTTCGCGGCGATCTCTATCAAGCTCGCTTCACCTGAGCGCATTCGCGAGTGGTCCCATGGGGAGGTGACTAAGCCCGAGACTATCAATTACCGTACTCAAAGAAGCGAGAGGAACGGTCTTTTCGACGAGAAGATCTTCGGTCCTGATCGAGATTTCGAATGTTACTGTGGTAAGTACCGAGGTATTCGTTATAAGGGGATTGTCTGTGAGAAGTGTGGTGTCGAGATCACTCGCTCTATTGTGCGTCGTGAGCGCATGGGCCACATTGAGCTTGCTACTCCGGTCGCTCATATCTGGTTCCTTAAGAATGTGCCCTCGAGAATCTCTCTAGTAATGGGTATCCCCGTCGCTGATCTTGAGAAGGTGGTGTACTTCGCGGGCTATGTCGTAACCTCCGTATCGGAGAGTGAGAAGGCTCGTGTACTTAAGGATCTCGACTCAGAACTCAAGGCTAAGATGAAAACTCTTACCGACGATAAGTCGCGGCTAGCCTTGAAGGAGCTTGCAAGCGATACCAAGCGCGACATCGAGTCTCTAGTTCCTGGTCGAGTTTTGGATGAGATAGAGTATCATCGCGCTTCGGTGAAGTATCCAACCATCTTCGAGGCTGGTATTGGTGCGGAGGCTATCTACAATATTTTAAAGAACACAGACCTCCACAAGCTCTTGAAGGAGCTTGAAGCTCGTCTTGAGCACGCTCCTTCTACCGAGATTACTCGTCTCAATAAGCGTATCTCTACTATCCAGTGGATGATCAATGGGGGAGTGCGTCCTGAGTGGATGTTCCTTATCCGTATCCCTGTTATCCCTCCTGCTATTCGACCCATGGTCCCTCTTGATGGTGGTCGTTATGCGGCCTCAGATGTAAACGATCTTTACCGCCGAGTAATCAACCGCAACAACCGTTTGAAGAAGCTCAAGGATATCAATGCTCCTGATGTAATCTTGCGCAATGAGAAAAGAATTCTTCAAGAGGCGGTTGATGCACTCATCGACAACAACATTCGCCACGGTAGTATTGCGGGCAATCAAGCTCAGCGCCGCCCACTTAAATCTCTTTCTGATAACCTTAAGGGCAAGCGAGGTCTCTTCCGTCAGAACCTCTTGGGTAAGCGCGTAGACTACTCCGGTCGCTCAGTGATCGTGGTCGGACCTGAACTCAAGCTCCACCAGTGTGGTTTGCCTAAGCACATGGCTCTTGAACTCTTTAAGCCATTTATCATCTCTGAATTATTGAAGAGGGAACTTGCCTTCAACATTCCCGGAGCCCGTCGACTTATAGAAGATGCGATTCCAGAAGTTTGGGCCATTCTCGAAGAGGTGATTCGCGGCAAGTATGTCCTCCTCAACCGTGCCCCAACCTTACACCGCTTGGGTATCCAGGCCTTCCAGCCTGTACTTATCGAGGGTAATGCTATCCAGCTCCACCCACTTGTTTGTACTGCCTTCAATGCCGACTTCGACGGCGACCAGATGGCCGTTCACGTCCCTCTTGGAGAAGAAGCTCAAGCTGAAGCCCGTCTTATCATGGCCGCGGATAGAAACATCCTTAAGCCGGGTAATGGTGAGCCTGTGGTCTCTGCCAAGCTCCTCGATATCGTCCTCGGTACTTACTGGGTTACCAGAATTCTGCCTGGAGAGAAGGGGGAAGGTCGCTACTACACTAATCCTAACAGCGCTATCACTGCTTATGAGTTCGGAGTAGTAAGTCTCCGTGCCAAGATTAAGGTCTTACCTACAGATACTGAGAGGTACAAGATTTTCGGCGGACAAGCTTTCGAGACTACTGTTGGTCGACTTATGTTCAACGGTATTCTTCCTAAGGACTATCCTTTTATCAACAAGGAGATGAGTCGTAAGGAAATGTCTAAGCTTGTCGATGATCTCATTGAGCGCTACGGGATCGAGAACATCCCTGCCATCATGGATGGTATTAAGAATTTTGGTTTCCGCTTCGCTACTTACTCTGGTGTAACCTGGGGTCTCTCTGATGTGAAGATTCCTGAAGGCAAGAAAGCTGTTATTGATAAGGGTAAGGCTCAGGTGCGAGAAGTAGTAGAGCAGTATAACGAAGGACTTCTTTCTGAGCATGAGAGGATCACTAAGTCAGTTGAGATCTGGCAAAGCATTAAGTCAGAGGTTGAGAAGCTCATCCCAGCTACTCTCGATATACGAGACTCAGTCTACGACATGACATATTCTGAGGCTCGCGGGTCCCTCGGTAACTTAAACCAGATGGCTGGCATGAAGGGTGTGATCGCCAACGTCTCGGGAGAGTCTCTAGAGTTCCCCATCCTCTCGTGTTACAAGGAGGGTCTTACTCCACTTGAGTACTTCATCACCACTCACGGTAGTCGTAAGGGTCTTACCGACACGGCGTTGAACACTGCAAAGGCCGGCTATCTTACTCGCCGCCTCTTCGATGTTGCTCAAGATGAAATTATTAATGAAGATGATTGTGGTGCCAAAGAGGGCACGACTATTCACAAGAAGACTGCCTCGGGTATTGAGATGCCTCTCTCTAAGAATATTAAGGGTCGCTTCTTGGTGAGCGACTTACTTGATGCTAAGGGGGAAGTGCTTTTCAAGCGTGGGCATCTTATCAGTAAGGATGATGCAGAGAAGATAGATGAGAGTGGGCTTGAGTCTGTACGCGTCCGCTCACCACTTGCTTGTAAGTCGATGAAGGGTCTCTGCATTAAGTGCTACGGTATCGATCTTGGTAACAATAAGCCTATCGAGCTCGGTGAGGCAGTAGGTACTGTCGCCGCTCAAGCTATCGGCGAGCCAGGTACGCAGCTCACTATGAGAACCTTCCATGCCGGAGGTATTGCCTCTGCAGGAGGAGACATCACTGCCGGTCTTCCTCGTGTCGAAGAGATCTTCGAGAAGCGCCAACCCAAGAATCCTGCTCTCATTAGCCATATCAATGGTATGGTCTCCGAGATTAAAAACCTGGGCCACGACCGCCTGATCGTCATTACTCCCGAGCTTGGAGAATCTAAGGTTACGAAGAGCGCCAAGAGTAAGAAGCTCGACACTGAGTACACGGCTGTGGCCTCTCGAGTGATCTTGGTGAAGGTTGGCCAGAATGTATCTAAGGGAGAGTTACTTACCGACGGCTCTGCCGATCTTGATGAACTCTTCCGCTATGCTGGCCGAGAGAAGACTGAGAATTATATTATTCACGAGGTTTCTAAGCTATACGAACTCCAAGGTGCGGCCGTCTCTCATAAGCACATCGAGCTGATCGTTAGACAAATGTTTAGCCGCGCTAAGATAAAGAATGCTGAGGACACCCACTTCACTCGTGGAGATGTTGTGGAGATCTCAGACTTTGCCGAGGTGAATGCCAAGATGAAAGAACGAGGTCTTACCGAGGCGGTGGCTGATCCGATAATTATGGGTATCTCTGAGGTTTCTCTCTCCCGAGCCTCCTTCCTTTCTGCAGCTTCCTTCCAACACACTCCACGAGTCTTGATCCAAGCTGCTATTAGGGGTGCCGAAGATGAGCTCGTTGGTCTGAAGGAAAATGTTATTATTGGTCGCCTGATTCCGGCAGGTACCGGATTTAAGGGTGGCTATAAAGAAAAGTTGATATGCGAAGCACTGTCGACGCAATCAAAGAACGGCTCGATATAGCCGAAGTCGTCTCTTCTTATACGAAACTCGAGAAAGCTGGTACTAGTTTCAAGGCGCGCTGCCCCTTCCATACTGAGAAGACACCATCGTTCCTTGTCTCACCTCTACGGCAGACTTTCTACTGCTTCGGATGTGGGGCGAAGGGTGATATCTTCACTTTCGTAGAACAAATGGAGGGGATCGAGTTTAAGGACGCTCTTAAACTCTTGGCTGAAAAGGCTGGGGTAGAGATCGTATACGAGAGGCGAGAAGGAGAGAAGGAGGATAAGGAGAAGCTCTACGGCATATTAGAGTCGGCTACTGCCTTCTTCGAAGAAAAGCTTAGAGAGAATAAGGTTGCCTACGACTATCTGGTATCTCGCGGTCTTACTCGAGAGACGATAAAAGAGTGGCGACTAGGGTTTGCTCCTGATGAGTGGCACTCGCTCCTGGATCACTTGAAGACACTTGGATATGAGAAAGCACTTTGTCTTACTGCTGGTCTTGTAAAAACGGGGGACCCTTCGATAAGCTCAGGGCAGGTGAATGAACGCGAGCCATACGATGTCTTCCGCAATCGGCTCATCTTCCCACTCCGAGATGCTTCGGGGCGGATCATCGCCTTCTCTGGGCGAGTGTTAGACAAAGATGCGATGCCTAAGTACCTCAATAGTCCTGACACTCCAATATTTAGGAAAAGTGAGGTTCTCTACGGACTCGATAAGAGTAAGATGTCTATCCGGAAGCAGAACTATGGGGTGCTTGTGGAGGGACAGTTCGATCTACTTCTATCTCACCAGGTGGGGGTGAAGAATACTGTGGCCTCATCGGGCACAGCCTTCACTCAAAGTCATCTTGAAAGACTTAAACATCTCTCACGTCGTCTTATACTAGCCTTCGATGGTGATGTGGCCGGGCTCGCTGCGGCAGAGAAAGCGACCTTTCTTGGCTTAACTCTTGGCTTCGAGCTTAAGGTGGCGACCCTAAAAGAAGGGGAGGATCCGGCAAGTCTCGCTCAATCTAGTCCGGAAGAGTGGAAGAAGGTTCTTAGAGAAGCCGAGCCTGCTCCCGAGTTTTTCTTGTCGAAGATCCTAGCCAAGGAGAAAGATCAGAGAAAGATTGGCAAGGAGATCGTAGCAAAGATCTTACCCATGATTAAGCTCCTCGGAAGTTCTATAGAGCAAGCCCACTTCATCTCCTCTCTCCATGCTCGGACGGGGATCAAGGAGGAGGTCTTGTGGGCGGATCTTAAGAAGGTGACTAGTCCGGCGGTGGTACGAGGTGAGGAAAATTCTCTAACTCTACCTCCCCAAAAGATTGAGGGGCGTTCACGATTTGATGAATACAAAGAGGTTATAGAATTTTTGAAAGAGAATCCTTCTGACAAAAACCTCCTGGCTCAGAAGGATGAGTTAGAAAAACGTATAAGGGAAAATGAACTTAGTGAGAAGATAGAGGCTCTCCGTATCGAGTCTCGAATGAGCCCAGATGAGGTCCTCAAGGAGATTGACATACTTACTCGGGAGAGGGATGAAGTGAGGCGGAAATTATTGTAAAATAATAAAGCTGTGGCAAAAAAATCTAAAAAACAAAAGAATAAGCCCCGACGTATGAAACCGTTGGGGTCCCGACCAAAAGCGTCGGGAAAGGTTGTTAAGAAGAATCTTAAGACTAAGCCTGTTAAGGCTGTCCCAGCCAAGCTTGCTAAGCAGAAGGTTGATGAGGCATTGAAGATTGAGATCTTACTAACTCGCGGTAAGGAGCGAGGCTTCGTCACCTATGACGAGATTCTGAAACAATTTCCTACTATCGAAACTAATATAACTCTTCTTGATGAGCTTTATGCCAAGCTTAATACTCTCGGTATTGCCGTGCTTGAGAGTGGTGGTCTGCTAGACATCGTAGAAGATGAGGATCTAGCTAAACCAAACATATATTCTCGCAGCAGTGATTCATCTTATGATTCTATCCAAATGTATCTTCGTGAGATCGGTCAGTATCCTCTTATTGCCGGGTCGATGGAGAAGGAGCTTGCTCGACGTATTGAGGCCGGAGATGAGGATGCCAAAAACCTTTTGATGAAGGCGAACCTTCGTCTGGTGGTCTCCATTGCCAAGAAGTATGCCAATAGAAGTCCCGATCTTACCCTCCTTGATCTCATCCAAGAGGGGAACTTGGGTCTATACAAGGCCGTAGAAAAGTTCGACTGGACTAAGGGATTCAAATTTTCAACCTATGCGACTTGGTGGATCCGCCAGGCTATTACGCGCGCTCTTGCCGACCAGTCACGCACTATTCGTGTGCCTGTGCACATGGTCGAGACTATTGCTAAGTACAAGCAAGTGGTGCGCCGCCTAACTCAAGACCTCGGTCGCGAGCCTCTACCAGAAGAGATTGCCATGGAGATGAACTTGGATGTAGATAAAATTTATCAGATCGAGAAGATCGACCAATCCACCGTTTCACTCGAGACTCCTATTGGAGAAGAGGAGGATGGTAAGAGTAAGCTTGGAGACTTCCTCGCTGATGACAAGATTCTCTCGCCAGATCAGGACTCATCTCGACGTATCATTGCGGATCAGGTCAAAGAAATTTTAGGAGATTTGCCTCTTAAGGAAAGAAAAATTCTAGAGATGCGTCACGGCTTACTCGATGGATATACTCATACTCTAGAAGAAGTAGGGAAGGTCTTCGGTGTCACTCGCGAACGCATCCGCCAGATCGAAGCTAAAGCTCACGAGAAGATTCGCCAACACGAAAAAATTAATCGCTTGAGAGGTTACTAAGAAAAACTCACAAATGGTTATTTCGAAGTCGGAGTTCATGATGTTTCTTAAACATCCGGCGTGGCTCTGGCTCAAGAAGTACGATAAGGGGAAGATCCCAATACCTGACGAGGAGTTGCAACTACGCTTCGATGAAGGAGCACTCTTCGAGAGTTATGCGGAAAAGATTTTTAAGAACACGGTAAAACTTGGGTACAAGCACGAAGATGGCTCCTTCTCTGGGAGTATGTATTACTCTTTGCCCGAGACCACTCTTGCTGAAATTAATAAAGGTACGAAGGTTATTTTCCAAGGGAGGCTTGAGGTAGATAATCTCACATCGATCTTCGACGTGCTTGAGCGTAATAGTGATGGGAGTTTCAATCTCTACGAAATCAAGTCTTCTACTAAGAGTAAGCCCGAACACATCCCAGACCTTGCCTTCCAAACTATTGTGCTTGAGAAGTCAGGATTTAAGGTGAAAGAAATTTCTGTCCTACATGTAAACAATAAGTACAAGAGACAGGGTGACATCGACCCGGCTGGTATTACATCCAAGACAGAAGTAACAGATGAGGTAAGAGATCTTATCCCTTGGGTTGAGGGTCAGATTGAGGAGGCCTTCAAGGTCTTGGCGAATAAAACTATGCCAGATATCTCACCACGGTATCTGACAAGTGGCACTATGGCCGAGTGGCTCGAGATTTACGAGTTGGTGAAGGGTCCAGTGCCTGCATATAGCATCTTCAAGCTCTGTGGTCTCAAGAGCGATACTGTGGCTTGGCTTGAGGATAACGGTATAGAGGTGCTTGGCGATATCCCACTCGACTGCCCCTTGAACGAGAGGCAGACCAGGCAGGTAGAAGCTATGCGGAGAGATACTCAACACATTGATAAAGAAGAGATAAAGAATTTCTTAGACTCTTTGGAATATCCACTATACTTCTTTGACTACGAAACTTTCTCTGGGGTGATCCCAGCCTTCGATGGTTACAGACCTTATCAGCAGGTACCATTCCAATACTCTCTGCATATACTGCCAGCGCCCGGAGCGGAGCTCATACACAAAGAATATTTGCATACTGAGAATTCTAAACCTGAGAGCACTCTACTTAAGCAGCTCTCTCAAGATATTGGTGGCAAGGGGTCAGTTATATCCTGGAGTATGAAGTTTGAGAAGGCTCGTAATAATGAACTAGCGGAGGCCAATCCAGAATATGCCAATATCCTTCTCAATATAAATGATCGTATGGTGGATCTAATGACCCCTTTTTCTAAAGGCTGGTTTGTGGACAAGGACTTCTTCGGTTCTGCATCTATCAAAGCGGTATTGCCAGTACTCGTACCAGAATTAAGTTACAAAGATTTGGAGATTACTTATGGTGGGGAAGCTCAGCGTGTGTGGATGGAGACAGTGTTGAGGGGTAAAAATAAAGATAAGAAAAACGAGATCATGAAGGATCTAATCGAGTATTGTAAGCTCGATACCTATGCTATGTATGCAATATTTAATTATCTAAGAGAGCGTCTATCTTGATCTTAATCTTAGCTATAGGTTCGGCACCGTTGATTACATCTTTCTTGCCATCTTTCGCCACTATCACGGAGTAAGGAGTGCCGCGAGCACCGATCTTGACCGCTTCTTCTACGCTCGCGAGGATCGCTTTATTATATTTACCACTATCTAAGCAGGCACTGAAGGCTGTCTTATCGAGCCCGATAGCGAAAGCGATCTCTGGGAGCTCTGCGAGATCCAGAGAGTTGTTGGAGTTCGTAGCTTCGAATACTTTGTCTGTGAAGTCCCAGAAGGATTGTGGTCCTCCAAGCTCTGTGGCGCACTCTGCCGCCTCAGCTTCCTTAATAGCTTTGGAGTGGAGCTGGGCAATGGGGAAGTGGCGGTAGACCCAGGCGACTTGGCCTCCGTATGAGGTAACAATATTCTTCATAGTGGAGTGGAAGGCCTTACAGAAGGGACACTCACTGTCGGAATACTCGATCACAACTACTGGTGCACTGGCACTACCTTGGATGTGGTCAGATCCTCTCACTCCCGGTACGGTGATCTCCTTAGGAGTTTCACTATTATCTACTACACTTGATGGCGCTTTAGATCCGCCAAAGTAAATAGCTGCTGATATGAGAGCTCCGGCCACTACGATAGCTAGAGGGACGAGAAATTTGTTTTGCTCCTCGGTTTCCATGAGAGCATTTTACCACAGAGGTATCCAATCTCTAAAACGGGAGAGAGAAGGTGAGTTTGTGTTCGGTTGGAGTTTCCCACTCACTTGTGTTAAGAGGAATTTCTTTTAGTTGACCACCTTCTTTGAAAATTAGCTTCTGATTGGCTCGAGCATAGTCGTAAAGTTCTTTAGTGAGACGAACATCATCAATACAATATTCTCGAACTCTATCTATTTCTCCATCATGCCACCACTTGGTTGCATCAGAGCCATGACCAGACTTGTTCTTTCCAAGAGTACCTTCTGCTAGTTGGTCTAGCTTCATACGCCTACCGTAGCTAGTTTTAATCTCTTTTAAGATGTCTAGATGCTTTATTTTAGAAAGGTCACCGGGGTAATACTTGTTGAGCAGAGGAAGGTCGAAGTGCTCAGAAGTAAAGCCGATAATCATATCCGCGCGCTCAAGTATAGGCCAGAGTCGGTTGAGCTCGTCTTCTAGATATGAGGAGTAAGTATCAGTCTCGGAGTCGTGGATCGCTACTAGAGCAATATCAAGGTCTCGAGGGTCGCTACTTCCGACATCATGAAAGAAGTTCTTGGTCTCAATGTCGAAAACTATTTTACGCATTCTTCAAGGGCAAATTATGTGTCTCTAGAAAGTCTCGGATGGTGATGTCTCCCATGCCGAAGCCTATAGCTGGCACAGGCTCGACATCAAATATTTCTAGCAGGTTGTCGTATCTACCACCTCCGGCAATCGAGCGAGAGTTCTCGGTATTGGTATCGAAAATTTCGAAAACTACTCCAGTATAGTAAGCCTGGCCTCGGGCCAGAGTCTCGTCGTACTTGAAATTGGGTGCAATATCTTTGAAGATTTCAATATCGGCATTATTGACTCTGATCTCGAAGTCTTCATCTCGTGCACCAAACTCTCTCATCACTTTGTAAGCAAGAGAGATTATTTCCTTATCAGCTTCTATCCCAGCTATACCTAAAAGGTCGACATTGAGTTGGTAATGCTCACGTTTGCGACCACGTTGGGGACGTTCGTAACGGAAGAGGTTGGGAATGGAGTACCAGCGGAGAGGGAATTTAAGAGTTTTCCTTTGTGCGGCTACCATGCGCGCAAGAGTCGGGGTCATCTCGGGGCGTAGCGTGACAGAGCGCTCGCCGCGGTCGGTGAAGGTGAAGGTCTGCTCATTTACAATTTCTACCCCAGACTTCTCAGTGTAAATCTCGGTCGGCTCGAGAGGGGAGGCGCTGTATTCTACGTAACCCATATCCTCTACCACCTTGCGCCAGACGCCGAAGATGTAGTTCTCTATAGCCATATCCTCCGGGTAGAAATCTCTTACCCCCTTATATGGATCGGTACTTAGCTTTGCCATTGCCAGCTATTATATCTCAAATTGGTATAGAAATTAACTCTTTTTCTGGGCCTTGTTGCGCTCTTGCTGGGTGAGGTAGACTTTGCGGAGGCGGACGGATTTTGGAGTGATTTCGATATATTCATCGGCATTCATAATCTCCATGGCTCTTTCGATATCAAGTTTGAAAGCAGGGACGAGGAAGATACCTTCATCAGAACCAGATGCGCGCATGTTAGTAAGCTGTTTGCCCTTGGTTGGATTCACATACATATCTTCGCCCTTAACTGCATTGCCGATAACTTGTCCGGCATAGACCTCATCACCTGGTTCGACATAGAGTACTCCGCGCTGTTGCAAATTGTCGAGAGAGAAGGCAAGACACTTGCCTGGCTCCATCGAGATCATAGCACCCACATCATGGTGATCGATCTCTCCTACGTATTTCTTAAAGGCGATGAACCGTGATGAGAAAATACCTAAGCCCTTAGTTGCCACGACGAATTCCCCACGATAACCCAAGAGGCCACGAGTAGGGCCTTCGAAGATTAGGCGAGTTTGGTTACCCTCTGTTTTCATATCCATGAGCTGAGCTTTACGAGTACTTAGAGTTGAGATGATGTTACCCTCATATTCTTTGGGCACATCGATCACCACTTCTTCGAATGGTTCTGTTTTCTCTCCACCCTCTTCCTTAAGGATAACTTTGGGCTGAGAAACTTGGAGCTCGAATCCTTCGCGACGCATGTTTTCACAGAGTATGGCAATGTGCAGCTCACCTCGACCATAGACGGTGTAATAATCACTAGTGCTGAAATCTACTTTGAGTCCTACATTTACTTCTAATTCGCGCTCTAAGCGCTCGCGGATCTGGCGACCGGTCACGAACTTGCCTTCTTGTCCGGCGAAAGGAGAATTATTGACTAGGAAGTTGAGCGAGATGGTAGGCTCGTCAACGTTGATGGCAGGAAGTATATCTCGATCGGCGGATCCAGATATCGTGTCGCCGATGAAAATTTCTGGCAGTCCGGCAAGCATCACCACATCTCCTGCTACCGCTTCAGAAACTTCTTTTCTCCTAACACCTTCGAAGGTGAAGAGCTTGGTGATCTTGCCTTTGTACATCTCACCTTTTTTATCCTGAGCGGAGTCGAAGGACTGTTGTTTTACGAAAACTTCTTGACCATCTTTGAGTATGCCTTCGTAAATTCTCGCAATAGCCATACGTCCAAGAAAATTGTCGTATGCCAAGTTAAATGGTTGAAGGCGCACAACTCTATCTAGATTTTGTGTGGCTGGTTTTACGTGCTCAAGGACTAGATCAAGTATAGGTGATAGATCTTTCCTCTCATCATTAATATTTTTCATCGCTACTCCTTCGCGTCCAATAGCATAGATAGTAGGGAAGTCGATCTGCTCGTTATCAGCGCCTAGTTCTAGGAAAAGCTCTAAGACTCTCTCGTGTACCCAGTCGGGGCGAGCGGCAGGCTTATCTATTTTATTAATAACTAAGATGGGCTTAAGGCCTAGCTCCAGAGATTTCTTAAGCACGAAGCGGGTTTGGGGCATCGGCCCTTCTTGAGCATCTACGATGAGAAGTACGGTATCGATAGATCGTAAAACTCGCTCTACTTCTGAGCCGAAGTCGGAGTGGCCCGGAGTATCTACTATGTTTATCTTAGTGGCGGGACGTCCCGAGTTTATCGAGGGGTAAAAGAGGGAAGTGTTCTTAGAGTAGATGGTAATACCGCGCTCCTTCTCAAGGGCGTTGGAGTCCATACTCTCGCCTTCGGCGAACATCCCATTCTGACGCAAAATAGCATCAGTAAGAGTCGTCTTGCCGTGGTCGACGTGGGCGATGATCGCAATGTTCCTAATCTCCATAATTTAAATGCCCCGCAAGGCGGGGGTTGTAATTAAAGCACAAAAAAGGATAAAAACCAAATTACTTCTCTTGGAGTTCGCCAGTGACGTAGACAAACTCGGCACGCTTCTCTATGGTAGGTTCGGCTGCAAGGGGCTCATCAGCTTCGCGATCAAGATACTTCACCGTAATGACGCCGCGATTTATGGCAATAGACTTAGGCGAGATACGGTCGCCGAGGAAGATGGTATTCGATCCTTTGTAAGTCACTGGCCCTGAGAGGAGCGCGGCCACGTATATAAAAGTCCCAGAGCCCCCGCCTGATCTTACCAAAAGGAGCGCAGTATCATCTTTGCTATCGCTATTGAGGTCACCGGAGGCTTCGAAGTCGAGGAGGCGTGTCTCTTCTACTAAACCATTGTCTTCGCCAGATTCTTCGTTCTTGCCTCCAGACAGAGTTACGCTCCCATCATCGAATATAAAAGTAGCGTTAGAAGGGTCGCGGCTAGGAGGAGTATTGTTGGTAACATCGCGCTCCTTAGGGGTTGCCGTAGTAGAGGCGCGCTTAAAATACCAATACCCTCCTCCGAGAAGCGCGAGGACAACGATGAGGATTACGAGCTTTTTCATAGTTTTATTTTATCACAGGTAACGAAAATCTCCGCCGAGGCGGAGATTTCGTTTCGCGGTCTGCTCTACCGAGAGGAGGTTCCACTTTTTATTATTTTTTTGGGTTATCTCGTATTGAGGCTCATAACTCTCAATGGATGAGATCCCTATAATTGTTGTTTAAGGAACTCCTAACGAATTGCTGACCTGAATATATTTTCTTCCCTAACTTTCGAATTGTCAAACTCTAATTTTCGAATAATTTAGGGGATATACTGTGTACGAACTGTGTATATTCATGCGAAGTCTCGGAGCACTCCTTAGGGTACTCGTAGAGCTATTTTGGCTAGTCTCACATAGTAACCCTGGGAGAGTGGTCCCCAGTAGCCCGTGCCACTCACTATGCCCGAGGGCGAAAGCACTTGGCTGGCAAAGGTGTTTTGCCAGCGCATTACTGCTTGGCGAGTGAAGGTGCCGAAGTATTGACTTTCTAAGCCTCGAGAACCAGGTCCTGCTGCTGCTACGCTGAAACCTGCGTAATTAAGGTAGCGCTGTAAGCATCGCACGTCTTCCCCAGTAGAGCCTAGAGTAAGCGGACGCACAATTTCACAAAGGGGGAAGTAAGGATCAATCGCCAAGATTACCACAGTGGTTACTATATTGTTGGTGGTGTCATTCGAGTTGCTATTTGTACTACTAGAGTTTGATGAGCTCGTAGTAGCAGTGGCATATGTGGTGGTGATAGTAGTGCCAGAAGAAGTGGTCGTCTGAGTGGTTGTCGACATCTGAGCAGATGTATGAGCGGTAAAGAGAATGCCTGACAAGACAATAACTAACCCTCCCAATGCACGAGCTATGGTAACAGACCGCGTTGTTCTTCCTGTGTTTACCATGATGTCTCGTTAGTTAAACTAGTAATGTTCTTTTTTGTTGTAGCAAGAACAGGAGGCATGGGATACCTCCATGTACACTCTAGCAATTAGCTATTAAATTCTAGTGAAGATCGGGTTCATCCCTCCTTCACTAGAACTCGTATTTAATGTGGAAGTGAAGCAATATTTACTTTCATTAACCCTTGTCTTCCTATTCGTGGGCCTAGAGGCAGGGCCGGTATGGGCGGCAAGTATTATTCCTAATTGGAACTTAGAAATAGCATCGCCCACCTCCAGCTCAACTCCGGAAGGTTGGATCCGTGGGCGGTGGGGAACCAACACAGCAGTCTTCTCTTACCCGACCACCTCCTTTGATAATTCACGCGCTGCTGAGGTGACTCTTACTTCTTATACCTCAGGTGATGCTAAGTGGGCACCGAACCCTGTCGGAGTTAGCGCAGGAAGAGCATATGAGTTTAAGAATAATTACAAATCCAATATTCCAAGCTTCGTCACTGTCCAATTTATAAAAAGTGATGGCAGTACCTCTTATCTCGATATTGGGAACCTCGCCTCATCGAATAATAGTTGGACCGAGTTTAGGGCGATCTTTACCGTACCTGCTTCGGTTGCATCTCTCACAATCTTTCACGTCATTAAGAGTGTCGGCAGCCTGGCAGTAGATAATTATAGTTTGAGTGTTGTAGCATCAGATCCGGCTAAGTTTGATAAGGGGTATGTCTCTCTCAATTTTGACGATGGATATCGTTCTACCTACAACAATGCGGTGCCTATTCTTGATGCGGCCGGCTTTAAGAGTGATCAATTTATCGTGACGAGCTATGTCTCAGGGAACTTCCCTGCGTACATAAACAAGGATCAGCTACTTACACTCCAAGCTCATGGCCATGTCATAGGAGCTCATACTCGCACTCATCCTGATCTCACTACTATCTCTCAAGCAGACGCAGAGATAGAGATTAGAGGATCACGAGAAGATCTTGTAAGTTGGGGAGCCACGCCGGTAAATATATTTGGCTATCCCTTCGGTGCTTATAATACTTCCATTCAAAACTTAGTAAGAAGTATAGGCTTTAGCGCGGGGCGCTCGAGTGATGGGGGCTACAACGATAAGCGGACCTCTCCTTATGCTTTGAGGCGTCAGTCGATGTTAAACACTACAACCTTAGCTGAAGTGAAGAATTACATAGATACTGCCAGGGCGAATAAAACTTGGGTAATCCTACTCTTTCACGAGGTAGATACCAATGGCCATAGATATGCGGTGACTCCAACTCTCTTTGGTCAGATCGTAGATTATTTAAGAGAGATCAATATGACTCCCATCACGGTAGAGGAAGGTGTGCGACTTATGCAAGGCTCTTAATCATCTAGGGCCTTAAGAAGATCGGGGGTGCGTACAGGTTTAACCAAGTGTTGATTAAAACCAGCTTGGTGCGAAGCCTCCTTGTCTGACTCTTGCCCATATCCGGAGAGGGCTATTAGTTTGCCCTGCCAACCTCTAGCACGAATTTGTTTGGCTACCTCAATGCCATCCATATCTGGCATCCCAATATCTAGGAAGATAGCTTGGGGATCGAAAGTGTGGAGAATCTCCAAAGCACTTTTACCTGAGTATGCCACTTTGACATTGTGGCCGAAGTGACTAAGCAGCTTGGCCAAAGTGTTGGCCGCGCTCTGGTTATCATCGACAAGAAGTATTTTACGAGGGGCTGGTATCCCTATACGCTGATTGCTTTCTCTAACTTGAGAGAGGGTCTCGTCAGATGGTCTAGGGAGGTAGATGTTGAAGACGCTACCTTTGCCCAGACCCTCACTCTCTACCTGAATTCTTCCTTGGTGAAGCTCAACCACATTTTTAGTTATATATAAGCCGATACCCAAACCCATGATCCGACCTCCTGAGGCTCGCACTTGATGAAATGGTTTAAAAATATTTTTAATCTCTGTTGGGTTAATACCCATACCAGTATCTCTAACTCGGACGAGTATAAACTCTCTAGTCTCTTGGAGCTCTAGGGTGATATGGCCTCCATGCTCGGTATACTTACTAGCATTGTTTAGAATATTGATAAGGACTTGCTTAATACGGACTGGGTCAGCTTCTATCATTACGTCTTCCTCAGGCACAATAAGTTCGAAGCGGTGGTTCCGAGCTTCTATTAAGTCGTCAACGCTTCGCACAGAGAGATCAACAATATCTTTGATATTAAAAATTTCTTTTCTAAGCTCCATACTGTTCTGGGTGAGGCGAGCAGTCTCTAAGAGATTGTCTAAGAGACGGCGTACCATCACTAGGTGAGCCTCGGCTGTATTAAGGTAGACTCGGGATTCGGCATTTTGAGGTTGAAGCTTCAAAAGTTCTATCGAGCTTACCACTGGGGCAAGGGGATTCCTCAACTCGTGGGCCAATATAGCGATGAACTCGTTCTGGGCTTGTTCAGTAGCTGAGGCGGTGAGATAGGTCTGCTCGAGTTCTAGATAGTTGGCGCGGCGCCTCTCTACTACAGAGGCAAAGATTAAGAAGATTGCTGCCACCATACTTATGTAGACTTCAATATTTAAGAGTTGCTGGTTAACGGGGATGAGACCCGGTTCTTTTAAGAGGGTACCAGCAATGCCGCTAATGGCTGTGAGGAAAATACTGAGAGATAGCCACTTAGGTGAGAGTCGGAGTACTACCCACATGAGAACAATTGGTAAGAAGAAGATTACAGAGATGCCAAAGAGTGCGGGATAACTCGTCCAGAAGAGTAAGTGGTTGAGTAAAATAAGAATGAGAAATACTGAGCTCACCTCTAGCTTCCATCTTGAGTCTTTGGGGGGTTCGGCTTCGGGCTGGTACCAAGTAATAAAGAGGGGAACAGTCGTCAGTACACCGAAGATCCCACCACCCCAAGCTCGTGCGAAGTTGAAGAAGGGTGGAACAGTGAGGGTGTGCATATAGATTTGCACTAAGGTAGCAACTAATGGTTCGATGAGGGTTACCCCGAAGGCAATACTTATCAGCACAATCGCATTCTTGAGGTTGCCAATATTTAGATTGCTTCTAAATAGGCGAGTGATCCAGAGCGCTACTAATCCTTGGAGAGTGAATGCGGCCGCAATGATAAGAGAGATAAGTTGGGCGTTGGGAATCTCGGAGATAAGGGCCAGGTATTGAGCAAGAAAGAGAGGAAGCCACATGCGGTAACCTCCGAGCATGAAGGCGATGATGGAGACCCCTGCGGCCGGCCAGATGAGGGCTGGAGAGGTGGCGAAGGAATAATAGAAATAGAGACCAATCTTGGCAGCAGAAAAGTAGGCCATAAAGGCCGCTACCGCCCTCATCCAATCTTGTCTCGAGTAAAGAAAAAGGTTGATAAATTGAGGCATTAGCCCATCCTACTCCTTTTCGGCCGCTTCTTTCAACTTGGCGATATCAAACTTCTTCATCTTAAGAAATGCCTGAGTTACTCGCTCCCTCTTCTCCTCGGGACCACTCATGAGCTCACCCATCTCTTCAGGGACGATCTGCCACGACAATCCGTACTTATCTTTGAGCCAACCACACTGTTCGGCTTCTGGTACGGCTGAAAGCTTTTCCCAGTAATAATCTATCTCGGCTTGATCCTTGCAGTTAATCATAAAGGATATGGCTTCGTTGAACTTGAAGAATGGCCCGGCGCTAATAGCCATAAAGGGTTGCCCAGATAACTCGAAGGAGACAATATCCGAATCACCCGAAGGGGTGTTGTGGATGGTAGTGACATTGTTAATTTTAGAATTGGGGAAGACGCTTACGTAAAACTCCGTAGCTTCCTTAGCTTCCTTGTCGAACCAAAGATGTGGAACTATTTTCTGCATAATTATTTTCTATGAGGTTGGAGCATGCCGACCCTATTGCCTTCAGTATCTAAGAACATTACGAACATGCCTATACCTGGGATATCCATCGTTTCTCCTTGGATCTCTCCGCCACCCTTCTTGACCTCCTCCATCTTCTCGCCAAGATTTTCTACAGCGATCACCAAGTGGGGGACGGTTCCACCTGCTCCCTTATCGTAGAAGCCTCCATTAATAGTGCCGGGAGTAGTGTTCATACCATCGGGACTAGTGGGGGCAGTGGTAGCTACAAGATAATTACCCATCTCTTCTCCAAGCTGCTTCATCTCCCAGCCAAAAACTGTTTCGTAAAACTTCTTGGTGCGAGCCTTATCTTCGGCCGGCATTTCGAAGTGGACTACTGAATTCATTTTCATAAGTTTAATATATCACTACTTGATTAAGTTTCTATGTAAGCCTCTCTTCATTAATAATTCACTCTATGGGTATTCAATGGAAGAGTATTAATAAAAAAATTATATGTCAGATAACAATTCAACATCAAGCGTCAACACAGTCTTGATTGTAATCATACTTCTTATCTTGGTTGGTTTCGGAGTGTGGTGGTTCGGAGTGAGGGGCGGGGCGGGGGCGGGGAATACAAACGATGGGAGTCTAAATGTGGATCTCAACTTGCCTGGAGGCAATGGGGAAGAGAATAACTCTTCTGATTCTGGCGAGTATTAGTCTTGATGATAAAAATAACAAAAAGCTCCGCGATGCGGAGCTTTTTGTTAATTAGTAGTAAATGATTAGTTACCGCTTCCTTTGTTCTTACCTTGGGAGGCAACGAAGCTTACACAATCTCCCTGGTTCTTGAAGGAGTGTCCTTGGTCATCAGCAAGAGTCATCCAACCGCCGTTCTTACATTCATCTTTGTTTGCGGCGACCGGGACTTCGTAAGTGAAGAGGGTGGTATTGATGAGAGTGTTGTCGATATCGGTTCCCTGCTCACCATCGATTGCTGCCCAGCTTGCGTCCACCACTGCCGAGATGGAGGTCACCGTAGATGTTCCGTATTTAGCTAGTGCCAGATCATACGGGTCATAGAAGTTGCCGCCCGGAAGCTGTGACGAATCTACGAGACGCCCCGCTTCAAGGAAATCACCTGTGTTTTGCCAAGTACCCGGGATACATGGTGCGCCTGCAGAATCGATGCCGAAGTAG
This sequence comes from Minisyncoccota bacterium, assembly GCA_025450175.1. Lineage (GTDB taxonomy): Bacteria > Patescibacteriota > Minisyncoccia > Phycocordibacterales > Zambryskibacteraceae > UBA5004. The sequence continues at coordinate 37,833 of JANWHY010000004.1, forward strand.
AGAAATATCGAGCCGTCCCTAGTGCCGTTACCATCAGTATCGATACCTATAGAGAAGCGCGGTGAGCCGCCGACGCATGAGTCGTCTGCATCAACGCGGAAATCACTCGAGAGTGTCGTGAGGCTTGCAAACGTGGTGCCTGCTTCGACGCCATAGCTAATGCCGCCATATCCAGGAGTTGTCGATGTGCTGGATTGTAAGTGCACTGCTCTACTAGATGAAGCATTACCTGGCGAAACGTAACTAGCATCACCGAAGAGGCTGTAATGCTCTGGGGAGTGTATAGCGAAGGCCACGCTTGCCATTAATAAAGCTCCTGAGAGGAAGGCTGCTCCACCCACACCCAATTTGTTTTGTATTTTCATTCTTTTTCTAATAATTAATTATGCTAGTAATACTAATAAGCGCACACTTTTAGTAATGCTACACATAAGCTATGAATGCGGAATGAAGTTTTACCAAACTTTGTATATTTCTCTTGAGCCGCTTACGTACATGTCGTTTGTCCCGGCCATTTTCTCATGCATCTTTTTATTCTCTTCGGTATCAGCAGTGTACTTCTCCCAACTCTTCTCGTAGGCCGTCAAGTTCTCGTATTGGCTCACCATTATTACTCGGTGCCACTGCCCTGTCATATCGGTCATGATGTGGAGCACATCCTTCTCCTTACCCATAACTTCTTTAAAGAGTTTTGCAATTTTTGAGGCATTGCCGGGCTTACAAACAAAAGTATCGTGGACGATGATCATAAGTGTGAATAGTTAAATAATAATCTCTAATTATAAAGTACTTGTGTGAATTTCTAATTATGATGAGAACTCTGTCACCTTAACGACCACTCCTTTACTATCGTAAGTAGTCCATTTGCCCACCTGTTTACCTTTGTCAAAAGAACCGGAGCGCATTTTTGTACCGCTTTTTCTAAACCAGACCCACTTACCGTGCATCTTGCTATTGAGTAGTTCGCCCTTGGCCCAAATACTTCCGTCTTTGTGATAGTGAGTATGTTTTCCCGACTTTCTGCTATTTACTTTGGGCATAAATAAATTCTATCGATGGGGGCAACCGGACCAGCAACATGGTCGGCGTTTGCCTTCTTTGAGCTCTGCTCTGGCGCGTTTGATATGGTGAGCCCTTGTTTCTTCTCTCTTCACTGACTCGATCCAACAGAGCCACTCATTGCGCGCCAGGGGAGTGATGTCTTCCCAGGCTTCTCGCGCCGCTTTGTCAGAAGTAAGGATCTGGCGAAAATCTGCTGGGATTTTATGCACTACGCCGTTAGAAATCTTATTCATAATTTCTTCCTACCTCTTATTAGACCTACGATTCCGGCAATAAATGCTATTAACCCTATTAACTGTGCGCCGGGGCTATCGTCAATGCCTCCATACACCACTATAAACACCCCAATAATTATTGCGAGGATACAGTATATTGGCTTAATTTTATTCATTATAAAGATACTAGCATATGGTTGAAAGGAGAGGCAGATAAATGTATTCTGGTATGTGCTAGATCTTTGAGAAATAAATAGAACTTTTAGCTCCGCGATAGCTCAGTTGGTAGAGCGCCTCGCTGTTAACGAGGATGTCCCAGGTTCGAGCCCTGGTCGCGGAGC
>JANWHY010000005.1 GCA_025450175.1 Minisyncoccota bacterium
ATCCGTGAGATTTATAAAACCTCTTTCACTAACGACCCCATAGCTTACGTAGAAGTGGCGGCAAGAGCTCAGAAGTGGTTCGACCAAGCTATTTCTAGAAACATTTATCTTAAGACGAGAGACATCGATGAGACTATGCAGATTTACTCCACTGCGTGGGAGAAAGGTCTTAAGTCTACCTACTATCTCCATATGCAACCTCGCCACAACGCTGAGCAATCCACCACTCATGTCAACAAGGCCGAAATCATTGGCAAGCGCGGATTTGCTGCAGTCTCTGGTGTGATGGCGAAGGCTGCGGGAGGCTTCTCTGGAGTACCTGTTACGATGGGAATGCCTGTCCCCGAACCAGTCTCGATGGAGATAGTCCCACCCATCATCCCGGAGACTATTCCTACGCTTGCTGATCCGTTTGAGTCTAATACCAAGTTTGAGAGTATGGCTCAGGTAGAGGAGAAGGCTTGGCCAGAACCTGCAGAAGAAGCTCAGTCTATATTAATTGCAGATATTGAAACAAAGGTTGAAGAGCCAGAGTTTGCGATGGTTGCTGAAGCTCCTCGAGCAACTGAAGTCTCTAACCTAGAACCCCGCAAGTACAATGTGGTTATCTCTGACCCAGGCGAAGAGAATATCTGTGATGGATGTGCCTAACAAAAACGATCACATACTATGACCCTTATCGGCAAAGCATCTCCCGACGATACAAACTTACACCCTATGAAGTATCAGTGGGCCTATGACTTGTACAACCAAGCCGTAAGAAATACTTGGTTTCCTCATGAGATAGCTCTTAAAGAAGACATACAAGATTGGGAGAAGATGACCGAGGATGAGCGCCATGCGGTGAAGTTCCTTATGGCCTTCTTCAACCCAGCAGAGCTCATCGTCAACCGCTCTATCGCCTTAGGCATCTATCCATATCTCAAGTCTCCAGAGGCCCACTTGTATCTTGCTAAGCAGATGTGGGAAGAGGCTAACCACTGCGTGGCCTTCGAATACGTGCTTGAGACATTTCCATTCTTCGATAGAGACAAGATTTTCAATATCCACCTCAATGTTCCTTCTATGCAGGCCAAAGAAGCTTATATAAACAAGTTTATGAAAAGGATGACAGACGAAACTCTCGATATCTCTACCCCAGAAGGCAAGAAGGACTTCATTCGTAACCTGGTGGCCACAAACATTGTGATGGAGGGTATCTGGTTCTACTCCGGCTTCATGGTGGCCCTCTCCTTCCGCCAAAGGAACATCCTTAGGAACTTCGGCTCCATGATCAATTGGGTTATCCGGGATGAATCGCTCCATCTCAAGTTTGGCATCAATCTTGTCCACACTATCTTGGAAGAAAACCAGGAACTCCTTACGGAGGAGTTTGCAACTGAGATAAGGAACTTGATCATCGAAGGTGTGGACCTGGAAACTACTTACAACAAAGACCTTTTCCCCAATGGAATCCTAGGACTTAATGCCGAATATGTGAACCAATATGTACAATATGTGACCGACCGTAGACTTGAAGAGCTCGGATTACTCAAACATTACAATGCTACTAACCCTGCTAAGTGGATGGGTACAGCAACAGATGTGTACGAGCTTGTAAACTTCTTCGAGGCTCAGAATACCAGTTACGAAGTAGACGTCCGTGCTCACACTGACGAGGAAAAGAAGGTTGCGCAGGACATGCTACAATTTAAAGCATAATGGCACGAGTTAAAGTAGCTATCAACGGCGCTGGCCGGATCGGAAGAGCATTTTATCGCTTGTCTCGAGAGAGAGAGGATGTGGAGGTTGTAGCTCTAAACGATCTGGGCAATATCGACAACATTGCATATCTCATCAAGTACGATACTGCTTATGGACACAAGTTTTCTTCTGTAAAAGTTTCAGAGGACAAGAAGAAGATTGTGATAGATGGAGAGGAAGTGCAGTTCCTCTCCGAGAAGGAACCCTCTAATCTGCCTTGGAAGGATTTAAATATTGATGTGGTGGTCGAGTCTACTGGCTTCTTCACATCCTTCGAGAAGGCTAGAGCTCATGTGACAGCCGGAGCAAAGAAGGTGGTGATCACTGCCCCAGCCAAGGATAATGCATCGGCAGCGGATGAAGGCACCATACTCATGGGAGTTAACTGCGACACGCTCAAAGAGAAGACTGTCACCTCAAATGCTTCTTGTACCACCAACGCCGGTAGCCCAGTTCTAGAGATCTTGAGGAAAACCATTGGTATCGAGAAGGCAATCCTAAACACTGTACATGGATACACAGCAAGTCAGGGAATTGTAGATGGGCCAAACGCCAAGGACTTCAAGGAGGGGAGAGCCGCAGCGCAAAACATAGTACCTACTGCCTCTGGCTCGGCTATTGCTACCACTAAGGCTATTACCGAGCTTGAAGGTAAGTTCGATGGCATGGCCATGCGTGTGCCCATCATTGCAGGCTCTATTGCGGATATCACCTTCATCGCTAAGCGCGACACTACTGTAGAGGAGATTAACGATATTTTGAAGAAGGCTGCAAGCGATCCTCACTGGGCCAATATCTTCTCTGTTACAGAAGATCCTATAGTCTCTTCCGATATCATCGGTAGCAAGTTCGCCTCTATTGCTGACCTTGGTCTCACTCGCGTTGTGGGAGGAAACTTAGTGAAAGTCATGGCCTGGTATGACAACGAGGCTGGGTACACTTCTTCTCTTATGGAACATGTGGTTAAGACGGCTTCCTTTCTTTAAAAATTAAAATGAAAATTGTTATAGGTAGTGATCATGCTGGCTTCGGCCACAAAGAGAAGCTCAAAGAGTATCTCATTAAACTCGGCCATGAAGTCGAGGACAAAGGGGCGCTAGAATATAACGAGGAAGATGACTATCCAGACTTCATCATCCCTGTAGCGCGAGAAGTCTCTCAACATCCCAATGAGGTAAAAGGGATAATCTTAGGTGGCTCAGGCCAAGGAGAAGCTATGACTGCAAACAAGTTTAGCCAAGTACGTGCAGCTGTCTTCTATGGACCAGCTTCTTATGTAGTAAAAGATGGCAGTGATGAGTCTAGCGAATCGATAGTTAAGCTTTCTCGTGAACACAACAACGCTAACGTCTTATCTATTGGAGCTCGCTTTGTGACTGCTGAACAAATGTTTGATGCCGTGAAGGAGTGGCTTGAAACTGCTTACCAAGAGATCGCCCGTCATCAAAGGCGTATAGAAAAAATGGACCGCATACATGAGTGAGATTATACCGGCCATATTGCCGAAGAGTGTTGAGGATTTCATCGCGAAGGTTATGAGTTTGCCTGCGGCCATTCGCTTCTTCCATATGGATGCACTTGAGGAAGACATATGGGCACCTGTAGACAGAGACTTCGAAGTGCACCTCATGGTAGAAGAGCCAGAAAGGATAGTGGACAGGTGGCTCGAGCGGGGAGCGAAGAGGATGATAGTGCATAAGGTAGACAAGGCTCTCACCCGCGCCAGAGACAAGGCCGAGATCGGTCTTGGGGTAGAGATCGATCGATCGCTCGATGAGTTTGCACCGTTTCTAGGATATGTAGACTTCGTCCACCTTATGTCGATAAAAGAGATTGGCCACCAGGGACACCCCTTCGATGCACGAGTTTTTGATAGAATAAAAGAGGTTAAAGAAAGGTTTCCCGAACTGCCAATAAGCGTCGACGGCGGCATAAGTTTAGATAACTATGAATCCTTACAAGAAGCAGGCGCCGCGCGACTAGTGGTAGGATCACACTTCCAAGAAATATGGGACTCACTGACAGCAAAATAAAAGAGTTAGAAGCGACAGCCAACGATATCCGGATCACCATCATGGATATCCTCGAAGATGCTGGCTCCGGTCACGTCGCTGGCCCTCTTGATATGGCAGATATCTTCACTGTCCTCTACTTCCACACTCTTAACCACGAGCCAAAGCAGCCTGACTGGAAGGAGCGGGACAGGGTAGTACTATCTAACGGCCACATCTGCCCCGTGCTTTATACCACGATGGCCTACGCCGGCTACTTCCCCAAGGAAGAACTCAAGACTTTAAGAAAGTTTGGCTCCCGCCTCCAAGGTCACCCACATCGCGACTTCTTACCAATGCTTGAGACCAGTTCTGGACCACTAGGCTCTGGACTCTCACAAGCGGTAGGTATGGCTCTTGCCGATAAGATAGACCATGGCCTTACATCAAGTCGTAGGATATATGCCCTTCTCTCTGACGGAGAGCTCGAGTGTGGCCAGAGTTGGGAAGCCGCCATGCTTGCTGGTAAAAACAAGCTCGAGAACCTTGTCGCAGTGATAGATCGCAACAATATCCAGATAGATGGCGCCGTAGAAGACATTATGCCGCTTGAGCCGCTTAGCGATAAATGGCGAGCTTGGAACTGGCATGTGATAGAGATCGATGGACACAATATACAAGAGATCGCAGATGCCTTCGATATGGCAAAATCTACTTCGGGTAAACCGACTGTCATAATAGCTCACACTATCGCTGGTAAAGGTGTTAAGGAGTTCGAACGCGATTATCGCTGGCACAGCCAGGTGGTCAACAAAGAGACAGAGCAAATGGCTATTAATGAACTGCGCACTTTGGGCGGGAAGATCACAAGCGAACACCAGTAGTATGCTAAATCCTGAACTTAAATTAAATACAAAAATCTTTGATAAAGATGTCGCGCAAGCACCTATTCGACAAGGGTTTGGCGAGGGTTTGGTAGAAGCAGGAGAGAAGAACGAGCAAGTAGTCGGAGTATGTGCCGACCTCACCGAGTCTACCAAGATGGATCTCTTTGCTAAGAAGTTCCCAAACCGTTTTATAGAGATGGGTGTCGCCGAGCAGAACTTGGCGAGTGTTGCCTCGGGCCTTGCCGCGATGGGAAAGATCCCTTTTATAAGTTCTTATGCTATGTTCTCTCCTGGGAGGAACTGGGAACAGATCCGCACTACAATTTGCTACAACAACCGACCGGTCAAGATTGCTGGCTCACACGCTGGAGTCTCTGTAGGTCCAGATGGTGGTACTCACCAGGCGATAGAAGATATCGCGATAACTCGTGTGATCCCGCGTATGGTTGTGATCTCTCCTTGCGACTCAATAGAAGCCAAGAAAGCCACACTTCTAAGCGCCGAGACAGACACTCCTGTGTATCTCCGACTCGCCCGAGAGAAGACCCCTATCATTACTACACTCGAGACTCCATTTGCCATCGGTAAAGCAATGAGTGTCTGGACCTCTTCGAAGCCTAAGGTAGGCATCATCGCGACTGGCGGACTTTTGTATCATGCAATTATGGCGGCAAAAGAGCTTGAAGATGAGGGGACAGAAGTAGAAGTAATGAATCTCTCGAGTATTAAGCCACTAGACAGAGAAGCTATCATCGCACTCGCCAAGAAGACAGGTAGACTCGTAACAGTCGAAGAGCATCAAGTAAGTGGTGGAATGGGTGGAGCTGTTAGTGAGTGTTTAGCAGAAGAATATCCAGTACCAATTCAGTTCGTAGGGATACGTGATGAATTCGGTCAGACAGGTACGCCAGCAGAGCTCTTGCGACACTTCGGATTAGATAAAGAGGGGATAAAGAAAGGAGTAAAGATTGCCCTTGCAAAGTAGGGCTCGATGTGGTTAAGTGCATCGTATGGAAAGCATAGAAGCAATTCAGACAGTCGTAGATAACATTGGAGTAGAGCCACTTTCTAGCACTTTGGCTAACTTCTCTAGCGCCCTCGACCATATCGGCCAGGTTAGTGACCCGAACACCTTGGAGATAATTCGTCAGATCTACGGACTCTTTGAAGAGATTATATATCTCTTAAATAACTAGAGCTTAAGGTAACCCTCCAGCTTCTCTCGCCGAAGGAGACCCCTCTGCGCTCCAATGTCTTGGACAACAGACATAGAGTTTATTGCGCCCCACTTGAGAGCCTCTTGAAGACTCTTCCCTAACTCCAGCACCGAGACCACTGTAGAAGCGAAGGCATCTCCTGCACCAGTACGCTCAACAGGTGGCTTAACATCTGGGTAGGGCTTCTCGAAGAATGTTTCTTTGCCATCAGACGCATAAGCTCCTTTTGGCCCATCGGTAAGAACCACTATCTCGGGTCCTAGAGCATGCATGGCTTGTAGAAGCTCGTTTGGCTCGACACCACCGAGACCTAAAATCTTTTCCGCCTCGGTTATATTACAGAAGAAGATTTGAGTGCGTTTATAAATATCTTGTAGTTCGCTGTACCCTAGATTGATCTGGAAGGTGCCTGGTTGGAAGGCAAGTTTGATATTAGGGTGATCAGCTAAATAGCGAGCAATTTCATGATGATACTCTTTAGTATCAGCTCCGAGAGAGGAGAGATAGAGCCACTTGGGTTCTCCGATATCTGGGAACTTGCGCGCATACTCTTGATGCTTCACGAGTATAGTCCTGTCATCTTCGTACCAGAGGACATAGTGATAGTTTGTTTCTTTCCCTTGCCAGACAGAGACAAATTGAGTATCGACATTATCACTCTCGAGACTCCTGATGCATTCCTTGCCATTAAGATCATCACCAAGGTTGGTGACAAGAGCACTTTTTAGTCCAAGACGGGAGGCGGCGACAGCTGCATTGGCGCTGTTGCCTACAGCTCTAACCACCGTGACAGATTCGTAAGGGATCTTATCACCGAAGGCCATGGTTATAGTGCAGTGTTCCTTATTAATATCACAGTTAACTGTGGCGTCCTTAAGGCGGATGAAGGCGTCGGTCACAATATCACCAATAGCGACAAAATCATGCATAGAGAAATTATATCATGCTAAAATTAACAGATGCGAACACTTATAGATGTGGTTACGGATGCGAAAGCTCGAGGAGTGGCAGTAGGGCACTTCAATATTTCTGATTCGGAAGGCTTTAAGGCTGTGACAGAAGTTGCAAAAGAACTCGGACTCCCGGTAATTATCGGTGTATCCGAAGGGGAGCGTGACTTCATTGGTCTCGATGAGGTTGTAGCGATGGTAAAGGCCGAAAAGGACCTTGGCCACGAGGTGTATCTCAATGCTGACCACACATACTCGGTAGAGAAAGCCAAGCTCGCCATAGATCGCGGAGTAGATAGCGTCATCATCGATGCCGCCGATAAAACATTTGAGGATAATGTGCGTATGACAAAGGAGATCGTAGATTATGCTCGCTCCACAAGACCCGAGGTACTAGTAGAAGCTGAACTTGGCTTCATTGGTAAGTCTTCTAACCTACTAGAGAACGTGCCAGAGGGAGTCTCGGAAGAAACTCAGACCAAACCTGAGGAAGCACAGCAGTTTGTACTCGCAACTGGCATCCATATGCTTGCCCCTTCAGTGGGTAATGTCCACGGCATAGTGAAGTCCGGTGAACCTAAGCTTAATATCGAGCGCATACAAGCTATCGCCAATACAGTAAACATTCCCCTGGTCCTCCATGGAGGCTCTGGTAATAAGCCTGAAGAATTCTTGGCCGCTATACGAGCAGGCGTATCTATAATCCACATCAATACCGAGTTGCGAGTAGCCTACAAAGAGGGAATTAAAGAGGGGATCAACATAGATGAGGTAGCTCCGTACAAGTTTATGGCTGAAGGAGTTAAGCAGATGAAGGCTGTGGTTAAGGAGAAGTTAGAATTATTTAATAGCAAATGACCCTTAGACACGATCTAGAGGACCTTATAGATGGCGAGGTGGCCGATGATGAGTCGACCCTCACTCGCTTCTCTCGCGATGCGAGCATCTTCTATGTCCGCCCCGAGGTCGTCGTCTTCCCCAAAAGTCGCGAAGACCTGAAGAAGCTCGTAACTTGGACCTCTGCACATCCTGAGCACTCTCTCACTGCCCGAGCAGGAGGATCAGATATGACAGGTGGGCCGATCAACAACTCAATCATTATAAATTTCACCACCTACCTTAACCAGATTGGGGAGATAGGGCAAGAGACAACTGTCGAGCCAGGAGTCTTCTACCGAGATCTTGAGGTGAAAACTCTTGAGAAAAATTTAATATTGCCTTGCTACACCGCTTCGAAGAACTTGAGCGCTCTAGGAGGGATGATCTCGAACAACTGCGCCGGGGAGAGAACCTTGCGCTACGGCAAGATGGAGGACTTCGTGGCATCCCTTAAGGTAATCTTTGCCGATGGCAATGAGTACGAAGTGAGACCACTCTCTCGCGATGAGCTCAATAACAAAATGTCTCAAGACAGTTTCGAAGGAAGGTTGTATAAACAAATCTTCGAACTCATAGAGACCAATAAAACAATACTTGAGAGTGCTAAGCCCAAAGTATCCAAGAATTCTGCCGGTTATTACCTCTGGAATGTGTGGGATGGTGAGAAATTTGATCTAACCCGACTCATAGTAGGCTCCCAGGGCACTCTCGGCATACTTACGGAGGCGAGGATTAAGTTAGTGGAAGTGAAGAAGCATCACGATATGATCGCACTCTTCTTCGACTCGTGGGATCACTTCCCAAAAGTGGTTAATGCGCTCTTACCTTATGAGCCCGAGAGTTTAGAGACCTTCGATGATGCCACACTCAAGCTCGGGTTGCGCTTCATGCCCGAGATCGCGCGGAGAGCGGGAAGTAGCCTCTTCTCCTTTGCCCTCCAGTTCCTCCCCGAGGTACTTATGGGGATCAAGATGGGCGGCCTACCAAAGCTCGTCATACTGGTAGAGATTGCCGAGAAGACTCAAGAAGAGGTGGAGGAAAAGGCAAAGTCGATAATCGAAGCAATAAAGCCTTTCGACATAGACTTCCGCTGGGTGAAGAAGGATACTGAAGAGAACAAGTTCTGGGTCATGCGGCGAGAGTCCTTCAACCTCCTGCGTGAGCACGTGGGCGACAAGAAGACGGCCCCCTTCGTCGAAGACTTCTGCATCACTCCCGCGAGAGTTCCCGAGTTCTTACCTCGGGCACTTAAGATTCTTAAAGAGTCCGGGATAGAGGCAAATATCGCCGGACACGCTGGTAATGGCAACTTCCACATCATCCCACTTATGGATCTGCGGCAGAAGAGTGAGCGAGATAAGATAGTGAGAGTGTCTAACAAATTTTATGACCTAGTAAAAGAGTTTGGAGGAAGTATCACCGGCGAGCACAACGACGGGATCATCCGTACGCCATTTTTGTATAAGATGTTTACCCCAGAAGTGCTCGAGCTTTTCCGTAAGACCAAAGAGATCTTCGATCCCAAAAATATTTTCAATCCTGGTAAGAAGGTTGGTGGATCTATCGAATACTTAGAGTCTCATATAGCGAGGGACTAGCAGGTTGACTTTTTAGGCCCACCATGCTAAGATAAATAGCGGAACAGTTGGAGTACGAAGCAGTCCTCCAACCAACCCAGCTCGCGGCGTCACGAGTCGACGCAGCTCGACCCTTCGCCGGCTTTACGCTGCGGGCTGTCTCTGTCTCTGTCTTTGGCTCTGTCTTTGGCTCTGTCTTTGGCTCAATCTCAATCTCAATCTTGCTCTTCGAAGGCCGGTGAAATCATCGGCCTTTTCTTTTTATAAAACAGTAGCGCACGACCGAAGGTCGTGCGCTTTGCTTACAGATCTTTGTACTCTATGAAGCGGATGGGGTCACGCTTATAGATCCATCGTTTGATCCAGGTGAGTTCTCCTTCAGCACTTTCCCCAAGTTGAGTGTCTGACCCAAGAGATCTAACATTGGGAAGCGACTCTTGTAGATCATGACTCAGAAGACCCCAGAACAAAGCTAGGCGGCGCTCGAATTCAACTACGAATTCGTGCTTTTGATCAGTAGCCACCACCCAATTATTGATCTTGCTAAAGACGTCTCTTGCATCTTGAATCGTAGCCATACCAACTCCAGTCTTCAGCCAAGAGGAAGATCGAAGATTGTGCCAGGTGGTAGCAACTGAATGAGCTCCTCTGTGTTGCGCTGATCGAGCTCTTTCTCCCAGTTCTCAGCGCAAGATTCGTGACCATAGAAAGTATTACTCGTGCTCGGATCGAATCTCCATAGACAAAACCAGCAGACCCCCATAGAGCGAAACAGCTCCAAGAGCTTAACAAGCCTCGAAGTATCAATTCTCATAGGTCACCTCTCACGTTATTTAATACCAAATAAAAGGCCTCGTAAAGGCCCTTTTCTTTTGCCTAAATTTTAATGCTATCTATTGACGCTCTATATTAAAAGTGGTATTTTACCGCAGGGTACGTGAGGATAAATGTCCTTCGGGACGAGACTCATCATGTACCTGTGCAATGGACGAGATCATTTCTGTTCGTAAGAACGTTGGAGGTTCTGTCAGCTGCACGTTCTTTCTATCATGTCCTTCGGGACGTAAAGCGCTTAGCGCAAAGGAGGCCCTATGGGCCGCATCGTTGGTATTCGTCACAGAGTGAAGAGGACCACTGAAGGAGAGTCTAGACCGACTCTCGTCGCGATCAAGGACGGCGAGAAGATAGAAATACTCGAGCTCGAAGATGAACAAGCTGAGCTGGACTTCGTCTTCGGGAAGTTCCCCATCGCCATGCGCACTGCTGAGGATGGTGAGGATCTCAGCTTCTTCCCCGATCATCACAAGGTGGAACGCAAGAAAGTTGGGTCTGACGAGAAAGAAATTCGCGTGCCCGCGGCGTATGACGGCTTGCGGGGAAGCGACAGTGTCGTGATGATCCTCGGGGGTTCCGGTGATTCTCTTGCTTATGCCTTTGCCCGTCGTGGCAAGGAGATAGGGTCGGAGATAGGGTCGCGCGTCCTGCGCATCCCCGGCTTCCAACTCGCTGCGCGACGTGGCGAGGCAACTAAGGAGGTCGATCACGAGACACTCATCTCGATCTTCGAGAAGGAACCCGAGCTCTTCTACGAGTTCGGTCCAGCAGACCGGGATAACATCCTGGTCTCGGAGCTTCATCGCGCTAGACGCGAAGCTCAACAGGCGCGGATCGGATGCGAACAGCGCTTGCGCCAAGCTCTCATCGGCAAGATCTTCTTGTCCGAGGAGGGCGGCTATCCTGAAGGCACCATCGCCCAAGCTTTCGATAAGCTGAAAGCAAACGATGCGGTCTTCCAACCTCTGAAGAAGGAGGAGAGCAAGCGGACAGCGGAACTCAAGCTCGCTGTACACAAGCTTCCGATCTGGCGCAAGTTCCTCGTCGATATCGAAGGATGCGGCGAGGTCTTGGCAGCCGGGATTATCTCTCCTATCGTCGACATCCGGATGTTCCGGACGAAGGCGAAGCTCAAGGCCTTCGTCGGAGTACACGTACTACCGGACGGACGCTTCGCCAGGAAGCGCGCGGGAAGTACGGCCAACTGGAATCCACGGGCGAGACAAGCGCTCTTCCTGCTCGGAGACCAGTTCAACAAGCGCAAGGACTCAGAGTGGGGCAAGAAGCTCCGAGAGTATAAGGCGAAGTTACGGGTAAAACACCCGGTCGTCGAATGCTCTACTTGTGGGGTAGCTTGGGAAGAGTGCTTGAAGACACCTGGCAAGAAGCACACCAAACGCTACACGGATGGGCACATTCACAAGATGGCCATCTGGAGAACACTCACGAAGTTCGTCGAGCGATTCCACAAGGAGTGGGCGCGCATCGACAGCGAGGAGAAGCGGGAGAAGAAAGCAGCATAGCTCTTTACAACAAACTTGGGTGAGACGATGGGAAATCTGTCCGACAGGACGCGATGATCAATGTCTCACCCAAGTCAAGCCGGTTAGACTCAATATCCAACCGGCCCTCTTTTGAGAATTTAAGTTATTGAGTTTTCAAAAGAGGGTACGATATGAAGGTAGTCTACTCAAAATACCGAGATACGAAACAAGCCTTGTACCCTCAAAATTTGGTGGACGAAAAAGGAGACGTTGAAAAAACGCGAGATCAGTTGTCCGCCACTGCCGTACGTCGATAGTCTTGTCAGAAATGATTATTGGTAGGTTGTACGGCAGAACTTTGTTCTTTGAAATTCACGGGACGACAAACACAATGTCGAGAGACGTGAGGAGTATTGTCCCGTGATGGGTGAGACGATTGCAGCTGTGTCTGAAAAGACGGATCCGGCATTGTATCACCCTAGTTAACTTGGAGGACGATACCCGCTCTGAGCCAAGGCTCGAGGTCCAACTTGTCCTCCATCCCGTACCAAGCTTACTTTGGTACGGGACTCTCTTTCAAGAATTTAAATTATTGAATTTTTGAAAGAGGGTACGACGATGTATTTGTCCCTATGTTAAGTCGTGGGGACGGTCCTC
>JANWHY010000006.1 GCA_025450175.1 Minisyncoccota bacterium
CCTTACCGTTGTGAACGATGCGGAAAGGATGCTTCATGCCGGGAGCAAGTAGATCATTTTCACGATCTATCTGTTCTGGCTCAGCTGGTAACTCATCCTGGTGGACATGAGTCGAGTAGAACTCGACTCTCTCCGCTAGGGGAAGTTTGAATTTGAGACCCGGCGAGAGTACTCGTCGGAATTTCCCAAACCGGAAGACGGCGCCGATCGATCCTGTCTCGACAGTTAGCACCGACAGGACAAAGAGCTCTATGGTGCAGACGACGAGAAGAAAGACCAAAAACCACAGATTCATTCCTCTTCTCCTATATATTGGTGTGTGATGAACGTTCTGACCGTATTATATGAGGTAAAAGTAATCTTGTCAAGCGTTTGTTGTAAATCATCCAATCATATTCGCCTCGTCCCTCGTAGCTTTAGCGAAGTGGAGTTATAATTCGTATATGGAAAATCGTTCTCCCTGGATTCATCAGCTCAATCACAAAAGGACTATAGAGACTCTGCACAGTGATATCGAAACCGATATCGCGATCGTAGGTGCGGGTATTGCCGGAGTTTCTACCGCATTTTTTTTGCTCAAACATACAGACAAGAAGGTGGTGATACTTGAGGGCTTCAAGCTCGCACATGGTGCGACAGGACACAACGCTGGGCAGATTGCAGGCTACTTCGAGCGGCCCTTCCGCGAGATTGTAAACGAGTTTGGACTAGACATGGCCTGCCTTGCTCACAAGGATCTCGAATATGCTTGGGAACTTCTAGACGAGATGTATACCGAGGCAGGACTCGATATCCCGCTGGTGCGTCTCACTAGCTTCTCTGGTCTCTCTACCCAAGAGCAGATCCTGGGACATCTCGAGAACAACTTCTTACGTCGCTCGGGGGGACTCTACACTCGCACCATGGAGATACTTGAGACAGTCGACTTCCTCGATGAGATCCCGGAGAAGTACCACGATCTCTTCACCCTTGTGCCGAGAGAAGAGATTGCTCTTAAGCTTGAGACCTTCGACTCACAATACATCGCCGTACTCTCGGGGCAGAAAGGGGTAGTGAACTCTGCACTCTTTTGTCAGGAGGTCACAGCATATCTATTATCGAAGTATAAAGACCGACTCTCTCTATATGAGCATTCTCCTGTAGCTAAAGTGGTGTTGAAAGATGACAAGGTCATCCTCGACGTCATCAAGCATACGCTCACGTGCGACAAGGTGATCCTCTGTACTAATGGGTTTGGGAACTTCGACATCATCTCTCCCTCTGGTCTCGCTATCGATACGCGCTTCCACCATAACTTAAGTGGGGTAGTGGCCTTCATGTCGGGCTACCTCGAGCCACACACTGGGACACCTGCAGTGCTAAGTTACTATCAGCGTAATGCCCCTGGCCTTACCGACAATCCTGGTGATCCTTACTTCTATGTTACTCGTCGCTCATACGAGTACGAGGAGAAGGCACTCCACAATCTTGTCTCTGTCGGTGGTCCCGACTTTGCGCTCGAAGAGCACGCTAAGTACAGCCGCGATCTAGAATTCTCTACCACAGCTAAGGCACAACTAGACGAGTTCGTAAGTCGTACTTACGACAAGACTCTCGAGAAGGACTACGCCTTCATGTGGCATGGCGTCATGGGCTACACTAGGAATCTCCTACGTATGATAGGTCCCGATCCCGACCACTCTCATCTCCTATACAACCTGGGCTGTAATGGAGTAGGGATCCTTACCTCGATCTTTGGAGGGTATAAGGTGGCACGGATGATCAAGGGAGATAAGTTCCTCCCATCAATCTTCGATATACCGAAGAGGATCTAGTTTCTCAAAAGTTCGTCAATCTTTGCCGCGAGGATAAAGTCATTTTCTGATAGGCCACCAATAGCATGGGTCGTAAGCTCGATTCTCACTTTCTTATAATCAAATATAGATATGTTGGGGTGGTGGTCCTCGGCTTCGGCAATCTCACCGACCTTGTTTACAAATTGCAGAGCTTCGCGAAAGTTTTTGAATATGAGCACCTTCTCGATACGTTTATCGTCTTCGATAGTCCACTGGTCTACTTCGTGAGCTAGAGCCTGGCTCTCCTTCGCTCCTAAGGGCTTAGCGCCTCCCTCACAAGGTTGGCAGTGTTTATGCTTTAACATTCTCTGCTCCACTAATGTCGGTGTGGAAGGGGAGACTTACGCGTACTGGGGTCTCCTTAATAATTTTTATGATCTGGTCGTGATCGTCGACAATCTGGAAGAGGGTAGCATCTTGGGCTTCTATAGTGCCACGCGCGAGGAGTGTCTCTTTTATAAATATCTCAACCTTAGACCAGTATTCTGATCCAACACATATAAGAGGTACGCCGGCAATCTTCTTGGTTTGTATGAGTGTAAGGAGTTCGAAGAACTCGTCCAAAGTTCCGTAACCGCCAGGGTAGAAGATGAAGGCTTCTGCCGAGAAGGAGAGGCACACCTTTCTCACGAAGAAGTAATATGCCGAGAAGGAGGAGGAGATGTACTTGTTGGTGATCTGGCCGTCTGGGAGGCGAATCAAGAGTCCCAAGGACTGCCCACCCGATTCATAGGCACCGCGATTGGCCCCTTCCATAATACCCGGGCCTCCTCCAGAGATCACGGCATAGTCGAGCTCTTTAACAATCTGTGTGGCGAGTTTCCTAGCATCGGTATAATAAGGATTATCTTCTTTGAACTGGCTTGAGCCGAAGAAGGTCACAGACTTAGGGTAATCTTCGAGGAAGCCGAACCCTTCAGTAAACTCTTTGGTTATTTCATGTACCCGCTCCGATGTTGCTTCTTTCATGAAGCCAATATATCATTATTGTATAGTTTTATAAAGCAAAATATGAATAAAAAACAAGGTATTGGAGTTGCTGTAGCAATCTTCATCATTGGCTACGTGTTCTTCTCGGATTCTCTCATGAAAATGTTTTTCCCTCGCACTAATAATTCACAAAACACGAATATGACACAGACTTTTACCGCAGTAGATACCAAAGTGGGTAATGGCCCTATCGCTACTAGTGGCAATGAGCTTACTGTCCACTATGTGGGTACTCTTAGTGATGGCCAAGTCTTCGACAGTTCTAGGACGAGAGGAACTCCCTTCAAGTTTACCTTAGGTGGCGGCAATGTGATCCGCGGTTGGGATGAGGGCTTAGTAGGTATGCGTGTGGGAGGAGTGAGGAAACTTGTTATAAGTCCTGAGTATGGTTATGGATCTCAGGCTATAGGACCTATCCCTCCGAACTCCACTCTCTACTTCGAAGTTGAGCTCTTGGATGCCAAATAATCTGCATCACGCCAATCTCCTAGTCGGAAGAGAGGAAGAATCCGAAGCTTATCTCAAGGATCTTCTCGGTGCTCTCAAGTTTAGCCGTGCTAATAATCCGGACTATCTGGCTTTTCGCCACGAGACTTTTGGTATTACAGAAGCACGCGAGCTCAGGTCGTTAGCCCTTCGCAAAGCCTTCGGTGAGAGGAAGATCTTCTTCATCTCATCTAGCCATATAACCCCCGAGGCGCAGAATGCTCTCTTGAAAACCTTCGAGGACCCCACGCCCGATACGCTTTTCTTCTTGCGAGTGCGAGAGGAGGGTGTCCTATTACCTACGCTCCTATCGCGCATGCAAGTGAAGAAGCTCGGAGTGAGTAGAGAAGCGGGAGAGGATAATTTTTTAGCACTTCCTTACAAAGAGAGATTAAACTTTGTAAGGAAGTTTGTAGATGCCGAGAAGAATCTGTCTAGCTTCCTCGACGAACTTCTACTCTTAGAAAAAGCGCGGGGTACACGCGATGGTTTGGAGAAGCTTTACAACATGAGGAAGTTGGTGCGAGACAATACTGCTCTGCCTAGATTGGTTCTGGAACACTTAGCACTAGTGTTATAATGCCGCAATGAAATACGAAGAAATTCTCGAGTGGTTGCGTAAGGAGTACGCCAGTATAAGAAGCGGACAAGCAAGTCCAGCAGTTCTTGATGGGGTAAAAGTGGATGCCTACGGTTCGCTAATGCCTATCAATCAGGTTGCCACGGTGACTATTGGTGATCCAAGAACCTTGCGTATTACGCCGTGGGACAAGAGCGTTATTGCTGGGATAGATTCTGCTATTAGACAGGCCAATATAGGTGTCTCGGTAGCTGTCGATGGGGAAGGGTTGAGGATTACCTTCCCACAACTTACAGCTGAGAATAGACAAGTACTTCTCAAACTTGCAAAGACCAAGCTCGAAGAAGCTCGCATAAAGATTAGAAATGAGAGGCAGAAAGTTCTAGATGATATTGCTAAGAAAGAAGTTGGCGAGGATGAGGAGAAGCGTGCCAAGAACGAACTCCAGAAAGTGGTCGACGAAGCCAACAAAAAGCTCGAAGAACTCTTCGAGAAAAAGGAGGCTGAACTCCTAGAATAATGTCCATACTTATCTTCTTCATAATATTGTCGGCGCTGGTGATCGTACACGAGTTGGGCCACTTCTTGGTGGCGAAGTACTTTAAGATCCGAGTGGATGAGTTTGGTCTCGGCTTCCCCCCACGGGCAAAAACACTTTTTCACTGGAAGGGGACTCCATTTACGCTAAATTGGTTACCCTTTGGTGGCTTTGTAAAAATTTTTGGTGAGAATCCTGAAGATTCGGATTTGAAAGATTCTTCCTCCTTAGATTCCTCAAGTTTTCAGAATAAAAATAGAGGCATACAATCGGCGGTGTTGGTGGCGGGAGTGGTGGGCAACCTCTTGTTTGCTTGGCTCCTCTTCTCTATCGGATTTATGAGTGGTGTGCCAGCTCCGGTAGGGTATGCAGAGGGTGTAAGAGATGCCCATGTAGTCATCACAGGGATCTTACACGAGTCTCCTGCGGGTGCGGTGGGGCTAAGATCGGGAGACACTATCCTATCTCTTGGTCGTGGTGAAGATATCTTTACTATTGGAGAGGATACTATACCAAGCGAAGTTTCAGATTTTATATCTAACTCTCTTAATCCAATAACCTTTGAGATTAAGAGGGGAGCAAATATTTTTAGTAAAGTAGTTACTCCAAAAGAAGGTATCATCCCAGACAAACCTGCCGTCGGCTTCTCCATGGATCTAGTGGGGATTCTCCAGTATTCACCGCTCAAGGCTCTTGTAGAAGGGGCGAAGACGACTTGGCAGTTTACGATCCTAATCACCCAGGGGATAGGCAAGTTTGTGGTTGAGGCGGTTGGGGGTAGGGCGGATCTCTCTCAGGTGACGGGGCCAGTAGGTATAGTGGGGATGGTAGGAGATGTGCGGGTGCTTGGCTTCTCTTATCTCTTATCCTTCACCGCACTCATTTCTATAAATCTCGCCGTTATAAATCTCTTACCCTTCCCAGCTCTCGATGGTGGGCGGCTACTCTTCGTCGCCATAGAAGCGATCAGGCGTCGCAGTGTCTCCCCACGCATCTTCAATGCTCTTAACACCGCCGGCTTCGCTCTCCTTCTCCTCCTCATGCTCCTCGTCACCATCCAAGATATTCGGAATATTTTGTAAAAGAAAAACCCCGGGGTCCGCCATTGCGGAGTACCGGGGGAGCTCGGATTAACCTCCACGCCTGGGCTCATCTCAGAGAACGCGTGGATTAGGTGTGAAGTAGTATGGTAGGGAACTGGACACCCGCCCGTTCCAACCTTATTTAAATCTTAGCATAGTAAGATATAAAAGTCAAGTCTTTTGAAAATAGCTTTGTTTTTGGACCTAGTTTGGTAGAATATTGCCACTATGCGACAGAGCACACTTTTCTCCAAAACACGCCGGGAGCCGCCTCAAGATGAGGTCTCGAAGAACGCCATCCTCCTTATCCGCGCCGGTTTTATCAATAAGGAAATGGCTGGGGTTTATGACTTTCTCCCTCTGGGCTTAAGAGTTATTAATAAAATAATCGGTATCATCCGAGATGAGATGAATGCTCTTGGTGCTCGCGAGATTCTTATGAGTTCGTTACAAAGAAAAGAACTTTGGGAAAAGCATTTCAACCAAGACAGATGGGATGATGCAAAGGTTGATAATTGGTTTAAAACTAAGTTGAAGGATGGGGGAGAACTCGGATTAGGCTTTACCCACGAAGAGCCCATCTCCAATATGCTCGAGCAGTTCGTGTCTTCTTACAAAGATCTTCCCTTTGCTGTCTACCAATTCCAAACTAAGTTTAGAAATGAGACCCGGGCTAAGAGCGGCATCATGAGGACTCGGGAGTTCATAATGAAAGATCTATACTCCTTCAATATAGATGAGAGTGCTCATCAAGAATTTTATGAAAAGGCAAAAGAATCCTACAAAAAGATATTTGAGCGTGTGGGCCTAGGAGACAAAACTTATATTACAAAAGCTTCTGGAGGCACCTTCTCTGAGTTTTCTCATGAATTCCAGACCCTTACTTCTGCTGGGGAAGACATTATCTATATAACTGATGAAGAGAAGAAGGAAGCTATTAACAAAGAGATTGGAGGAGAGTCAGATGGCCGAGAAGAGAAGGCGGTAGAGGTTGGGAACATCTTTACCCTCGGTACTAAGTTTTCTGACCCACACCTAAAGTTTAAAGATGAGAGTGGGAAGGAGCAACATGTTTTCATGGGTAGTTATGGTATTGGCCCAGCACGACTCATGGGCACACTCGCCGAGATCATGTCTGACGACAAGGGTCTTATGTGGCCCGTGGCTGTGGCACCTTTCCAGCTTCACATCTTATCTCTTGAGAACGATTCGATGGCTGAAGATATTTATAAGAAGTTAGAAGCCAATGGTATCGAAGTACTTCTAGATGATCGAGATCTACGCGCAGGGGAGAAGTTTGCCGATGCCGATCTTATCGGTATCCCTTATCAGGTAATTGTCGGGAAGAAGTCCCAAGACAGCGATCTCTTAGAGGTGAAGGAGAGGGCTACTGGCGAGACCAAAGAATTAACCTTAGACCAACTTGTTAAAACTATTAAGGGATGAAGTTTTTTGGCTTAGAAAGGTTCCGCAATCTTCTACAACACGATATTGGTATTGATCTTGGGACGGCGAACACCCTGGTATACCTGCGGGGTAAGGGCATCATCATCAACGAGCCTTCCGTTGTAGCTATCAACCAGAAGACGGGGCAGGTAGTGGCTATTGGCACTGAGGCCAAGGCCATGCTTGGCCGCACTCCGGGCCATATCTTGGCGGTGAAGCCCTTGGTCGAAGGAGTTATCTCCGACTTCGAGACTACTGAGGAGATGATTAGCTATCTTCTCAATAAGGCCACTAGTGGGACCCAAAAGATTTTTAGTCCTCGAGTAGTGGTGGGGGTACCATCGAACATTACCAATGTTGAGATCCGCGCAGTGAGAGATGCCGCTCGCAATGCTGGGGCCGGAGAGGTACACATTGTGGAGGAGCCGATGGCGGCCGCCATCGGCATGCGTCTTCCCATACATGACCCAGTGGGGAACATGGTCATAGACATTGGTGGTGGTACCTCAGACATTGCGGTGATCTCGCTCTCCGGAGTAGTGCGCTCTCGCAATCTTCGTATTGCTGGAGACAAGTTCAATGCCGACATCATCGCTCATGTGAGGAACCAGTTTAAGGTTCTTTTGGGAGAGAAGACTGCCGAACATGTGAAGACTACTATCGGCTCGGTCTTACCAACGCATGCACCCCTTGAGATGCCAGTGCGCGGACGCGACTTGGTAAGCGGTCTTCCTAAAGAGATTATCCTTACCGACAACGACATCCGCGACGCTCTCTCTCCGTCGATAGAGAGTTTGATAGAGGGGATTGTAGAAGTGCTCGAGGCCACACCTCCCGATATCTTAGGCGACATAATGTATCGAGGAGTATATCTTGCCGGTGGTGGTGCCTTGGTTAAGGGCCTTCCAGAACTTATCGAGAACCACATCAACATGCCTGTACACGTGGCGGCTGATCCTCTAACTGCTGTAGCTAGAGGTACTGGTATCATCCTCGAAGATGTAGACAAGTATAGAGAAATTTTAATAGAAAATGAAAGCGACCTACCTCCTAAGAAATAGATCTAGGCAAGCCTCCGCGAGGAAAGTCTTTCTCCTCGTGGGTATCCTTCTCATTGGAGTAATAGTCTTCTCGATCCTGCGTGGTCCCATTATCCGCGCGGTCTCTCCTCTCTGGCTTGCTGAAAATGTAGTTAGTGGATCACTCGGGAAGATCGTTATGCATTTCCAATCCCAAAAGGTTTTAATGGAGAAGAATATCAATCTAGAGAATCAAGTTATCTCACTAGAGGCCCACGTGGCACTACTCGAGCGCTATGAGAATGAGCGCGTCTCTCTCTTAGAACTCTTGAGGGGTAAGGGTAGTGGCACAGCACTAGCCGCCGGCGTCCTTACTCACCCGCCACAGTCTCCATACGATGTGATAGTTATCGATGTGGGTTCTAATCAGGCTGTGCATGTCGGCGAGAGGGTCTTCTTGCCCGAAGGAGCTCTTATCGGGAGGGTGGTAGAAGTGCTCGCTAGTGAGTCGAAGGTGAAGCTTTTCAGTGCCAGTGGAGAAGAGACCAATGCCGTCCTTGAGCGGGGTAGTTTCCCGGTAGTGCTTAGCGGCTCGGGAGGAGGCAACTTCATGGTAAAGGTCACTCGCGATACGGAGGTGGTGAAAGGTGATGCAATCCTTTCTCCCAATGTCGATAGCCGACTCTTGGCTATCGTCGAAGAGGTGAATCTGAAGTCGACTGATTCCTTCAAGGAAGTGTTGGCGCGCTCTCCGGCGAACATTTTTACTATCCGATTTGTTTACGTAACACCATGACGAGAAGAGTTATAAGTTACGGAGCCCTCTTCCTCTTAATCATAGTCGCGCCTTATTGGCTCTATCTCGGAGCTCTTTTCGTGGCTGTACTCATCTTCCCTTTATATTGGGAGGCTATTATATTTGCTATATTGATCAACACCCTATACTCCGCTAATTCTGGAATACTCGCGGCACTTACAGCCCCTCTTCTCCTCGTGACCTTAGGAATGCTCATTCTTCTACTACCGATCAAAAGTTATTTAAGAACCAATGCTTAGGAAACTACATCGCTCAATAAGAAAACACTTCGGGACTAAGAATTACGATATCAATCCGGAAGATATTTTCCTCGATGCGACGAACCTCCCAGGCTTCGAAGCTAGTCGCTTCGAAGGTAGGATTGAGCAGCCCATGGGTGAGACTGCCTTCAAACTTCTTAAGATTGTGCTCTTGTTACTTGTCGTGGGACTTGCCCTCAAACTTTCGGTGTTAGGTATATATCGTGGAGAGGCTTTCACCCAGATCTCGGAGAACAATCGTCTTGAGCACACTCTCATCTTCGCTAATCGCGGGGTCATCTTGGATAGGAATGGTGTAGAGCTTGCCACTAATATGCTTAAGAAGGAGGGTGATGACTTCGCATCCCGTCACTACGCACCTATTGATGGCATCGCTCATGTAGTGGGTTACCTCAAGTATCCGCTGGCGGATAAGGCAGGGCACTACTATGAAGAGTTCTACAAAGGTCGGGATGGTGTGGAGCTTGCTTACGATGATCTACTCAAAGGTAGAAACGGCATAATACTCCGAGAGACGGATGCTCTAGGTAATATCACTTCCGAGTCTGTAGTAGATAAGCCAGTAGATGGTGCGCCGCTCACTCTCTCTATCGATGCCTCCTTGACGGCCGAGTTGTACAAGGCTATTAAGAGTCTTGCGACTGAGAGAGGCTTCGTCGGCGGGGCCGGGGTTATGCTTGATGTAAATACAGGTGAGGTCGTGGCCCTGACAAGTTATCCAGAATACAACTCCAATGTTTTAGTAGAAGGTTCGGACAAAGAAGCGATTAGGACCTGGCTCACGAGCGACTCGAAGACCTTCCTTAACCGTGCGATTGGTGGACTCTATACTCCAGGCTCGGTAGTGAAGCCTATATTGGCCCTTGCCGCACTTAACGAGAAGATCATCTCGCCGGAGAAAAAGATTTTAAGCACTGGATCTATAAGAGTGGAGAATCCTTATGATAAAAGTAAGCCCTCAATCTTCAAAGACTGGAAGGCTCATGGCTGGACAGACATGAGAGAGGCACTGGCGGTATCTTCTGACACATACTTCTATGCTATTAGTGGCGGATATGAGGATCAGATTGGTCTCGGTATCAATAGGATTGATAAGTACTTCGAAGAGTTCGGCTTGAAGGAGGCTACTGGGATCGAACTTTTGGGCGAGGTGAGGGGGGTTGTGCCCACACCCGAGTGGAAGAAGGAGAAGTTCGATGGCGATATATGGCGACTGGGAGATACCTATATTACTGGTATTGGGCAGTATGGTACTCAGGTCACTCCTATCAATGTTGCTCGCTTCATCGCTGCTATTGCCAATGGCGGGAGACTTCTTACTCCTTCGCTTCTTGTGGGTGGTAAGGGTGAGGTAGAGCGCACGCTCGAGTTTAGCCAGAGTGATCTAGCAATAGTCCGAGAAGGTATGAGAGGAGGAGTGACTCACGGGACCTCTGTGGGCTTGAATGTGCCGTATGTAAAGGCTGCTGCCAAGACCGGTACGGCTGAGATTGGCTCGGGTAAGAAGTATGTGCACTCCTGGACTGTTGGCTTCTTCCCAGTGGAAAACCCTCGTTACGCCTGGGCTCTAGTGATGGAGAAGGGGCCTAGTACCAACACCTTCGGTGCTACAGCCGTCATGAGGCAGGTCTTCGACTGGATGTCTCTCAATACCCCAGAGTACTTCAATTAGCTTAAAGCATTAATTGCCAATCTGGGCCAAATAGACTATAATACTCGCCAACAAACTTACATGCCCGAAGAGGACTACCTGACGAAAGAGAAGTTCACCGAGCTCACCAAGGAACTTGAGCATCTAAAAACTATTAAAAGGAAGGAGGTGGCAGAAGCCCTGGAGTATGCCAAGACCCTGGGCGACCTTTCTGAAAATCAAGAATACCAAGAGGCTCGTGACAGCCAAGCTATCCTTGAGGATAGGATCCTCCGGTTGGAAGGGATTCTGAAGTCAGCGAAGATTGTCTCAGCCCAGAGTTCGAGCACAGTCTCTGTAGGTTCAGTGATCAACTTGGAGAAAGTGTCTGATAAGACCAAGAAGTCTTACACTATGGTAGGTTCCGAAGAGGCCGATGCAAGTAACGGCAAAATTTCTATAAAATCTCCTTTGGGTATGGCCGCTATGGGTAAGGGTAAGGGTGAGACCTTCTCCTTCAGTAGTCCGGCGGGCCAAATGTCTTACAAGATTCTTGATATCAACTAAGAGCCGCGTGCTAGAATTTAGGAATGACATCTGTAGATAGAGGTGGCAACTATTGGGCCTCCAATATTAAAGACCAAATCCTCTCCAAATATCCGGATCAAGAACTTTATACTACTGCCGCTGGCATTAGCCCTTCAGGGGTAGTGCACTTTGGTAATTTCCGCGACGTGGTCACCGCCCATCTCGTGCGCGAAGAGTTGAAAAAGGCGGACAAGAACACTCAGCTCATCTTCTCCTGGGATAACTTCGACCGCTTCCGCAAAGTGCCTGTCGGAGTTCCAGAATCTTTCGCCGAACATATTGGTAAAGCATTAAGCAAGATTCCTGATCCATTAGGAGAACTCTCTTCATATGCAGAGAGGTTCCAACAACCTTTTATAGAAGCGATGCAGAAGCTAGGTATCGAGATAGAGTACAGAGATCAGACCCGAGCCTACGAGAGTGGTATATATGACCAAGCGATCTTCGAGGCTTTGGCTAAGCGTCACGAGATTGCCGATATTCTCTTATCCTTTATGACGGATAAGGCGAAGGGAGAGAAGGGGATTGACGAGATAGCTTATCGTGAGAATTATTATCCTATCTCTGTCTACTCAAGATTTACTGGGAAGGATGCAACCCGAGTTTTAAATTATGATGGCAAATCTTCCATTACCTATCTATGTGCTGAGACTAAGAAGGAAGAAACTGTGGATTTATCAAAAGAGCATATCGCCAAGTTAGCTTGGAAGGTGGATTGGCCCATGCGTTGGAGGCACGAACAAGTAATCTTCGAACCTGGTGGACACGATCATGCTTCTCCGGGGTCGAGCTTCGATGTGGGTTCCGTGATTTCTCGTCGGATCTTTGACAGGGAGCCGCCTCTCTTTGTGGAGTATAAATTCGTAGGTATCCAAGGCCTAGGCTCCAAGATGTCTGGATCTAAGGGCAATGCCGTCTCGCCCCTCGAGCTCTTAGAGGTATACGAGCCGGATGTACTCAAGTGGCTCTACTTCCGCAAGTCTCCGGATCAAGAGTTTGAACTCGCTTTTAATACTGAGATCTATCGCCAGTATGATGAGTACGATAAGGAGGTAGGGCAAGAAGAGTCGACCATACCTTTCAGACAAGCTGTTGGCTTCGGCCAGGTATTGCAGTGGCAAGTCGATAAGGTTAAAAAGGTTCTAGATGCTACTGGAGCCCAATATAGTGAGGAGAGTATCGCGCGTAGATTGCCACTTGCTCGCAATTGGCTCACGAAGTATAACCCCGGTGAGATGATCACTCTCAACTCATCTGTTAATCATGGATATGCTCTACAAATGAGTGTGGAGAGACAAGAGCAAGTTAGAAAACTTGCTCGAGGGTTACAAGATATGAAAGATGCTTTGGTAAAAGAGTTAGAAGAATTTGTATATGGGATCCCTAAGTCTCCAGAGTTAAGCGAACAGGATTTAAAGAAGAAACAAC
The DNA here is from genome assembly GCA_025450175.1 of Minisyncoccota bacterium. Lineage (GTDB taxonomy): Bacteria > Patescibacteriota > Minisyncoccia > Phycocordibacterales > Zambryskibacteraceae > UBA5004. The sequence continues at coordinate 12,700 of JANWHY010000006.1, forward strand.
GAGAATTCTTCAAAGATGTTTACAATCTGCTTATTAACAAGGACACTGGTCCGCGCCTTGGCACCTTCCTCTGGGCTCTAGACAGGGAAGAAGCGATAAAACTTTTAGGTATTTAAATCTTATTTTCGCTCCTTGATCTCACGTTTGAGTTTGGAGGTGAGGTCTTCAACACTCATCTGGCCGAGTTTGTCGCCAGAACGGCTCTCAAGAGTTACCTTATCTTCTGCAACTTCTTTATCGCCGATTACTAGAGCGTAAGGTACTTTCTCCTTTTTGAAATTGGCAATCTTCTTGCCCAAGCTCTCATTACTTTCATCAACCTCGGCTCGTATGTTGTCTACTTTTAAATCTTTCAAAACTTTTTGTGCATATTCGAAGTGAGCTTCGCCTATTGGAAGTACTTTTACCTGAACAGGGGAGAGCCAGAGTGGGAGCTTGCCTTCGAAGTGTTCCAAGAGTACGGCCGTGCATCTCTCTATGGATCCAGTAATAGCAGAATGGATCATGACAATACGCTCCTTCTCTCCCTGTTCATTGATACAAGTGAGGTCGAACCTGTCTGGCATGTTCATGTCGAGTTGTATGGTGGCCACTTGCCACTCTCGCCCTGCGGCATTAGACGCCATAAAGTCGAGCTTAGGACCATATAGCGCCGCTTCACCCGCTCCTTCGATGAAGTCTGCCCTTCGCTCCTCGGCAATCTCTCTCAAGGCGCTCTCGGCATGATCCCAGATCTCTTTTGTACCCAAATATTTTTCTGGAGTTTCTGGATCTCGGAAGGAGAGTCTCACTCGCAGGATAAAGCCGAAAGTACTATAGAACTTGTCGACAATGTCCCAGATCTTCAAGAATTCTTCTTTGATCTGATTCGTACGACAGAATACATGGGCATCATCTTGAGTAATAGAGAGTACTCGAGTAAGTCCTCCCAGCTCGCCAGACTGCTCGTCGCGATAGACCATAGTGGTCTCGGCATAGCACTGAGGCATCTCTCTATACGAATGGGGTTTCCTGGCGAATATCTGTGTGTGGTGGGGGCAGTTCATGGGCTTCAGAGCATACTCCTTGCCCTCTCTCGAATTAATCCGGAATAGATCCTCGGCAAACTTCTCCCAATGGCCCGAAGTGTTGTAGAGATCTCTCTTGGTGATGTGGGGGATAGTAACCCTCTCGTATCCATGAGGAGCTCTTAACTCCTGGACGAAGTTATCTAGCTCCTGACGTACCACTGTGCCCTTAGGAGTCCACATGGGTAGCCCAGGGCCCACAAGATCGGAGAAGACAAAGAGGTCGAGCTCTTGCCCGATACGTCTATGATCGTTTTGTTCCAGTTCTGACATGTAGAAAATAGTAACAGAAAACTTATCTAATTAAATCCCAACCCACCCTTGACTTTACTTAGGTTTAGTAGTAGTACTAACGCCGGGAGGGTTCTATGCTGCACGCTGTACCTCTGTTCCTGGGTCTTTGGGTGCCGATCATGCTTCTGGCTATCAGTTTGGGGGCCTTTGCCAAGCACGCCTAAGGATAAGAATCGCCGCATCTCACGATGCGGCGATTTATAGTTATAACGCCTTAATCTTCTCAGCGATGAAGGAGGTCTCGCCATTACGTCTAGAGACTCTTCCCTTGATAGCAATACAGAGGTCCGATTGGACGAATTGTCTAAACTCCTCAAGTATCCTGGGGAAGATCGCTACCTCTATTGCTCCTGAGAGGTCCGCCAATTTCATAAAGACCATCCGCTCATTGTTCTTTGTCAGGACATCGCGAGCCTCTTCTACTAATCCGGCAATGACTGTTTCTGTCTCTGCCCTTAGCTCTCCAAGTTTCGATATACTAGTCTTAATCTGAAGTAACTTATCTTTGTGGCCTTCAAGGGGGTGCCCGGAGATGTAGAGACCCAAGAGCTCTTTCTCCCACGCGAGTCTGTCCTTGTCGCTTATGGTCGCGGCTGGAGTGAGGCGCAAGACTGGCAAGGTTGAAGTGTTTTCCATAAGGCCGAAAAGAGATTCTTGATTGTCTGGGGTACTAACTCTTTCTTTGTGATAAGCAAGTAAGTTTTCTAGATTGGCGAGGAGGACACCTCTCTCTCCAAACTCATCCATGGCACCAGACTTGATAAGGGCTTCTAAGGACTTTTTATTTAAATTCTTATCTTTGATGCGGTCGAGGAAGTCTGGTAGGTCTTTGAACTTGCCCCCACGCTTTCTCTCGGCAGTGATGGAGCTCGATATACCTTGGCCGAAGTTCTTGATCGTGGTGAGACCGAAGCGGATTTTGTAAACCCGCTTATCACTCTTGTCAGTAGGGAATTTAATTACAGAGAACTGGGAGAAGCTCTCATTTACCGACGGAGGTAAGACTTCTATCCCCATCCGCTTACACTCATGAATCATTACTCCAATCCTCTCTACATCTCCAGACTCGGCGGTAAGAACGGAGGACATATAAATCTCGGGGAAGTTCACCTTGAGATAGGCCGTTACATAAGCTATATGTCCGTAACTTGCCGCGTGAGCCTTGTTGAAGCCGTATCCCTGGAATGGCACAAATAAGTCCCACAATGCTTCGGCCTTCTCCTTACTCATACCACCTCGCATCTGGCAACCCTCGACGAACATAATGTGTTGCTTCTTCATCTCTTCGGGAATCTTCTTACCTATAGCTTTGCGGAATTTGTCTACCTCACCCCACGTGTAGCCCGCTACTTCTATGGCAGTCATTAGCAGATCATCTTGATATACAAGTACGCCGTAAGTAGGTTCTAAAAAGTTTTTCATCTTGGGATGCATGAAGGTGATGGGTTTATTACCATTCTTTCGGGCAATATATTCCCGAATGTTGTCCATAGGCCCTGGACGATAGAGAGCGACCATCACGTTTATGTCATGGATCGATGTCGGTTTGAGTTCCATAAGAGACTTGGTCATGCCATCACCGTTTAGTTGGAAAGTGCCTTCGGTCTCGCCGCGAGCTAACATCTCAAAAGTTTTCTTATCATCTGTCGGAATATCTTCGAAGCTAATCTCTCTGTCCTCAATCTTCTTGATACGCTCCAAGGTGTCAGCGATGATAGAAAGGTTACGTATACCTAGAAGGTCGAACTTAAGCAATCCCACAGTCATGTCTCCTCCCGCATTAGGGTCTAGAGTGTACATGTCGTACTGGGTAATAACCTTTTCCTCTCCCTTAGTGTCATACTGTAGGGGCGTATATTCTGTCAGTAATTTAGGTGCTATCACGACACCGGCCGCGTGTACCGAGACGTGTCTTGCATTGCCCTCAATCTTTTTGGCCATGTCTATAATAGTCTTGGCAGTCTGGTCTTCCTCATAAAGCTTCTTCAACTCTGGACTCTCCTTCATCGCTCGGTTGAGAGTCATGGGGAAGCCTTGGGCACCTATGGGTATGAGTTTGGCTATAAGGTCCCCAGTAGAGTAGGGGAAGTTCATGGCCCGTGCGATATCCCGCACAGCGCCACGAGCCATCATGGTACCGAAGGTCCCAATCTGAGCGACATGGTCGGTGCCATACTTTTGCCTGGCGTATTCAATAAGTTCATCTCGTCTATTGTCTGCGATGTCTAGGTCGATATCTGGGGGCGAGGGCCGGTCAGGATTAAGGAAACGTTCGAAAGGCAGGTCAAACTCGAGCGGGTTCACGGTAGTAATACCAGATAGATATGAGACGAGCGAGCCAGCCACAGAACCTCTGGTGTTTGTCAGTATGCCGTGCTCATGGGCGTAGCGAAGAAGATCGGAGACCACGAGAAGATAATTCTCGAAACCTTTAGCGTGAATAATCTTGAGCTCGTATTCCAGGCGCGCCATAATCTCAGGAGTCTTCTCAAGGCCTCGTTTCTCCAGACCGTCGAATAAGATCTTTCTCAAGGCTTCATCGGGAGTTTGGCCATTCGGGACCTCAATATCTGGGAAAATCCATTGGCCGAGTTCAATCTCCAGATTACACATATCTGCAATCTTGGCCGTATTTGCTATAGCCTCTTTGTTATCCTTGTAGTCTCTTAAGGCTTCTGAGGTCGTGCGGAAGTGGAGATCCTCATCTCCATTAAGTGTTCCTCGGCCTAAGTGCTCTTGGATCGACAAGACTGTGTCCAAGGCTTGTCTATCTTCAGGCTCTAGATAATGGACATCATATATTGCTAGAGTGTTCTCGAGATAAAACTTTTCTTTGAAAATTTCTCTATAATACTTCTCCTCCTTTGCTATGGCGATCAATCCCTCATTATATTTTTCTAGAAGTTCTCGGTCGAGGCGTGGCTTGTAGTAGAATCCTTCAAGGTATGATGCGGTGACTAGCTTGAGCAGATTTTTATAGCCGGTCTCATTTTCGGCCAAGAGTACAAGCCTAGTTCGTTCGTTGTCGATCCGAGCCTCTTTGTCATGTCGAGTTCTCGTAGCGACATAGAAGTCTACTCCAATAATTGGTTTGACGTCGTGCTCTTTGCATTCTTTATAAAACTCTATGGCGCCATAGAGGTTGCCCGAATCCGTGAGAGCTAGAGACTTCATGCCAGAGATTCGAGCCTTTTTCACGAGGTCGGGGATCTTGGGCAAGGCCTCGAGTAGAGAGTAGTGAGAGTGGACACGAAGATGTGTAAACCTGGACATGTTGAGAGCATTATAGGATATAATAGGAGGTAACGCATGAGTTATGTCGTAGGGATAGACGAGGCTGGTCGCGGTCCTGTAGCTGGGCCAGTTGCGGTTGGCTTAGTCAAGATCCCTCTCGACTTCAACCGGAACTTTTTCAAAAGCATACGAGACTCTAAACAGCTTACTGTGAGCGATAGGGAGTTGTGGTTTGAGCTAGCACTAGAGGCCAAGAGGCTTGGTCGACTCGACTTCACCGTCGCACTCATCTCCGAGAAGGTTATAGATAAGAAGGGGATTGCTCACGCCATTCGCCTTGGGATCAAGAGGGGATTGAAGGCCCTTGATATACCATTAGACTCTCAAATATTTTTGGACGGGGGGATCAAGGCCCCACAAGAGTTTGTACATCAGATGACAGTGGTAAAAGGGGATGAGAAGATCCCTGTCGTATCCCTTGCCTCCATCATGGCTAAGGTCACTCGTGATAGGAAGATGGTAAGGCTTTCTAAAAAGTTCCCAGAATTTAGCTTCGATATACATAAGGGCTATGGTACTCTCCTCCACCGCCAAGCTATCCAGAAATACGGCTTAACAACAATCCACAGGCAGAGTTTTTTAAGTAAGTTGACAAAGGCCTAACAACTGTAGTATAATAAGAGTAGAGGTGTGCAATGGCTGAGGCTGATGAAATAAGTGGTTGTTTCGTCGGCATAATCATTGTTGACGAATATTCTTGGGTGGTACCCAAATTTCTGGTGGTGCTCGCCGAGTGGAATGGTAACCCACCACAACACAAATTTCCTGGCGGAATGCACAAGACTACCGACCGGGACTTCGAGGCAACTGCCCGAAGAGAGCTACAGGATGAGACTGGGTTCAGGATCAGACAAGGAGTTGTACTCACGGTTTTCGATAACTACAAAATCGAGGACCAGCGGAAGTACTTCTTCCTCGTCAAGAAGAGCAAGTGTCGTGGCAAGCTTCGGTCGACCCCCGTTCCAGATGGAGACTCTGTCATTCTCGAATTCAAGTGGCTTACATATGAAGAGTTAGAACGGGACCTTCTTTGGAAACACCAACCCCCGTTGACCAAGCTCAAGGAACAGATCAAAGGCCTTAAGTGAGACTTCCCAGCTCTCCCTTAAGGCCTTTTCAATTGCTTAAAATCTGGTAAAGTAGTGCCATGGTAGTACGAATGCGACACACCCGAGGGCATACTAGGAATAGGCGCTCTCACCACGCGCTGGCTAAACCTGCTGTTTCTAAGGATGAGGCGGGTAATGTGCACTTAAGGCATCGAGTCTCAAGTGTGACCGGTATGTATCGTGGTCGTAAGGTTATAGACCATGCTGCCAAACTTGAGAAGCGGGCTAAGCGGGCCAAGTCTAGCGAGACTGCACGATAAATTTTAGTAAAAATAGCTCTTTCTGCTCTTTATGTCACAAAGACATTTATCTAGATCCATAGTTCTCCAAACTCTTTTCGAATGGGATTTCCCAGAGAAGGATTCTGGAGAGAGCTATGACATTTACAAAATCTTCGAGAAAAATATTTTAGAGTTTGCTCCAGGCTCGAGCGATCGACCTTTTATGGAGAAGCTTCTGAGGAAGATACTTGAGAAGCAACCCGAACTCGACACTCTTATAACCAAAGCCGCTCCCGACTGGCCTCTCGATAAAATCTCGGTCGTTGATAGAAACATTTTGCGTATTGGTCTTTGCGAACTTTTGTTTGCGGATAGGAAGGAGGTCCCTCCCAAGGTCGCTATCAACGAAGCTATCGAGCTTGCCAAGACCTTCGGCGGTGATACTTCGGGTAGATTTGTAAACGGAGTCTTAGGCGCTATCTACAAGGAGATGGGTGAGCCGGGTAAGAATGATACTCCGAAGCCTAAGAAGAAATATGGTGATATACCCCTCGACAAGTTGCCGGTGGAGCGTCTCGCGGGAGCTGTTGTGTATGCTCGCCATGAAAGGGATATTTATCTTGCTCTCGTTCATGATGTTTTCGGTCATTGGACCCTGGCTAAGGGGAAGATTGGCGATAACCCTAAGATTAAAGATGAGACTGCAGAAGAAGGTCTCGTACGCGAGGTGCAAGAAGAGTTGGGGATTCCGGTCAAGATCATAGAGCCCTTGGGAGATAACTCTTACTCCACATATCATCCTGATAAAGGCAAAATTCTTAAGAAAGTTTCTTACTACTTAGCAGAAGGTCCCTTCCAGGAGCTTACTCTTGAGAAGAAGGAAGAGAAGGGGGGGCTCGATGATGTGCGCTGGTTTAAGCTTGCGGATATCCTTGACCTAAACTTTTATGATGATATTCTGCCGATTGTAACTAAGGCCATCACTAAGCTGGCCGAAGGCAAATAAATGGATTTTAGTAAATTCGAAGAGAAGACGGGTGTGAGCTTTAAGGATAAGGCGCTTTTGAAACAGGCCTTTACTCATCGTTCGTACCTCAATGAGAACAGAGATCTCAAACTCGAGCACAACGAGCGACTCGAGTTTCTTGGTGATGCAGTACTTGAACTAGTTATTACAGATTTCCTATTTAATAAACTTAAAAGTTCAAGCGAAGGAGAACTGACTGCTATTCGTTCGGCTCTCGTAAATGCCGATACTTGTGCTGCTGTGGCTGAGAGGCTTGGAGCTAATGAGTTTCTCTTACTCTCCAAGGGAGAGGCCAAGGATATGGGAAGAGCCAGACAGTTTATCTTAGCGAATACCTTGGAGGCGGTGATTGGGGCTATTTATATTGATCGTGGGTTAGAAGAGGCACAGAAGTTTATCCTCGACCATATTGCGCCACTTGCGGACAACATAATTGCCGATAAGAAGTGGATCGATGCTAAGAGTTCACTTCAAGAGAAGGCTCAAGAAGAAGTGAGTATCACTCCTGTTTATAAAACTCTGCGAGAATCAGGACCGGATCACGACAAGCACTTCGTGGTAGGAGTCTTTGTAGGAGAGGTGAAGTATGGAGAAGGCGATGGCAAGAGTAAGCAAGATGCCGAGCAATCTGCCGCCCGCAATGCTCTAGAATCCAAGGGTTGGAAATAGTAAGTGTGTAGGGTGGTCTCTCCTTTTTTGATAAAATAGATATTAATGTATCTCAAATCCATAACCCTTTCTGGCTTCAAGTCTTTTGCGAAAAAGAGCGATTTGGAATTTGATGCACCTATCTCAGCTATCGTGGGACCCAATGGCTCGGGTAAGAGTAATGTGGCCGAAGCCTTCCGCTTCGTCTTGGGGGAGCAGTCTATCAAGAGTATGCGTGGCAAGCGCGGAGAAGATCTTATCTGGAACGGTTCGACCAATGAACCTCGCTCCAGTCGTGCGGCGGTAAAAGTGTCTTTCGATAATTCTAAAAAAGTTTTTGACCTCGACTTCTCCGAAGTGACGATCGAGCGCGTGGTCTATCGAGACGGTGAGAATGAATATTTGATCAATGGTAGTAAGGTCAGGCTCAAGGATATTATCGAACTTCTGGCTAAGGCAGGGCTTGGTGCCTCGGGCCACCACATCATCTCTCAAGGTGAGGCAGATAGGATCCTCTCAGCTAACCCTAAAGAGCGTAAGGCGATGGTCGAAGATGCTCTGGGTCTGCGCCTGTATCAATACAAGAGACAAGAGAGCGAGAAGAAGCTAAATAAAACTTTTGAGAACATTGCTCAGGTCCAAGCTCTAAGGAAGGAGATTGCCCCGCACCTTCGCTTCCTCGAGAAGCAAGTTGAGAAGGTAGAGAAAGCCGAGAATATGCGCGAAGAACTTCTGGAGAAGGCGCGAGAATACTTCAAGCGCGAGGAGATTTATATAGAATTCCACGATAAGCACCTCAAGAAGGAGCGTGAGCCACTAGAGAAGGAGCTTCTTAAACTTGCTAGAGAGTCGAGTGATGCGAAGCGGGTCCTTGAGCTTGAGAGTGGATTGGCTCTTGTGCAGAAAGAGCGAGATGAGTGCACTCGGGAACTAGGTAAGATCGAGGCATTAATTGGCGCGGAGGAGAATGTTATAAAGCAAGAAGAGAAGCTTGCTCTCTCTGACGAGCTTAAGACTATTAGGTTGAAGGAGGTTGAAGATCTGTATCAAGAAGTGAGTATATTCTCGGAAGTGGAGAAGATCATTGAGAGGTTAAAAAGCTTTATCCAAGAGAGGAAGCATTACAAAGATTCGAGATCGATAGAAGCCGCTCAAGAGAAGATAAAGGAGTATAAAAAGCGCCAGAGCGAGCTCGAGGCCAAGGTGCTGAAAGCGAGAGAGAAGGAGAAGGAGATTAGCGAGGCCGAGATAAGTATCTTCCGCCTCAAGTCTCTTGAGAATGAGCTCATATCGAAGTTAAACCTTCTCAAATCTCGCGAAGAGAACTCTGCACTTCTGAAGGAGGAGTTGAGACGAGAACTTGTCGAGGTGGGGCACTTGGTGGGTACTGCACTTCTTGGCTCTAAGGAATTTTCTATCGAACCCGAGGAGGCACTAGTGGAAGAGAGAGATAAACAAGAAGAGCGTAAGCGTGTGATAAGTAAGTTGAAAATTCGCTTAGAAGATTCTGGTTTCTCAGGCCTAGAGGAGGTGGCAAAAGAGTACAAGGAGACCAAGGATCGAGACACATTCCTGGAGCGAGAGCTCGGCGATCTCGAAACTTCGGCGAAGAGTCTCGAAGAACTTATTGGTGACCTCGAAGAACGGCTTGCGACCGAGTTCTCCCTCGGGATCAAGAAGATTAATCAAGAGTTCGACAAGCTCTTTACCACTATGTTCGGTGGGGGAGAAGCCGCTCTAACATTGACGGAAGAAAAGAAGAGAGATGTTGATGAGCTTGAAGAAGGTTCTGAAGATCTGGAAACGAGTGATGCGAAAACGGAAGAGGGATTGGAGATCAAGATAAACATCCCGAGGAAGAAGATTAAGAGTCTGGTGATGCTCTCGGGCGGTGAGAGGGCCCTTACTTCTATTGCTCTTATCTTCGCTATATCTCAGGTGAATCCGCCACCTTTTGTCATCCTCGACGAGACCGATGCGGCTCTCGACGAATCAAATTCAAAAAAGTATGGAGATCTAGTTGAGACTCTATCTAATAAATCTCAACTAATTCTCATCACGCATAATAGAGAGACCATGAGCCGCGCAGGTGTGATCTACGGCGTGACTATGGGTGCAAATGGCGTCTCTAAGCTTCTCTCTATCTCCTTTGATGCTGCGGTAGCGGTAGCTAAATAGGAAAGGCGGTCGTTCTCACAACGACCGCCTCATTTGAAGATCAGGCAGATTTTTTCCAGGCGCTTTTGCGGATGGTGTAAGGAAACCAACTCTGTGGAATTTCCATCCAGGTTGCTCCGTTGGTGTCTATATCTCCAGCGCCATAGAATCCACCCGGAACAGGTACACCAGGTATCCGGAGTGGGGGGTGTTTATCGACGGGAAGCTTGTGAATGTAGCACCGGTGCGTTCCGCAAGTTGTGGATCCAGAAAGTCCATTACCTGGTCCGCGGAAACTGATACTGTTTCCGTGGACTGAGAGAACTTCTGTGATCAGGTTGTTTCTGTACGATATATCACCGGGCTTCACCACAAGAACAATGTCACCTGGTTTGAGTGGTTCTGATGGCACAAGCGAACGATGTATCCGCCACACCAGAGCAAGAGTTCCAAGAACCACGAGTAAAATCCAGTTTTGAACCACTGCGCACCTCCACAAAGAAGCCTACTAAAATTAAAAAACTTTTCAACTCCTTACACTTCGATATATCGAGGTATAATAATTAAGTACCATGCCTCATATATCTAAGAAAAAGTTGGAGCCGGATCTTTTAGAGGGTTTGTTGAGTCAATTGATCGGTGTCTTTAAGGTAGCTAGCAAGCAAAATACTCTATCTGTATTTACCGAAGAATTATTTACCTCAACCGAGAAAATTATGTTTGCTAAACGTTTAGCTGCAATCCTTATGCTAAATAGAGGAGTTCCCCAACATGTTATATCCGAAAAGTTAAAGATGAGTTCATCTACGATTTCTAAACTTTCCCTAGAAATAGAGGTAGGGAAGTATAATAGTATTGTCTCTGTAACAAAAAGTAGAAGCGAGAAAATAATTAATGCTGTACTTGATGAGATATTAGAATTTCTGCCTAGACCTTTTGGTCGGTATCGTAGGCGTTTTCCTAGTATCTATAAGGACAGTTCTAAAAATCCTTATTTAAAATAGAGTCTCTTACACTTCGATATATCGAGGTGTAAGAAAGAGTTCGCCCCGGCGCTTGTGGGCGCCGGGGCTCGGTCAATCATTATCTATTGCTCCACCAGACTCGTAGCCACGGTTGAAAGCGTTTGAAGAAACTAGGGAGAAGGCTTGTGCAAGTTGCTCCTTGTTCATTCTATCGAAGACGACCTGAACCTTGGGATAAAGTCGTCTTTTCTCCTTCTGACTACTTGTTGGTCCTTTGCCGAACTCGAAGTCACCGAGTTCGGCAAACTTTTTGTCAGCGAAGCGCCATTTACCGGCAACAGTGTCGGTGGTTATGACCTCTTTAGTTCTTCGAATGACATCGCCAAGTGAAAGTACGTCACTGTACGTTATATCCTTCACCCAGGCTAACAATTCCATCTAGCACCTTCCTTTTGAATACGTTTCTCGTGCTATCTTAGCCACAAGGGAGAGGAAGTCAATTTATATAAAAGCGAAATCTAAGGTCTTGCGTTCTGGATCAGAAGCCACAAGCTTCACGCGGACCTTGTCACCGAGAGAGTATCTCTTGCCTTTCTTGCCGACGATAGCATAGTTCTTCTGATCGAGTTCGTAGAAATCATCTTTCATATCGCGAAGCTTGACCATACCCTCCGCCTTGGTATTGGCCTCCTCGACATATACACCCCATTCGGAAACTCCAGAGACTGTAGCATCGAACTCTTCTCCAATGTGTTCTTGCATGTATTCAACCTGCTTGTATTTGACGGAGTTCCTCTCGGCCTCGGCGGCTTCGATCTCGCGCTCGGTGGACTCACTACACAGCCTCTGATATTTGAGGATCTCATCTTGCTCTATCTTACCCTTGGTGAGGAAGCGGTAGAGCAGGCGGTGCACCATCAGGTCGGGATATCGTCTGATAGGAGAGGTGAAGTGGGTGTAGTAAGCGAAGGCGAGACCAAAGTGGCCAAGGTTAGTCGTAGAGTAAATAGCCTTAGACATAGCTCTTACGGCCGCAGTTTTTATAAGCATTTCTGTTGGACTACCTTCCACCTGTCTTAGCATCTTGGCAATATCTTCTCCAGTCGTCTCTCCTTTATTATTCTTGAGCTCGAAGCCGAGGGCCTTAACGAAGGTAGCGAGGTTGATAATCTTCTCTCGATCTGGAGCATCGTGGATACGGTAGACGAAGGCCGAGCGAGAGTCCTTGGCTCCTGCTGCATGCATGTAGGTAGCCACTTCGCGATTTGCAAGTAGCATAAAGTCCTCAATTAGCTTGTGGGTGTCCTTCCTCTCTTTCTTATAAACCTTGATTGGCTTACCGAGATCGTCGAGTACAAATTTTACTTCCTCGGTCTCGAAGTCGATGGCCCCTTTCTTAAACTTCTCTACTCGGAGTTTCTTGGCTAGTTCGTTTAAAGTATTGAGTTCTTCGAGGAAGATACCACTCTTATTGTCGAGGATCTCTTGAGCTTCTTCGTAAGAAAATCTTTTGTCCGACTCTATTAGGGTCTTACCAAACCAGCGTTCTTTAACTTGCGCATTTTTGTCCATAACGAAAACAGCTGAGAAGGCGTATTTTGGTTCGTTAGGGTTAAGGGAGCAGAGATCATTAGATAGGACCTCAGGGAGCATGGGGATGGTGCGATCTACCAGGTATACCGAGGTGCCACGCTTCTCGGCTTCTTTGTCTAGTGCTGTCTTCTCGACGACGAAGTGAGAGACATCGGCAATGTGGACGCCAACCTCGTAGTCTCCATTATCAAGTGTGCGGAGAGAGATAGCATCGTCGAAGTCCTTGGCATCTGCGGGGTCGATGGTAAAGGTGGTTATGGAACTGAAGTCTTTGCGATCCTTGAGCTTATCTTCTTTTGCATACTTCTCCTTCCACATATGAGCTTCTTCTTCTACCTCAGGAGGGAACTCGACTTCGAAGCCGGACTCGTAGACGATACCGAGCATCTCGGTGTTGTGCTCGCCAGCCTTACCTATCACTCTCACTACTTCTCCTGTAGGACTCTTAGCTGAATCCTTCCAGGCAGTAATCTTGGCTTGAGCCTTGTCTCCAGGCTTAGCTCCATTAAGCTTCTCTTCCGGGATGAAGATATCTCGATACATCCGCTTGTCGTCGGGGACTAAGAAAAATTTCTCACCATCTCCTTCGAGTACCCCCACAAAGGCTGTCTTGTGGCGCTCTATGATCTCTGTGACCTCTCCCTGCTTTCTACCCATCTCCTCAAAACCAAGATCTTTCACCTTCACTCTATCTAGGTTGAGGGCGGTCTTGATTCTCTCTGGTTGGATCTCTAGGTCTTGCTCTCTTTCCGGTACAGCGAAGTAGCCGACACCCTTGCCGGTTACCTTGATCGTCCCTTCAAATATATTTTCTTCTGTCATTATTTAAGATTCTGTGGGCGAGAGAGGACTTGAACCTCCACTCCTTGCGGAACTAGGTCCTAAACCTAGCGCGTATACCATTTCGCCACTCGCCCCTAAGCGCTATTACGCTTGTGCGCCCAGAGGGAATGAACAGCTGGGAAACCCACGGTTTTCCCAAACCTTCCTCCACGGGAGAGAATTCTCCTCTCCCGACCCCACTCCTGTTCGATTCCCTCTGGGGAAGGCAAAAGCCTTGTGCGCCCAGAGGGAATCGAACCCCCGACCATCTCCTTAAGAGGGAGCTGCTCTACCGGCTGAGCTATGGGCGCTTACAAGAATACAGTATTCCAAAAAAATCAATTATGGTAAAGTGTTTTTCATTGGCGTAGTGGCGAAGTGGAAACGCTTCAGTCTGCAAAACTGACATGCGCGGGTTCGATTCCCGCCTACGCCTCGGCCCGGGTGGCGAAATAGGTATACGCGCAAGACTTAAAATTTTGTGATCGCAAGATCGTGTGGGTTCGATTCCCACCCCGGGCACAAAAATAAAAATCATGAGACATTGTATGTCTCATGATTTTTATTTCTTGAGTTTAATCCAATGACTATTTGGTGCGGAAGGTTTCTGGCCAAGTGACCCTCTCATTACCAGAAGCATCTCGGACATAGACAACGTAGTTGTAAGTAGTGCTTGGTTGTAGATTAGTCAGGGATGCTTGGTGAGTGGTGCGTAGATCACTGTGGACTAAGAAACTTGTTCCAGAGACATGAACAGATCCATTTACATCCCCTTCGGTTAAAGCAATTGAGGAAGTACTATAGTAGATTATTGCAGCAGTATTCTTGCTTGTAGTCCAATTGATAGTAGCTTCTGTGTTTGAGGTGCTCACAATTACCGAGTAGATGAATGGGGTGGTTCTATCTGAACCAACTGTACTACCACTGTTCATCTGCGCGTTGATAACTGGAAGAGTGGCTGGTCCGATACGACCAACAGCAGAGATGTTGTTGCGGGTCTGGAATCTTCTCACAGCTCCTTGAGTAAGGGCTCCGAAGTATCCAGTCACTAATCCTTCTGGATAAAGGCTTGAGTCTAGAGCCAAGAAGGTTTGGAGAGCGGAGACGTCCGTTCCTGTAGAACCCACTTCAAGTTGACGAGTTAGTGTATAAGCCTCTGCAAATAGAGGGGTGCCTAATACCACTATTGCTAGCGTGGCAAAAACTCCCTTCAGAAATTTTGGGTTTTTAATCATGTTATTGTTTACTAATAATTTTTTCTTACAATCTGGCCTCTTTCCTTTTGAGGGAATTTACAAAAACAAAAAAGAGGGGATTCACAAAGATTGAGAGAGAACCTAATCTTACACTGCCAACATGAAGACTTAATGAAACTTGGTAGGGTGCGGGTAGCGAGAATCGAACTCGCGTCTCAACCTTGGGAAGGTCGCATTCTGCCACTAAACCATACCCGCAATTTTACTTATCTTACTACTCAATATTTATCTCATCCAACCTCTGTCTGTTGCGCTCGCCGAAGTCGATCTTAAAGTCGATATGAGGGACGAAGCCGATACGAGAGTTGTCTCGTACATACATTTTAAACTCTGGAGTCTTACGCTCGAGGAACTTAAGAGCGGTCTCTTGCTCCTTATCGGGTAGTGTGGTGAAAAATATTTTTGCTTCTTTGCCAGTAGGGGAGATCTCAACTCGAGTGATAGTGATCAAAGAAGCCTTTGTGGCATTATCGCGCACGAACTCTGCCGCAAGTCTGTGTAATATTTCCGAAGTTCTCTCTCGCTTTATTTCTCTCATTTATTTCGTTACCACCTCTACTGACTCCAGGATATCTCCAGGCGCAATCTCAAACTTCGACTCAATCATGGCACCAAATTCTAAGCCTTCGTTGATAGACTCTGCAGCAATCTTCGACTGTTGGAGCTCCTTCACTTTACCGGTACCGATGAAGGTATCCCGCCTATTAATCTTGACCACTGAGCCTTTCTTGAGGGTGCCTGTGAGGACCTTGCCTCCCAAGACTTGTTTGCCCTTAGCGGTACTAAAGATCTTCAACACTTTAGTCGAACTCAAGATCTCTTCTACTTGGACCCTTGGCTCCTTATCTTCGAGCACCTTCTTCACTGTATCTGTGAGTTCGTAGATGATGTTGAAGTTTAAAATAGTGATGCCAGAGCGTTCTGCCAAGGCCTTGGCTTGTATATCAGTTTTGACATTGAAGCCGATAATATTTATACCCGGGATAGTTATGACATTCTTTATATCATTCTCATTTATAACTCCGATTCCGGAGAAGATGATCTTGGGCACAATTCTTTCTTTAGAAAGTTTTAGAATCTCGGCCTTAATAGCTTCAAGGCTCCCGGCAGTATCTGTCTTCAATAATATGGGTAGGGAAGTTATGTTGTCATTCATATCTCCACTTTGACTTTTCACTTGTGCACCTTGAGTTTTAGAGTATGCGATCGCCTCATCCTTCTTGAGGAAGGTTCTAAACTCGCTTCCAATCTCGGGCATTTGGTCCCATCCTACGATCTGCACGGGGCTCGAGAAGGTGAGCTCTTCTACCATATTACTTTCGGCATCGAGCATGAAGCGTATGGGGCTAGTAGCGCCACTGGTAGCGGCCACTAGACCCGTGCGCACTGTGCCATCCTTTATGATCCCGACGCTCACTATCCCTCTTTTGGAGTCATGTCTGGTCTCAATGATAGTGCCGGACCCGAGAGACTCGGTGTCCCCGGTCTTCTCATCAAGCGCGGCAAGAAGTGTAACCATGTCCAAGAAGTCATCCACTCCTGTGCCCTTCACTCCAGAGACTTCCACGACTGGAGTACTACCTCCGTAACCCTCTACCAGGATTCCATGTTCGGCAAGACCCGACTTGGTCCGCTCTATGTCTGCTGTCGGCTTATCGATCTTCGTTATGACCACCACTAGAGGTAGTCCGCACTCTGTAATATGTTTTAGTACCTCGAGAGTTTGAGGTTTGACACCATCTTCGGCACTGACGATGAGTGCGGCGATGTCTGCCACGTTGGCACAACGAGTGCGGATGCTCGAGAAAGCCTCATGACCGGGAGTATCGAGTAGAGTAATGCGTATACTCTCTCCTTCTTTTGTCCTGTGAGTGATCTCGTAGGCACTTGGGTGTTGAGTGATACCGCCCGCTTCGCCCGCTGTGACATTGCTCTTACGGATGTAGTCGATGAGAGTCGACTTGCCATGATCGATGTGACCAAGAATAGCCACCACCGGCGGGCGGGTCGTCCCCACTTTCACCTCTTTTGTTTTAGTAGATAATTGAGTCATGGACCATTACCATACCATAAAAAGCCAAAATATGTATAATTCTCGCCATGTCTTGGTTTAAGGAAAAAAGAATATTTCTAGATTATGCCTCCGCCACTCCGACTCTTCCGGAGGTTAAAAGGGTAATGGAGAAGTATCTTGTCGAGTACTTCTACAATCCCTCCGCTATATACGAAGAGGGTCTCACGGTGAAGAGAGTAGTAGAGAAGCACCGCCTGCGTATCGCCAAGCTCTTAGGTATACAAAGTGAGGGCCTTGTCTTCACCTCTAGTGGTACAGAGGCCAACAACCTAGCAATCCTTGGCACCTTTGCCAAAAGTCTCGAGAAGGTGAGGCACCCGCATGTCATCGTCTCTGCTATAGAACATCCATCTATCATTGCCTGTGCTGAAGAAGTGGTAAGGCGTGGGGGAGAGATGAGTATACTCAAGGTAGACGAGTCTGGGTTAGTCTCTCCCGCAGAGCTCGCGAAACTTATTAAGAAGAATACGGTGTTGGTATCGGTCGCTTTGGCTAATCATGAGGTGGGTACCATACAGCCTGTAGCAAAGCTTGGCCGAGTCATACGCAAGTATCGCAAGACTCATGGGATATCTTACCCCTATCTCCACACAGATGTGGCAGCAGGAGCAAACTTCTTACCTCTCTACATGGAGTCTCTACAGGCAGACCTTATGACGCTCGATGGGGGAAAGATTTATGGTCCTAAGGGTGTCGGATTACTTGCAACGAGAGGTATAGTAGAGATTGGTCCAATAATCTTCGGTGGAGATCAAGAGGGAGGAAGACGTGCTGGCACTATTAATCCAGGCCTTATCGCTGGGATAACTCTTGCCCTTGAGAGAGCTGAGAGTGATAGAGAGAAGGAGAGTAAGCGTCTCCAAGGATATCGGAAAAGTTTTGTAGACTACATCGCTAAGAAGTTGTCTCAAGCTTCTGTAAACGGCTCTGAGACTTCTCATCTTCCCAATATTATTAGCATTGGAGTACCAGGGACTCTAGCGGAGTTTGTCGTGATCAAGCTAGATCGCGCGGGGGTGGCCGTCTCTACAGGTGCCGGGTGTTCTCTCGATGGTCGAGTAAGTGGCTCACCCGTGATTCGCGCCTTGGGAAAAGAGCCCGCCCGACTGAACGGTGTCAGCCGTTCGGGCGGGGATTTGGCAGAGGCGACAGTGCGCATCTCCATGGGTCGCTACACAACTTGGCGCGAGGTAGAAAAAGCCGCCGAAATTTTTTGTAAAGTGGTCAAAAGTGTGATAAAATAGGGCAAATGCAGCCTTTTAACCACTTCACTACCAAAGCTAAAGACGTCATCCGCAAAGCTCATGAGCTTGCTATTGAACGCGGGCAAAACCATGTCAGCCCCATGCATCTTCTGGCGGCACTTCTCTTGGCTGATGAGAGTATGCCGGTATCAATCTTAGACAAGATGGATATCGACACCATCCTTCTTTCTGACTCTGTTATCGACGCCATCGAGGCACCGGAGGCCGGGCAAACCGTCTCACCTTCTTATCAAATTTATCTTACTCCCGAGCTTGCTCACACTATCGAGTCTTCAAGTAAGATTGCCCAGTCGCTCGGAGATGAGTTTGTCTCCACTGAGCATCTCTTCATCGCCATCCTCGATGTCCCAGGAGAAGCACGAGACATTCTGGTGAAATTTAGAATTAACAAGGACACTGTCTTGAAGGTACTTGATGAGTTAAGGAAGACTGCCCCTGTAGAACCAAAGGAGGTCAAGAAGTATAAGTCACTTTCTAAGTACACACGCTCACTTACCCAGCTTGCTAAGGCCAACAAGCTCGACCCTGTCATCGGTCGTGAGACTGAGGTGTCCCGTATGATCCAGATCCTCTCTCGCAGGACGAAGAACAACCCTATACTCATCGGTGAAGCTGGTGTAGGTAAGACCGCTATTGCTGAGGGCTTGGCTCTACGTATGGCCTCAGGCAATGTGCCAGAATCTCTTCGAGACAAGGAGCTTGTATCTCTAGACATCGGGCTCCTGATAGCTGGAACAAAGTACAGAGGAGAGTTCGAAGAGCGGTTGAAAAATATTATTAAGGAGATCGAGAAGTCGGAAGGTAAGATTATCCTCTTTATCGATGAGATCCATACTATCGTTGGTGCAGGTGCCGCTGAAGGCTCGATGGATGCCTCCAATATGTTGAAGCCGCCTCTTGCCAGAGGAGAGCTCCGTGCTATTGGTGCTACTACTCTTCGAGAGTATCAGAAACATATCGAGAAGGATCCCGCTCTCACTCGCCGCTTCCAACCTGTACATGTCCAAGAGCCTTCTTTAGATGATGCTATGACCATCCTCCGCGGTCTTAAGGAGCGCTATGAGCTCTACCATGGTGTGCGTATTACCGATGATGCTATACAGGCGGCGGTAAGTCTCTCTGCTCGCTATATTACCGATCGCTTCTTACCCGATAAGGCTGTCGACTTAATAGATGAGGCGGCATCCTTCCTCAAGATCTCTCTTGAGAATATGCCTCCTGTTCTACAAGATGCTCACTCCAAGGTGGTGAAGCTCGAGATCGAGCGAGAAGCCCTGAGGAAGGAAGTTAAGAACCCCAAGGTTAAGACTCGTCTCAAGGAGATTGAGAAGGAGATTGCCGACCTGCGCGAGAAGACTTCTGAGATCGAACTCAAGTGGAAGAACGAGAAGGAGACTGTAGGAGAGATCAAAGATATTAAGAAGAATCTTGAGACATTACGTCTCGAGGCCGAAGCCGCGGAGGCTCACTCAGACCTCTCTCGCGCCGCAGAACTCCGCTACTCCAAGATTCCTAACCTTGAGAAAGATCTAGACGCGAAGTCTAAGCGCTTGAAGAAGCTCCAGAGCTCCCGAAGCATTCTCAAAGAAGAGATTACTGCTCCTGACATTGCTCAAGTGGTCAGTCGTTGGACGGGTGTGCCTGTCGCCCGCATGCTGGAGGAAGAGGCTGAGAAGCTCTCGAGGATGGAAGAGTTCTTGAAAGAGAGGATTGTCGGCCAAGATGAGGCGGTTAAGAAGATTTCTGACACCGTCAAGCGCTCACGCGCTGGGATCTCGGACCCACATCGCCCTATCGGGTCCTTCATCTTCCTTGGCCCGACTGGAGTAGGTAAGACCGAGCTTACCAAGGCTCTGGCAGAGTTTATGTTCGATGATGAGAAGGCTCTGATAAGAGTAGATATGTCCGAGCTTATGGAGAAGCATGCGGTCTCTAAGCTTATCGGTGCTCCTCCGGGTTATGTAGGCTTCGAAGAGGGTTCGAGCTTCGCTGAGTCAGTGCGTCACCGCCCTTACTCGGTCATACTTTTCGATGAGATAGAGAAGGCCCATCCAGAAGTCTTCAACGTGCTTCTCCAGATTCTCGACAATGGTCGTCTGACCGACGCTAAGGGTAGGTTAGTCAATTTCAAAAACACGGTCATCATCATGACCTCCAACATTGGTGCTACCTATATTGATAAGATGCAGACTATCGGCTTTTCCAAGGGTGAGAAGGAGAGTTATGACGATGTAAAGGAGAAAGTTCTTGGCGCTCTTAAGGATCACTTCCGTCCTGAGTTCATCAACCGACTCGATGACATCATCGTCTTCGATGTACTCTCCAAAGAAGCTATTAAGAAAATTGTTAACATCCAAATTGAGATTGTGAAAAAGCGTTTGGAAGAGAAGGAGATCACTCTAGAGGTAGCTGATGGAGTTGCCGAGCTTCTCTCGAAAGAAGGTTATACCCCGCAATACGGCGCTCGACCGCTCAAGCGTCTCATCCAGGATAAAATTTTAAATCCAGTAGCCTCAATGATGATCACCAATAAAGTGCTCTCTGGTGGTACGGTGCTCGTAGATGTGAAGCCTGCCCGATCAGATGACTCTGGTCGTTCTGGTGGGAATAAGGAGATCGTCTTCGACGTCCGACGCGGTCGCCGCTCTGGGTCGGTAAATACCTTCTCGACTCACAAAGGGGTTTTGAAATAGTTCGGCTTCGCTCACTTTTATAAGAAGACCGCCGCGCAATGTGCGCGGCGGGTAGGCAGAAACTCTAGGACAGAGTTTGATTAAAGGTGGGGAGATGTTCTCTTTTTCCAAAATCGGCTCCCGACTATGGACGCTGCCCTCGTCCGAAAGAACACCTAAAATAAGTTTAATACAAATTTTGTTTTTACAAATCCCCAGTTGTGCGCCGGGAGGGATAGAACATCTGGGAAACCCACGGTTTTCCCAATTCTTCCTCCACGGGAGAGGATGTTCCTCTCCCGACCCCACTCCTGTTCGAATCCTTTCCGGCAGTTTGCAAAAAGCCGAGCTACAAGAGCTCGAACTTTTTTACAAATGTGCGCCGGGAGGGATTCGAACCCCCGTAGGCCATAGGCCGGCACGTTTACAGCGTGCTACGATTGACCACTCCGTCACCGACGCGTAGGTACAAATCTAACAGTTTTTCTCAGCTATTTCCACTTAGTTTATAAAAACTTACCCCAGTTCCGACATGGCGGAACTGGGGGTGGTTAGGACTTGTCATCCTTAGGTTGAGGAGGATTGGGTTCTGTTGTTTGCGTATGAGGTGCTAATTGAGCCCCCTTCGCCTTCTGTCGCTCATGCCAACCCTTTAGGGTCACTTGATGGATGTAGTCGTATTGTCCCCTAGATACCTCGTATGCCATGGGTACTCCTAAAGAAGGATTATATAAATAAATGTAATTCTTGCAAAATATAAATTTTCAGGTATTCTAGTCTTCGTAATGGGATCACAAATTCATCTAATCAAGCTAGTCTCCGTAGGGGACGAGAAGGGTGTGGGCAAGGGCCACACTTATTACTCACGCAAGAACAAGAAGTCCGTCGAGAGAAAAATCGAGGTCAAGAAGTATAACCCTATAGCTCGTAAGCACACTATCTATAAGGAGAAGAAGGCCTACCCCCGTCGCTCGCGAGCGACAGGGTAAGGTTGTGTTGTATGATTGGTGAATGTTTTATGTGTATATATTGAAAAATAGGAAAGTGGGTAAATTATATATTGGTTACACTAAGGATTTAAGACGGAGGTTAAAAGAGCATAAATATGGAAGAGTGCGTACTACTAGAATATTTGGAAAGGATGTTGAGTTAATTTATTACGAGGCGTACAAAGATCAACAAGATGCTGAAGACAGAGAAAGGAGTTTTAAAAAATCAGGTTCTGTATATAATGGGCTTGTTAAGAGAATAAAAAGAAGTAAGGGCGATTAGTTAAGTGGCATAACTTCGGTCTCCAAAACCGATGTCCGAGGTTCGATTCCTCGATCGCCCGCCTTAAGACTTTTTTATCGGTGACCCGAAGCCCTTGATTTGTGCTTATTTAAATATTGAAACTCCTGTACAATTAATACATGGAATTCTGGCGTAAAGTTTTGCTGATTATCCTAGTAATATTAACTTTTGGTGCGGCATTTAATGATGGATTTAGTGGATGGCTTTTATCAATTCTATTTTTAGGATTACTCTACCATCTTCTACCATACAAGAGAGTTTACAAATTAATATTTATCCCAGTTATTTTTGCATTAATTTTTTTCATATCCAGTTATAAAACTCAGTCATCAATAGTTTATCCGGTCATTGGCCAGAAAGTAGTTGTATTAGAGGACTTGCCATTATGGGGTCTGGATAACCATCGTCTATATCACCAATACTATTTTGATGATCTGAAAAGCAGAACTCTTCAGCGCGAGAATAGGAATATCGAGATAAAAGACATAGATCATATTAAGGCTGGTTCAATTTTCAATGTAAATAGAGTTGAAATACATAATGCCGACCTTGGAGTTCAGTATTACTATATATTTTCTAATGATACTGAAGAATTTTCTGTAAGTGAGCACGAATTAGATGGAGATGGCGAAATTATAGAAGTGAGACATGATGCCTTTTGTACAAAAGTTGAATGGGAATTTTGTAACAAGGTTAATTTAAATGATGATGTAAGATACCCGCAACCTGACCCTATGCGTAAAATTTTTAGATTATTGGCTTCATTGCCTTAATTTAAGAGTGAGACCTGGAGGCATATGAAAGCCCTCAAAAAATGTTCTAAAATACCCTTACAAGGCCTCACTTACAGGGTACTTAACCTGAGTGGCCCGCATATATAAAGTTCGCGCCCAGCATGGATGTGCTGGGCGGCGAAGGTGCTAATTGACGGAGAGTTCGAGAGGAGTTCCTCGCGCTGGTTCCATACGACTTTCTCGGTAACGCTGCGCAATAATTCTATTGAACGCCCGTAGTTCACTGAGCACCCTTACACGGTCGAGAGTCGGAGGGAAAGAAAGACGTCTTGCGATGCGAAGGAAATTGGGGAGGCGCTTGACAACTTCCTTCGCAGAGATGCCTTCCCACTCACTCCCTGTCAAATGAGATAGATGGTCTCGGAGAAGATACCAACCACTCTCACTCATCCAGAGGAATGGTTTGTTAATCTCCTGTCGCTTTGCAAAGGTTTCCAAGTAGCGAATCACACTTTCTGTGAGGGATGGGCGAGCAGTTCTTGTGTGCATCGAAATTCTCCTAATTCCGGAAAAGACTATACCACACTTCTTACATATTTTTCTACCTTCTTATATTCCTCAGATTTGAACCCTTCGACTGAGCTCATGGTAAACCACTTAATTTTCTTATTTCTTTTAAACCAAGTCATCTGCCGCTTGGCGTATTGGCGGATTTCTACATTTAGCTTTTCTACGAGCTCATTCTTATTAATTCTATTCTGTAAGTAGAGTGCTAAGTATCGGTATTCTAATCCGAGCTCCTGCATCCTGCGGTAGGAGAGCCGCTTTTGCTTGAGGAGCTGCTTAGCTTCTCGTATCATCCCCGGAATCCTTTTCACCAACCTTTTATAAATTCTTTTATCCAAATCTTTTGGTTTTAATCCAACATAAACAAATCTATTCTCTAATTCGCGCGAATTAGCCGATAGTGTGGTGGGTGTAGGCACGTGACCAAGAGCTTCGACAATTTCCAATGCTCTTACTAGGCGTACTTTGTTATCCTTATCAATCGTCTTGGCTCTCATCGGATCTTTTTTCTTCAGTAATTTAAATAACTTCTCCTTATCGAGTTTCTCTAGCTTCTTTCTTAATAACTTATTAGGTGGAACTTCGGGTATAGAGATCTTGCCTGTCAAAGTGTCTATATACAATCCCGTACCGCCCACAACTATTGGAAGAGCTTTATGAGCTTCAATAGCTTTGAGAGTTTGTCTAGCTTGAGATACAAAATCACTTACATTAAATTGCTTTTTTGGATCAGCTACATCTAGGAGGTGGTGGGGGATACCATGCATTTCTCTCTTCGTAACTTTGCCTGTACCAATATTCAACCCTTTGTAAACTTGGCGCGAGTCGGCAGAGATAATCTCTCCACCAAGTTTCCTAGCAAGTCTTACTGCCAACTCGCTTTTGCCTGAGGCGGTAGGTCCAACTATGACTAAAACTCTTTTCATTTCTGTGCCGGAGAGAGGACTCGAACCTCCACCTCTTGCGAGACACGATTTTGAGTCGTGCGCGTCTACCATTCCGCCACTCCGGCGATGGGCATTAGAATAACACAAAAATATTGGATATAATAAGTGTATGTCTCGATTCTATAACGACTCTGTCTTCTGGGTTGAGGTCGACAAGATTAAGCCGAATCCATATCAGCCGCGGCGCGAGTTCGACGAAGTGCATCTTAAGAGTCTTGCGGACTCTATCCGCCAATATGGAGTGCTCCAGGCTCTTGTTGTCACGCGTAAGGAGGTAGAGAAGGGTGATGGTGGTCTCGGCGTAGAGTATGAGCTTGTCGCGGGTGAGAGACGTCTCCGAGCGTCCAAACTTGCGGGTTTACTCCAAGTGCCAGTGCTCATTCGCACAGGCGAGGAGACAGACCTGATAAAGCTTGAGCTCGCGATCATCGAGAACATCCAGCGCGAGGATCTCAATCCTGTCGATCGCGCTCGAGCCTTCGAGCGCCTGAGTAAGGAGTTCAACTTCAAGCACCACGAGATAGGCAAGAAGGTGGGCAAGAGTCGTGAGTATGTGTCGAACTCTGTGCGTATACTAACCCTGCCAGAGGCCATGCTCAATGCGCTCTCAGACAACAAGATTACCGAGGGCCACACTAGACCTCTTATGATGCTCGTAGATCGTCCTCAAGAGCAGGAAACGCTCTTTAAAGAGATTATGGCAAAGAAGCTCAACGTGAGAGAGGCAGAGAGTATCGCACGACACATCGCCGTCGAGCGAGCGAGGAAGATAATAGATAATGAGATCATCGAAATTGAAAACCAGTTTAAGGAGAAGTTGGGAAGCCGCGTGAGGATAGAAAAGAGGGATGAGGGGGGTCGAGTGACTATAGACTTCTTCAACAAGGACGACTTACGTGCGCTCCTCGAGCGGATTGCGAGAGAGGGGGAGACCGTATCTACTGAAACTTTGATAAAAAATATTGAACCTCTAACTGAGGAGGAACAAATTCTTGCCGAAGATGAGACGAAGAATGACGATGAGTCTCTTTACTCCATCGCCAATTTCTCTATTTAGCTTTTTCCTGCCTGCCGGCAGGCAGGTCTAACTTATGGGGATTATGGTTGGGACAAAGTTTGTCTGAACATCTTTCTGGAATAGTCTTCGTGCCATCCATCATTAGAGAGCCGCATAGTTTGCAGATCTCACCTGTGGGTTTGGCCTTTATCGCATAGCGACAGTCAGGATAGTTGGTACATGAGTAGAAGACGCCGAAGCGGCCGCGACGCTCGGACATAAAACCTTTCTTACATACGGGACAGCCGACTCCAGTCGAGTTGGCGCGGGCTTGCTCCTCATCCTTCTTTACAAACTTACACTTGGGATAGCGTGCACATGCGGTGAAGAATCCGAACTTGCCTTCGCGTGTTACGAGATTTCCCTTGCCACACTTGGGGCAGAGCTCTCCTGTGTCCTTGGGTCCTTCGAGCTCCTTACCTTCTATGGTGCGAGCACCTTGGCACTCGGGGAACTTCTCACAAGATAAGAACTTTCCACCCTTGCCGAGCTTAATGATCATCCCGGCTCCACAGACAGGACACTTGTGCTCTGGATCAGCCTTGCCAAGATTGGTCTGCTTCTCCACCTTCTCCTTATCTCGCACATCTTTGTGGAAGGGTGTGTAGAAGTCGGAAAGAGTTTTCTTATATGTGCGATCGCCTTGGGCTATATCATCGAGCTTGTTCTCCATATCTGCAGTGAAGGAGTCTGAGATATAAGTAGGGAAGTGTTCTTCTAAGAAATTAGATACGACCTCGCCAGTATCGGTGGGATGGAGAGCCTTGTTGATCTTATCTATATAGTTGCGGTCTTCGAGGGTCTTAATAATAGAAGCGTAGGTGGATGGTCGGCCGATGCCGCGCTTCTCTAGCTCTTTGACTAGACCGGCTTCGGAGTAACGGGCGGGAGGTTGAGTCTCCTTCTCTTCAGAATTCATATCCAGGAGTTTCAGCGACTCGCCAATAGTTAATGTAGGAAGAAGGACATCCTCACTCGCGGCTCGGGGATCGGCCTTGAGCCAGCCGTCGAAAAGTATTCGAGATCCGTTTAACCAGAAATCTGGTATGGAACTCTTCTCGATGTTTGATACAACCTTAGTTCTCATGATCTCTGCCGACTGCATTTGGCTCGAGACTGTCCTCTGCCAGATGAGTTGGTAAAGTTTCTGTTCTTGCTCATTTGCTCCAGCACGCTCTAGATTGATATGGGTAGGGCGTATAGCTTCATGAGCTTCTTGAGCATTCTTGGACTTCTTGGCGTAGACGTGAGATTCGAAATACTTCTCACCATACTTACTCTTCACAAGCTTCTCAATATCTTTGCGCGCCGCCGCTCCCAAGTTGGTCGAGTCGGTACGCATGTAGGTGATGTGCCCAGCTTCATAGAGCTTTTGAGCTAAGCTCATCGTGCGACTAGGAGCAAGACCGAGGCGTGAACTTGCGTATTGGTGGAGAGTAGAGGTGATGAAGGGTGCGCGAGGTGAGCGAGCGACTTTAGTCTCCTTAATATCCGTGATAGACCAAGAACCTTGCTTACCTTCCTCCAATATTTTCTCCACCTCAGTTTTATCTGTCGGCTCTTTAGAACAGACGAAGTCGAGCTGGTGTCTGCCATTATCCTCAAGCTTGGCAGTAATAGTCCAGAAGGTTTCTGGCTTGAAGGCGCGGATCTCACGCTCGCGCTCCATGATGATGCGGAGTGCGGGGGATTGTACTCGGCCCGCTGAGAGTCCGTAACGGACCTTCTTCCATATAAGTCCGGAGAGGTCGTAACCCACGAGACGGTCGAGCACGCGGCGTGCCTCCTGGGCTTCGCGTAAGTGTGTATCTATAGAGCGTGGGTGCTCCAGGGCTTCTTCTACTGCCTCCTTTGTAATCTCATGGAAGACTATGCGCTTAGGGTCTTTTAGACCAACGGCCTCGCTGACGTGCCAGGCAATAGCTTCTCCCTCACGGTCGGGGTCGGTAGCGAGAATCACCTCGTCTGATTTGTGAGCGAGCCTCTTAATCTCACTAATAACTTTCTCCTTACCCTTCACCACGGTGTAAGAGGGCACGAAGCCAGCTTCGAGATCTATGGCATCTTTGTTCGATTTTGGTAAATCACGTATGTGTCCCACCGATGCTACGACTTTGAAATCCTTTCCAAGATATTTCTCAATAGTCTTCGCTTTCGAGGGAGACTCTACAATTAATAATTTCATTGTATTGAAGTACACAAATACTATAGATACATTTTTATTGCAAATTTCCGAGTAAGTTAAAGACAAATTAAAGCGGCGCTGCGTGGGTACGCAGCGCCGCGGAGGCGAGCCTCTCTTCGAAGAGTCCCGTCTCGATGAGGTACTCAACCCGACGACG
>JANWHY010000007.1 GCA_025450175.1 Minisyncoccota bacterium
CCAACGCCTTCGCCTACGCTCGCTCTGGAGCGAGTACAGTGGTGGAAGAGCACAATCTCCCTCCGAAGCCATTCGCCTCAGAGATCTCTCGTCTCACTACCAATATGGAAGAAGCCAATAAGATGAAAGAGGCGGCCAAGAACTTCTTCAAACCCGGCGCCGCCCATCTGGTGGCAGAGGAAGTGTTGAAGATTGCGTTGGAGCACGAGATAGAGAAATAATTTTTATAAATAAGAAAGGCGCGGACCAATGGTCCGCGCCCTGCGCGTTACTGAAAGACGGCTACGAGAACCGCTGCGATGATCGCCGCTATGACGATGTAGCACAGAGGTCGCGGCACCGGAGTGCTAAGAAAAGTCATGCACGATCTCCTCGAAGAACTACTCGTTGGAAATAGACTTGATGGGTGACGTGTGCCACGGTTTGCCATCTTCGCATGGCACAGGCATGATTGACATACCTCGCCCCACAGCAAGAGGAATTCCTTCCTCGACCTCAACACCGAGAAATGTTTCCCCGTCGTTCGGTCCGAGAAGAACGCCGACCTCGAACTTCAGATCCTGCCCTTCGCGGGTTATGGTTCTCAGTCCGCTCGCATCCGCTTGGCCCAGATGGTAAACACTGTTCGAAGTTGCAATTCGCAACTTACCGGTTTGGTTAAAGTTCATCTCGCACCTCTCTATTTGTATCTTATCATACTTAAGTCTATTTGTCAACTAGGAATAGAGTTTACTAAACCAGGTCTAGAAACCTGCCTGCCGGCAGGCAGGTAAGGGAGAATTGGGGTGTGTTAAAATAGCTTTATGTCTGATTCTGGAACAGTAGTAGTACGCATGGCCCCGTCGCCGACGGGGAAACTACATATAGGTACGGCGCGTACAGCTCTCTTCAACTACCTCTATGCGAAACAAAATGGGGGCAAGTTTATCTTACGTATTGACGATACAGACAAGGAGCGCTCGACCAAAGAGTTCGAGCAGAACATTTTAGACGACCTTACATGGCTCGGCTTCTCATGGGATGAGTTCTATCGCCAATCAGAGCGTACAGATATTTATCTCGATCACCTTAAGAAAATGATTGACTCTGGTCACGCCTATGTCTCTAAGGAAGAGGTGAAGGAGGAGGGCGATCGTGCTGAAGTGATAAGGTTGAAGAATCCTAACAAGAAAATTGCTTTCGACGATCTTATCCGGGGGCAAGTAGAGTTCGATACTACCGAGCTTGGCGACATTGTGATTGCAAAGAGTCTCGAAGAGCCTCTCTACCATCTAACTTCTGTCATAGATGATGCTCTGATGGGTATTACTCACGTGATCCGTGGAGAGGACCATATATCGAACACACCTAGGCAAATCTTGATCCAAGAAGCTATCGGTGCTTCCCGACCAATCTATGCGCACTTGCCACTCATCTTGGCGAGCGACCGCTCCAAACTCTCCAAGCGTAAGCACGGAGAATCTGTGGCTCTGAGTTACTATCGAGAGCAGGGGATACTGCCACAGTCGATCATCAACTATCTAGCACTACTTGGCTGGAATCCAGGTACGGATCAAGAGGTCTTTACTCTAGATGAGTTGATCAAGACCTTCGATATGAAAAGGGTTCATAAGGGTGGAGCTATCTTCGATGAGAAGAAACTAGCTTGGGTCAACAGAAAACATTATAATCTGAGTAAAGTTAAGTAATGAAGTCGAGACTCACCATAATCTTCATATGCTTTTTCCTTCTGCCCATGCTTCTTCGTGCCGCTAATCCGAGCGAGCTAGAACGAGAGATAGATAAGGTCCGGCGTGATCGCGAGGCTCTAGTAGAAGAGCAGAAGCGGTTGGAGAAGGAGCTCGAAGTCATAAATAGAGAAGGGCAGACCCTTGGTGCTGCGGTGAAGTCTCTTGATACCACGAAGAAGAAGCTTGCGGCCGATATCGGCGTCACTCAATCCAGGATCACCTCGACTAGCCTCACTATACAGTCACTCGAGAACACTATGAGCGAGAAGGAGAAGGCCATCATCACACATCGCCAAGCTATCACAGAAGCTCTCCACAATATCTCGGACTTCGATACTCGGCCTTTTATACTAAATATTTTAGCAGCTACCAATCTCTCAGAGATCTTCAAGGATAGGGGAGACCTAGAGGATCTCAATAATCACTTGCAAGATGAGATCGTGGCTCTGCGCGATACTCGTGAGAGGTTGGACCAAGAGAAGAGTGCCAAGGAGAAGGTGAAGAAGGAGCAAGTCTCTCTCCAAGCCGAGCTTAAGGGGCAGAAGTCGGTCGTGGAGGAGAACCAGAAGGCCAAGGCCGTGCTCCTCGCTGAGACGAAGAATAAGGAAGCCCAATATCAAAAGTTGATACAAGAGAACATCGCGAGGCAGAAGCAATCCGAGGCCGACCAGTACCGACTCGAGCAAGAACTGCGTATCACTCTAGATCCGAGCCTTTTCCCGGAAGCGAAGAAGGGTATTATCTCTTGGCCTGTAAGCTCGGTCTTTGTCACCGGTCGCTTCGGTCGCTCGGATTGCAATATTTATGGTGGACCAGATTGCTTCCACAATGGAGTAGACTTCCGCGCTACCATGGGGACACCCGTTCTTTCTATGTACTCTGGTGTCGTTGAAGGTACCGGCAATACCGACGAGCAGAAGGGTTGTTACTCATACGGGCGCTGGATACTGGTAAAGCATACCAATGGCCTCTCAAGTATCTACGCGCACCTCTCTGGAGCTATGGTATCGAAGGGTCAGGCAGTGGAGACAGGGCAGGTGATTGGTTACTCGGGTGGGACACCGGGTGTGAACGGTTCTGGATACTCTAAGGGCCCGCACTTACACGTTGGCTTACTAGCTTCTCAAGGTGTAGAGGTAAGACAGTTTACTACTAGCATTGGCTGTAAGCTCGTCTCTGTGCCAATAGCCAAAGGTCGTGAGGCCTACCTCGACCCACTTACATATCTGCCCAGCATCTAACTTGCCTCAAGTCTCGTCGAGAGGTAAAATCTTTATATGAATAAAGGCTTTATAGGTTTCCTAATACTCATTATCATCGCTTTGGCGCTTGCAAAGTATTTCTTAGATTGGTCGATCTTCGATGCTCTAAGTACGGAGAAGGGGATGGCTACTGTCCAATATGTGAAGCAGGTGGTAAGCACTATATGGGAGTATGTGAAGATCGGTTTCGCGAAGCTACATGAAATTTTTTAAAATTTTACTTTTCTTCATCTTGGCACCGATCTACGTCCCGGCTTATATCCTGATGAACTTTAGCTTCAAGTGGTGGACTGGACTACTGGGGGATTAACTATATAAGAAAGGCCCGCCATCTTATAGCGGGCCCGTAATTCTTCTAGTTCTTGCGTTGAGCAAGGAACTCGCGTCCGTGACCCACATCGGTGTTGATGGGTGTACCTATCGCACAAAGGAGACACTCGTCCTCTTGGTAGGTCTCGAGCTCCATCTCTACCACAGCTTCGAACCGAGGAACTTCTTCGAGGTATGGGCGATCAAGACCACTTCGGTTGCAGATTACTCCAACCCCGATAGCTTGACCATCTCTCGTTCGATTAAGTGCCAGCATCTTTCGCAGTGTGCCACCGGTAGTAAGTACATCGTCTACCAGCAACACCTTCTGGTCTCGGATGAGGTGTTGCCTCGGATCGTCGATGATAAAGTCATTATCATCAGAAACTCTCCTGGCATCACGCATAGCACAGAAACTCAAGACCTTGTTACCTTGGAACTTGCTCAAGTGCCTGGCCACTCGCTCGTGGAGTTGTAGTTTGCCAGTGTTTGCACCAATGACCACACCTACAGGGTACTCGAGTACAGAGAATGGACGAGCTAATTCTCTCGCAAAGAACTCAGCCTCCTTCTCATGGTCGCCGAGTATCTCCATGTTAAGAAAGGTGTCACCATGTCTCCAAGACTGGTAGACAAAGTGTCCAAGACGAACTACTCCAATGTCGACCAGAAGCCTGAAGGGGTTCGGCTCGTCCATGTGTTCCTCCTAATTCTTATCTTAAGCTACGCTATCACATAAGTAGGGTAGGGGAAAGGGTGTGTTATTATTCGGACAGAACTGGATATAGAAAGGAAAATGGATGAATTACACGACATTGTCACCGGCGGAGCGTCTCGTGGTGGCGGCCGACTTTAGGCCGGAGCCTAACCTAGGTAAGAGGAGGGAATGGGTAAGAGGGCAAGTCCTCGAGCTTGCTAATGAGTTGAAGGGTCTCGGCGTCTATCTCAAGCTCAATTCGATCCTCAGAGCTTGTGGGTATGATCTTCCCATGAGGATTTATGAGGTGTTCGGTCTCAAGGTTTTCTGGGATCTAAAGCTTTTTGAGACCAAGGGCACGCTCTCTGCTGATGCCCTCTTGCTGGCTGAATTCGTGCCAGAGATTCTCACCGTATCGTGCTCCTCGAGTGTAAGCTCTCTTAAAGCTCTGAAAGAATGTCTGCCACATACTGAGGTTCTGGGGGTGACAGTCCCAACGAATTTCGACGCGCAAGATGTCTCAGAGCTGTACGCCTGTACTATCGTAGAAGCAGTAGCGCGCGCTGCAGAGATCGCACGAAGGGCAAAGCTTGATGGCTTGGTGTGTGCGCCAGCCGAGATCAGATCTCTTCGATTCAAGTTTCGACCTCCCGCCACCCTCAATGCCGCAAATGTGAGGTATAAAGGTGTAAACATTGAGGATGATGATCAAAACCCCGGGCGTTCAATGCCACCAGGGGATGTCATCAAACTGGGAGCCACTCGAATCATCGTAGGTCGCCCCATCCTCAGTGCACCCAATCGTCGCGAGGAGGCGAAGCGGATTATCGAAGAGATTCGAGTCGCGAGCGTTTCGTCAGTCATGTCCGTGTAATACAACACCCCACGAGTTGAAATCTCGTGGGGTAGTTTTTTTACGAAACTCCCCTACTGGCCAAGAGGGGAGAGGGGTGGTAATTAATTATCTATTTTCCATTTAAAATTTTCAGACAGACGATAGGGGAGAAAAGTGATAGATATTTTGATACCCGTAATTTATTAAATTTAATTAATTATTAAAGATATAGAATAAGACTTAAGAAGCTTCAAAAGGCCAGTTCTTATCCACAGCAACTACGTTTTACGTACATTGTGCGAAGGTGTTATAATCTTAAATATGACCACTGCCCTGCCTATAACTGAGTACCTCCTACCCTTTCTTGATTATTGCGAAATAGAGAAAGGTTTAGCGAACAATACTCAGAAGAACTACAAGCAGTATCTCCTACTCTTCACTAGATGGCTCAAAATTTCAGGTCAACAAAATCTAAAACCGGACGAATTAACAGCCAAACATATCTGGGACTATCGCTTATATATTGCACGTGTCTACAAGACCCCTAGGGGTCAATATTTGAGTAAGAAGAGTCAGAACTACTATCTTATAGCCATAAGATCACTTTTGGTCTACTTTGCGGAACATGATATAGAATCACTTCCCTCTTCGAAAATAAAATTAGCGAAGGAGAAGTCAGACAAAACAATTTCTTTCCTCGACACGCGCGATATAGAAAAAATTTTACAAGTCCCAGATCTGAAAACCCAAAATGGTTTGCGTGACCGGGCTATTATGGAACTCCTTTTTTCCTCAGGAATGCGTATTTCGGAGCTTGTGGCCTTAAACACCGACCAACTCTCCTTCCTCGCTGATAAGAAGAAGGATAAGACCTATGAACTCTCTATTGTGGGTAAGGGCAAGTATGTGCGGACTATCTTCATCTCCCCTCGCGCCGCAGAATGGCTAAGGAAGTACCTAGATTCGAGAAAAGATGTGTATCGCCCGCTCTTCACCAACCTGCGTTCTAAGGAAGAGGATGACTCTCGCCTGTCTCCTCGTTATATCCAGTCCATGATCTCCAAGTTTGCCATGCTTGCCGGCCTTTCGAAGAAAGTGACACCCCACACCCTGCGCCACAGTTATGCGACTGACCTCCTCTCTCATGGTGCGGATCTCAGGAGTGTCCAAGAGCTCTTGGGCCACAAGAATGTTGCTACTACTCAGATCTATACTCATGTAACCAATAAGCGTCTCCGTGATATCCATGAGAAGTTCCATGGGGGTTCAGATTTGAAAGAAAAAGAATAAAAATATACAATCTCGAAGGAGGCTCTTGTATGGCCAAAAAAGTGACGCCTATCGAAAAGGTTTCTGAACTCCGGGAGAAGTTGAATCGCAAGATCACTCCCGAAGAAGTTCAGAGACTTCATCTCTTGCGAAAGAGGCTTGCACAACGGAAGGCTGATCAGAATACTATGAAAGAAGCTGGCCGCCCATGAATTCCCCACCAAGCAAAGCCCACGAGCACTTGGTGGGTTTTGCGTTTAATAACAACAAACCCCCGCCATAGGGCGGGGGTTTGTTTAAGATTTATTTCTTTGCGATTTGCTCACTTGGGAAGCGGGCCCAACAGGCCGAGGATGACATCCAAGGCTTGGCACCATACTTCTCATAGAGATAGCGGGCATATTGCACGTTATCGTCTAGATCGTGGGCATCGAGGCCCATCTTAGCCATGGTCTTGGCATGGTAGCCAAGGTTAATCTGCATCACACCACGGTCGAGATAGTTTTCCTCTCCCATCAACACTTCACCACTTGAGTTGAGTTGTCGGAAGCGCGATTCGCACTTGGCGATACGCACCATGATCGGAATGTCGGCGAAGTAGTCGTTGATGAATCGCTCGACGTTCTTAGGATCGGAGATCGGCTGATAGTCTGTTGACCTAACCTCCTTAGGTGCTGACGCTACCGTTACTTCGCGATCTCCTGTAGGTAATACCATAGAGGGAATTGCGGGCAAGACGGCCGTCGCTGCCGAAGAAAGGCTGATGAGCAGGCTCAGAGTCGTTAGCTGTAAAATAACAGTAAGTTAGATAGTAATCGGGAGTGTCGTAGCTGAAGTTCTCTCTCCCAAACGAAAAGCCAGCACCTGCTGACTTATCTATATACTAGCACATCTAGGACTTGCTGTCAAGATATTTGTGTGGTCAAATAATATAAAAAGGGCTTAGTTAAGCCGTATTTTTGTGAAAACTTAGTGAAGAAATATAAGCTCTAGCGGGACTGGCAGTTGGAGGCGAGGGTGTAGCCCGCTCCTCGAGCCGCTTCTGGGGAGGCAAAAGTGATCTTATTGGCTTCCTTTATCTGCTTAGCTCCTGGGCAGTCTGGAAAGTGGTACTTGTTACTATTTTTCGACGCGATAACCGTATTATTACTTTGAGTGGCTGTTACAACTGAGGCTGTGAGAACCTTCCCCCCATTAGAGCTTGGAGCTTGTTTAGAAATTAGAAATTGGTCATTAGAAATTGACGTATCATATTCGATGCGTATGGGCTCCCTCTTCCCTACTACTGAGAGCCTACCTACGCCGTACCCAAGGCTTGCCACCAGGATGATGATGAGGGCGAGGCTGAGCTTCTTAAAAAGAGGATACTTCTCTATGTGGCCGGTATTGTCAAAGGAGACTTCTTCGGATATACTCATTTAGCTTAATTATGGCACATAAAAAGTCTGCAGGAACAACAAGAAACGGTCGAGATTCCAATCCAAAATACCTTGGGATCAAGATCACTCCCGGAGCCTTCGCTAGGACAGGCTCAGTACTCGTGCGTCAGCGTGGTACAGATGTTCTTCCAGGCAAGAATGTCTCTCTAGGTCGTGACCACACTCTATTCGCAGCCAAAGACGGTATAGTAAAAATCGGTTACAAGCGCAAGGTCCACTTCGACAACACCCTACTCACCAAGAAGGTTGTGAGTGTCGTGCCAAAAACCGTCTAGTACTACTTAGTCGAGGGGATTATCTCAAGCGTAAGCTTCTTCTCCTTCCCTCCTATATTTATAATTACTTGGTGCTCCCCTATCTCCTTTAAAGCCTCATCTAATACAATAAGATCTTCTGGGATACCAGTCGTCTTTGAAATCTCTTTTTTGCCAACTCCCTTGAAGAGGTGACCCTTGTCGTTCGCTGGCATCTCCATCTTCACCCCATGTAAGTTTTTGAGGAGCTCTTCGATCTTCTCTTGAGTTTGAGCTTCGTTCTTGTCCTTCTGGGCCCTCATCTGTTCCACTTCCTTAAGTGCTTGAGGCGAGGAGTACTTGGCCATTTGGCGAGGGATAAGGAAGTTAGCTGCATAGCCATTGGCTACCTCCTTCTCCTCGAATCTTCTTCCAACGCCCTTAATATCTTTGAGTAAAATTACTTTCATCCCGTACGAAGTTATTGCTTATTAGGCGCTAGATAATAATATTTTTTCACGGCTTGTACAAGGTTACTTCGTACGGGACGAGCATTAGTTGGTCAATATCTCTATAGCCTTCTTAAGTTGTGGGTCACGCTTTGCTTCTATATCCTTCTCGGTAATTGGTACAACATGGTCTGGAGTGATTCCGCCATCGGAGATGGAGAGTCCGTTAGGTGTGAGCCAGCGAGCGATAGTGACCTTGAGAGAGGTATCGCGAGTGATGTTGATGAGCTCTTGGACGGAACCCTTGCCGAAGGTCTTCTCCCCTACTAGGGTGGCTTTGTTGTTCTCACGAAGCGCTCCGGCCATAATCTCGGAGGCGGAGGCGGAGCCTCGGTCGACGAGGATGACAAATTCTAGATTCTCGTTGAAGACGTTGTAACCCTTGCTCCTGTAGACCTTCTCCTCACTATTCTTGCCGAAGTCTTCTCGCACTACCACATCGCTTGAAGGGAGGAACCAGCTAGCCATGTCGATAGAAGCTTCTAGGTAACCACCAGGGTTGCCGCGGAGGTCAAGAATAAGTTTATTGGAACCAGATTGGATGAACTCGCGCAGAGCGCCGCGGAAGAGGTTGGGAGCTTGAGCGGAGAAGCTGTAGAGCTCGATCACAAAGACTCCCTCGGGAGTGAGACGTGTGGCAATAGTCGGGATGTTGATCACATCGCGGATTACGCTTATGTCGAAAGGAGTTTTCTTAGACGCGCGGAAGACCTTGAGGGTCACCTTAGTCCCTCGCTCACCGCGAATAAGCTTGACGGCATCTTCGGTTGCGAGGTTTGCAGTCGATCTTCCGTTGATCTCGATGATCCTGTCTCCCGGGACAAGCCCGGCTCGCTCGGCTGGTGAGCCCTTTAGAGGAGCGATGACCGTGATAGCTCCTTCTTGAGCAAGGATCTCGGCACCAATACCCTCGAAGTTGCCTCGCACCTCAGTGGCAAAGATTTCTGATTCTACCGGAGGGAAGAAGACGGTATACGGATCACCAAGAGAGCTCGTCAGACCCTTGATAGCGCCCCAGAGCTTCTCCTCATTCCCCACTTGCTTGGCGGTAGTGCTGGCTGAGACATACTTCTCGTTGATGATGTTCCAAGCCTTCCAGAAGGCAGAGAAGTCTACGTTGACTGGCTCGTTGCCAGTCGTGGTGCTATCTATGCCTGTGATCTCGCTCGAGATATCTTGCAGACCAGCGTGGAAGCCAATGTTATAAAAACCAACGGCAATAATCGCTCCGAGGATAATGAGCGCGGCGTGTTTTCTTAAGAATTCCATTCGCAGTATTTTAACATATAATGGGTGAATGTCTTTAAAGCTACATAATACCCTCTCTGGCAAGATAGAAGACTTCGAGCCCTATAATCCTAAGGAGGTGCGGATGTACCACTGCGGGCCGACCGTATATGGGGTACAGCATATTGGGAACCTCTCGATGTTCGTCTTTACCGACATCTTGCGTAGGACTATCGAGTATGCCGGCTTCAAGCCTAAGCAGGTGATCAACTTCACCGACTTCGGCCACCTATCTTCTGATAGCGATGAGGGGGAAGATAAGATGGCCATGGGTCTCAAGCGCGAAGGCTTAGCCCCAACTCTTGAGAATATGAAAGAGATGGGCAGGAAGTATGCCGAGATCTTCCTCGGTGATATTAAGAGTTTGAATGTAAAGACGGAAGGTACTATCTTCCCCTATGCCAGTGAGTATGTGCCCGATCAGATTGAGCTTATTCGAAAGTTGGAAGAGAAGAGCTTTGCCTACCGAACTTCTGATGGAGTCTACTTCGATACTCTCAAATTTCCTGAGTACGGGAAGTTGGGTGGACTTAGTGATACTAATAATGAGGCGAGAGTAGTAGAGAATAGTGAGAAGAAGAATCCTCGCGACTTCGCTCTCTGGAAGTTTAATAAGGAGATTGGGTGGGAGTCTCCGTGGGGGCAAGGGTTCCCTGGGTGGCATATAGAATGCTCGGCAATGATTATAAAGATCTTGGGAGAAAACATTGCCATCCATACAGGTGGAGTGGAGCACATCCCAGTACACCACAACAACGAGATTGCTCAGTCTGAGGCGGCTACTGGAAGAGCTCCATTCGCTAAGTATTGGCTCCATAGAGCACATTTGCAGATTGAAGGTGAGAAGATCGCCAAGTCTACTGGTAACACTGTATATCTCGAAGACATTGTAAAAAAGGGTATAAGTCCCCTAGCCTTCCGATATTTGCTTCTACAATCCCATTACAGAACCCCGACTAATTTTACCTGGGAGGCGCTTGAAGGAGCTAATAACGCATACGTAAAACTTAGACGTCATATAAGCACGATGCCAGATGGTGGAGAAGTGAATAAAGATTATAAAGAACTCTTTATAAAGGCTATTGAAAATGATCTTAATACTCCAACTGCAGTTGCTGTAATTTGGACTCTTCTTTCAGACACGTTGATCCCGCTACAAAATAGTAAGGCTACAATATTAGATTTTGATAAAATATTAGGATTAAAATTAGACCAGTCTACCCCCACTCCTCAATTAATTGTAGATCTTTTTGCTAAATATAAATTAGCTAGAAGTAATAAAGAATTTGATATATCAGATAAGCTTAGAGAAGAAATTAAGCAAAATGGTTACGAGGTAATGGATAATGTTGACGGATCATCTTACCTGTCCGGATCTTTTGAGTTGTAAGATATTAAAATAAGAAATCGCGCGGTGCTCTGGGCACCGCGCGATGTGGCTGTATGAGCTATGGAACTATGTACCTCTGCCTTCGGCACCGTTCCAGAATATGTCTTGCTGCCGACTCGATCTCATCAAATCTGTCGAGTTGGTTTTGTGACAGAGACCATCCTCTAGGGCCGTTAAGACCTCTCGCGAGTTGGTCAATCAGCGTAACTTTCTCTTTGATTATGTCTGCTTCTTCTGCAATGCGTGCAAATTCAGCGTGAAGGAACTCGTAAGCGCCCTCATTTAGAGGAGCTTTTACTTGCGGGAAAAGTTCAACGAGATTCCAGAGTGGATCAAGTATTTCTCGAGTGACTGTGAGATGCTGCGTGTAGCCATCATCTGCAGCCGCGTGGTAACTTGCCACCTTTAGATCTACCTGTCGGACACCTTCCCCATCAAACTGTCCAACACTGGTGAGTTCAACGAACTTTGCCAGCGGCTGTCTGGGCCTCGTTGCCTCTTCCAATTTCCGAAAGATCTCTCGCGAAAGCGTAGGAAAACGGATGGAAATCTTCATGTTATCCTTCCGGGAGTCTAGCTCCTCAGATTTTCGGGGCCCCATTGCCCTCGAATGGACCAAAAAACTATACATTCTTAATTAATATAAGTAAATATATACAAGCTTAACGATCGTGAGAAATGTATATACGAGTAAAATTTAGATAGTTTAAATAAGAAACTGCGCGGCGTCTCTTCAGACGCCGCGCTATACTTCCCCTATTCCCCCAATCGTCCTCGTATGTTGCTGTAATTCTTTACGGCCTCTACGGTATGGAAAAATTCTTTTCCCCACTTCCATAACCGCCGTGCCCAGATCACGAGGAGAACACAAAGGGGTACAGCAAGTAGGACAGTGAGTCCGTACAATGTCATAACATCCTCCTTAAATTTTATACATCTTTAAAATAATATAGTCAATAGACCTCTCCCCATCTTAAACACGTTACTCTCCCCTACTTCAAGTAGTGTCATTTGATTTAGTTGTTATAATTCTTGTAACAAAAAAGATGCAGTTCATATCTCTAGAGAATAAGTCTGGTGTCAGGATCCCGCCTCACTCCCTTGAGGCCGAGATGGCACTCCTAGGCTCCGTAATGCTCCGTCCCGATGCGATCTATGAGGTGATGGATATGGTGGCTCCCAACTCCTTCTACTTCGAGAAGCATCGCACAATATTTGAGACTATGCTTGAGCTCTTCGGTAAGCATCAGCCTATCGACATCTTATCTCTATCTTCGCGCCTTAAGGAGAAGGACTTACTAGAGCGAGTGGGTGGGGCCACCTTCCTCACGGAGCTCTCGGCCGCTGTCCCCTCCTCGGCCAATGCCAAGCACTACGCGGAGATTGTGATGAAGAAGTATATGATGAGGCAATTGATCGAGGCTTCCGAGCATCTCTCCAATCTCGGCTTCAACGAAGCAGGCGACTTGGAAGAAATATTGGACCAAGCAGAGAAAAAGATTTTCGACATTACGGAGCACTTCTCGGGCGGTGCACGCTTCCAAGATCTTGTGCCTCTTCTCCACGAAGCCTTTGAGCGCTTCGAGAAGCTCTCTTCTGCTGAACATGAGCTTCGCGGTGTACGAACCGGCTTCAAGGCCTTAGACGATATCTTGGGTGGTTTCCAAAACTCTGATCTCATCATCATCGCCGCTCGTCCCTCCGTCGGTAAGACAGCTCTCGCTCTCGACATCGCGCGCCGTACGGCACTGGATCACAAAACTCCGGTAGGCATCTTCTCACTCGAAATGAGCTCCGACCAGCTCGTCGACCGCCTTGTAGCCGCTCAGTCTCGTACCGACGCATCTATCATCCGTAAGGGTGTGCGTACCCAGAGTGGTTCCTGGCGTGAAGATGTGTTTAAAAATGTTCGTGATGCTCTCGATGAACTCTCGCGTACCCCCATATTTATAGACGACCAGCCAGGTAACACTATTATGAAGATGCGTTCGGCCGCGAGGAAACTTAAGATCGAGAAAGGTCTGAAGCTTCTCGTAGTCGACTACCTCCAACTCATGGCCCCATCTACCGCTCGCTCCAACGACTCCATGGTCCAGCAAGTGACAGAGATCTCGCGCTCGCTCAAGCATCTTGCTCGCGAGCTCAATATCCCGGTCATTGCCCTCTCTCAGCTCTCGCGCGCAGTCGAAACTAGGGGTGGCAAGCCTAAGCTCTCCGACCTCAGGGACTCCGGCTCCATCGAGCAGGATGCGGACCTGGTCATGTTCATCCACTCAGACGAGAACGATATTAAGGATGAGTCTGGTAAGGTGCGTGATATCCAGCGTAAGGAGCTCATCATAGCCAAGCATAGGAATGGCCCATTGGGCAACGCCATCCTCGACTATCACACCCGCTTCAACACCTTCGTAGAGATCGACTACTCCAACTATGGCAAAGCCGACGAAGAGTTTAATAAGTTGTAATCTTTGCTAGAATAGCCCAGTGAATTCTATAGAAAAACTCGCTGAGCTTTTCGGCAAATTCCCTGGAATTGGCCCAAGACAAGCCAAGAGGTTTGTTTATTTTCTTCTTACGCGTCAGGGCACATATAACGAAGAGTTAATAAGGGCCATCGAGAACTTGAAGCAAGAGATAGTCCAGTGTGAAGAGTGTTTGAGATTTTACCCTTCGACAAGCTCAGGGCAAGTGCTCTGCTCTATCTGTAGTAACGATACTCGCGACTCTTCCCTACTCATGGTGGTGCCGAAGGATATAGATATGGAGTCGGTGGAGAAGAGTGGGAGTTACAACGGCTACTACTTTATCTTGGGAGGTGTGGTACCAATTTTAGAAAAAGAACCAGAGAAGAGAGTCAGAATCACGAATCTAGAATCACGAATCAAGAAGGATAAAAATATAAAAGAAATAATTCTTGCTATGAATGCAAACCAAGAGGGAGAGAATACTATCGAATATTTGAAAACTAAACTTAGCAACTTAGCAACTTCCAAACTTACTATAACTATACTTGGCCGAGGTCTCTCTACCGGTGCCGAGCTCGAGTACGCTGATCCCGAGACTCTCAAGAATGCTTTGAAGAATAGGAGTAAGTGACCTCTTTAATTATAGAAAAAGCGAATACATACTTCGTACTCGCTCCATACCGAACTGTAGCCCACGCTGCGCTAGCACACCATGCTGAACCCGACCGCAACTAACCACAGATTTTATATCATACTTTCCAAGTAATCACAATAAAAAAGTGAGTACATATTTCGTACTCACTCCGAACCATAGCGCACGGTACGCTAGTTTACCACACCGCTCAGTACTGCACGGTGGACCACTTCTATCTATCTATAAATGCTTTTCAGAATGATGTGGTAGAAACATATTACGCCTCTACCCAATGCCGAACCGCGCTATACCTAACCTGAGGATGCGGAGCCCCAGGGTACCGTAGGACAAATTTTCCAATTAAATTTTTAACATAAATATCCACGTATTACAAACAAAAAGCGACCACATATTACGTGATCGCTCCACACCGGACCCTGCAATGGCGGAGCACGCTCTACCCAGCGCTACTTTGCGCCACCTAGCCAGGATAATATAAGAATTCCGAAACAAAGAACTAATTAATTGGTGGACACATATTGCGTGCCCACCCCTTGCAGAACTGGACTCTGCGGTACGCAACCAGGCCGAAGCAAACCGAACAGTACTTACTTCAGCATCTTCAAGGCATCATCGATGCACTGCTCGAAGGTCAAGTCACCTCGGAAGGCTTTCCTCAACCATGCGGGCAACACATTCGGGATGAAGCGTCGATACTGCTGTGAGATGAAGATTGTCACCCCAACGCACTCGGCAGAACGAATGTTCCGACCGCGCACTTGAAGTGTCTTCAACATCTCGCGCCAGTTCCAGAGTGGCCAACGCCGATTGCCGAAGCGCCGCTCTTCGAATACTGTTGCTGGATCGTTCGGACTCGGATATCCAGGCCGCAAAGAGAAGATAACTGGAGCCATACCGTTAGGCAGGTCCAATCCTTCTCCGTAGTTGGCATCCGTACCGACCAGCACCATGCCTTCGCCAGCTTTGAACCTGGCAAGAGCATCTTTGGGTCGCACGCCATTCCCGTAGCTGATGACATCGACGTTTTCTTCGTCTTTGCCACACAACCACACGAATTTCTCCTTCTCCTTGTTGGAGACCACCACGAAGAGGCAGTGGATTCCAGCTTGATTGAAGGTTCGGCATGCTTTCGCAACCATTCGCAGGGTTCGAGTTGGTTCTCGATGACTCCGTTCCTTCACTGCCAGATTCGGGGTGTCTAGTGGAAGATACACGCGAGTGTTCTTCACTGGAAACTCCGAGGACAATGCATAGAACGGAGACTTGATACCCGTCTCGAATCCGAACACGGTCGAGTCGCCGATCGTAGCCGAGTAGGCCAGAGTGTTTGGCGAAATGATCCGTTGAATGATCGGAGCGACGTAGTACGCCTTGATGGTGAGCGTGTGTTGCACTCGCTCATTCTCACCAAGGTCTTCTCTGTAGTACGCGTAGGTGTAGTTCAGCGCATGGCGCTTCTTGTCTGGGAGCGAATATTCGAGTGACAGGTAATACCTCACGAGGTTATAGGTCAGTGTCTCAACCTTTTTGAGCACTTCCCGTTTCTCTTTGGTATTGATCCGTCCATCCTTGATCGCTTCCTGGACCTTGGCGCGTAGCGACTTATACTCCAAACGCGTTGGCGTGAGCAGGTACATCAATTCCTCGACTTCGTGATCCTCGAGAAGCACTGCCATACGAGACGGCCGACGCTTCACGATCTTGATCATGGTGGCAAGAAACTTCTCGAGCTGAAGAGCCGCTTCGGGAGCGATGTCCCTGAGGAATTCAATCGCTTTCTCGAGATGCCAGTCCGAGATGTCGTAGCTCAAGCAGTTGCGGATTGTCTCCGCAATGCCATGCGCTTCGTCAACT
The DNA here is from genome assembly GCA_025450175.1 of Minisyncoccota bacterium. Taxonomy (GTDB): domain Bacteria; phylum Patescibacteriota; class Minisyncoccia; order Phycocordibacterales; family Zambryskibacteraceae; genus UBA5004. Next base: position 15,935 of record JANWHY010000007.1, read on the forward strand.
ACAAGACCAGCCGGCTTGTCGAACTCTTTTGAGAAGAGTTGAGTGAAGAGGTAGAAGGCCGTGGTGCAAACCACAATCTTCCCGCCCTTTTTCGCCTCGTACTTCTGCCGCAGATACGGACAGGGTACCGCGCCTTCTGTGTGAGTTGTACCGGTTTCTTGATCCACCCGATGTGGGCAATCAACCAGCATAGAACAAGGAATCTCATTGGCCTTGAGGTTATCGCGACTCTGTGCGAGCGAGACTAACTTCGTGGGCGTCAGATCCTTCTTCTCCTCGTAGTAGAGACACGGATGTTCTCCGCGCCCGTACGCGACTTGCGTATCCGGATGTAGAGAGTGAACTTGCTCAACAAGTGCCTTGGTAGGCGCAATGTAGAACAGGGGTCCTGCCGCACCTTGCCTCTCGATATCCTTGAGGAAGGTGTAACCGATAGCGGTTTTGCCCGTACCAGTTGGAAGCTCGAGGGTTACCCCAGAGCCTCCATTGCGCTCGATGATCTCGAACGCCGCATGCTGGTTTCCCTTAACCTCGTTGTAACGATCGTAAGGGAAGCTATCCAGCAAGCGCAGATGCTTCAGATGATTCATTTTCCGCTCCTATTGGGTCAGGTCGTTTCAAAGAGCCCGCCAATCTATATCACATTTTTTAGACTTACGCAAGGTATATAAAAGCGGAGACATAATACGTCCCCGCTCAGCACCCGACATTACTGAAGTTTGCCAACATCACGGGTCATTACTCTACGTTACTTAGAAAACCCTATCATAAATAAAGTAAATTAAAAACGGACGCATATTGCGCGTCCGTTCCATGCGGAACCATAGAGAACCCTACGATACCCAACCAAGGCGAACCGGACCTTTGTCAGTTAGATTTTGATTACTAGGTGCGATAATACTCGGCGAAAATAAATTGCATTCTCGCCCCGTACTGAAGTCTGCATTAGCGTGCTGGACCGTGGCATACGTTTCATAGCCCCGCTGCGTTTCCAAGAAAAGATTACTTTATCTTCTTAGTTTTTACAAATTAAAAAGCGAGAACATATTACGTTCTCGCTCCGCACAATACTGTACCGTACCCTACCTGTGCCCACTTCACCGAACCAAACCTGACCGGATCGGTATCTCACATAATAGCGAGTAATAACTATTGGTGAATATATAGATCATATTCACCCCGTACCGGGCTCTGCCCTACGCTGCCCTAGCAAGGTGTACCTAAGCACGCAAAATCTTTTTCGATCCTATAACACAAATTAAAATAAAACAATTAAAAAGCGATCACATATTACGTGATCGCTCCGAAGGACAGCGTACCCTACCCAGCGGAACAGCTGGAAACCGGACTTCAGTAAACCGGATATAAATATTATAACACAAGATATAGAAAAAGCTAGGATATAGTTCATCCTCGCTCATCGCACCACGTCACTCTACGCGACCATACGTCACCCGGCCATAGTCTACGAGACGAAACCGTGCAATATATATAATACAATAAATTTAAATGATTTGTAAATTAAAAAGCAGGAACATATTGCGTCCCTGCTCATCACTCCACATAGCCTTACCCGACCTTAGCGGACCTTACCAAGCGTTGCACTACCGGAACCTTTATACACCACAAACCTAACCTTTACAAATTAAAAAGCAGGGACATAATGCGTCCCTGCTCCGAAGATCACAACACGGCACCATAGCGAACAGTGGAAAACCCCACGTAGCCAAGGATCAATGAATTAATGAGAGCCGCTTATATGAATTGGTAGAGATATATTCCATCTCTACCCCAAACCTAGCCCCAGCGCACAGAACCTGACGTGTCGCAGCCTTGCTCCACTTTACAGGACAGAACTCCAGAAAGATTAGAATAAATAGTAGTAATTTACAAATTAAAAAGCGAGAGCATAATGCGCTCTCGCTCCACACTCTGCGCCACGGCACTGGACCATAGCATAACGTACTTTGCTCCGCACTGAGACGGCTAAGCATGCCCTACCGCTTGGTTGAAGTTAGCACAAGTCTCAATAATTTACAAAATGAAAAACGAGCGCATATTACGCGCTCGTTCCATGCTCTACCTTAGCCTGCAGGACCATGGCACAGAGAACCCCGCTATGCAGGATAGAATTAGTTATAAATACTTAGATTTTAATGTGGTAAGCATATAAATCATGCCCACCCCATGCAGGACCATACTTTGCTATGGCATGCCAAAGTGTGCTCCGCGACACCTAGCTATCCTTTATAATTATACAATATAAAGGTATTTATTGCAAATTAAAAACGGAGGCATATTACGCCTCCGCTCCGCACCCGACCCAACGTTACTGGGCAAAGCCTGACCACGCCGGTGAGGACGGCGCCTGGTTTATATAGTTCCATTATTTATAATACAATAGATTTAAATAATTTGCAAATTAAAAAGCGAGTACATATTACGTACCCGCTCCGTACGATGCTACACAGTACAGTGGAATACCTGACGTTGCCAGGCCGCGTGCGGAATTTTATGAGAGCATTTTAGTTAAATGGCAGAAATATATAACATCTCTGCCCCAAACGGTAGCGAACTGCACCTGACCCAGCCATGCCCTACGCTTCTTTAAATATTATACAATGAATATTATTCAATTACAAATTAAAAAGCGGCCACATATTTCGTGGCCGCCCAGCACGACACTCTACTGCACCCGACGAGACCGAACAGCTCGGAACGCCGCCGCCAATCAAATTTCTCCATAAAGAAAGGCGGGGACAGATTTCGTCCCCGCCCCGTTCTGTACTCTGCAACACTGAAGCGCGCGGTAGGGAGCCGTAGCTCACTGGACCTCACGCTACTGCATTACATGCGCTGTGCCGGCTCCTCGATCTGCGGAGCTTCGATATCGTCGTCCTCGGTTGCCTCGACGATCTGCCACTCCGCCACCCTGAACTGGCCAAATGGGCCGTTGGTGGATGGACGGAAGTCGCCGATACCAGAGGTGCGACCGGACTTCTCGAAGACACGCTTGATCTTGTCTTCGGGAATCTCCGCCTTGTCGATGTCGACGGTGACCCACAAGGACCACTTGTCGAACCGCGGACGGATGACGGGCACCATTGCCTTCTTCGCCGAGTTGGATGCCTGGCCGCGGCGCCGATCGGGCACCCAGCACTTAGCTTCCTTGTAATGGGTTCCCGCCGGATCCTGCTGTTCGAAGGGCAGGAAGTCTTCGAGGATGGTCAACGCGCCAGTGAGGAGCGTCGAGTCCTTCGACGAGATGCGCGTCATGCCCTCGAGCTTGACGCGGCGACCGCCGCCACGAAGCGATGCGAACAGGTTCTGCGCTGGGACACCGTACTCGCCGTTCGGGCCGCGGTAAATGCAGTACTCGTGACAGTACTGCCGATACCCCTTTCCCTTGTTGGACTTCGCGGTGAGTTCTCCCTCGTCCAGGATACCACCCTGGTTGACCCAGAGTGAGTCGAGCACCTCATCACCAGCCCTGTTTTGGAGCATGGGTGTGATGCCCTCGAGACGAATGCGAACGATCATGAGCTTCTCCTTGTAAAGACGTTTCGGATGCTTCTGTAGCCCTGTAGAAGAGTCAAAGAACGACCGGCCGAAATAGTAAACTATATTAAATAACCTGTCAAGTATTTACGGAGTCTAAAGAAGATGTGCTTGACAGATTAGGTATAATATGATAGGATATAGTTAGATAGGGTTCGGATTGCCACAGAGGTACATCCCCGAATCCGGAAGGACACAATGATCTCGAGATCAGCTCGTCGGAGGAATCGTCGGCGGAAGATGGGTGAAGGCAAGTTCCAGGCGTATCAGAAGATGTGCCATCTGGCCAAGAAGCGCGGCTCCATCATCGCTCAGACTAACGTTATCGACGATATGCGCGAGCGGGGTGTCTACTTTGTCCACTTCGCACAAGGCGCGCTCGTCGATCTCCGATCGATTCGTCAGAATATCGTCATGCAATACGATGCGCTTGTTGCCAAGATCGCCGCCCGGCGTCAGGTCGCGAACCTTCGTCCCGCCCAGGCCTAGCACTTCCCTTCCTCAGGAATTACCAAAGAGCGTCTCACCAAGTGAGACGCTCTTTCTTATTTTATCGACTCGATCTTAACTTCGAAATAGGGTTGGCGGTGTCCGTACTTCTTAAAATATCGTGACTTCTGCTTGTATTTGATAACGTCGACAGTCTTGTAACGACTAATTTTATTTAAAGTAGCTTTGACTTCCCCACCTTTGATATAAGGAGTGCCGAGAGTGATATCAGTAGCACCATCGTCCGTAAGAAGCACTTGGTCGAAAGTAATTTTATCCCCTTCCTTGTGGTCATCTCCTGCCAATTTCTCAATCTTGACCTTATCCCCTACCTTCACGCGGTATTGCTTGCCTCCAGTAGTAAAGACGGCGAAAGTGGCCGAGCTTTTAGCTACGGACTTAGTGCTTTTAACTTCTGGCTCGGGAGCCTTGCTAATAGCCTTTTTTGGGCCTTTTTCTAATGTATTAGCTTCAACCATAGGGGTCTTATTCTACTGAAGGACGCTCCAAAGTCAATGGTTCCATGCCTACGCCCGTGCCTGTAATCCTTAGCACATCCTTGTCTACCTTGCCGAGCTCTTTGTAGCCAGCATTATAGTGGTTCACTGTGGTAGAAAGGGCATTACCGAGCTTGGAGTAATACTCCTCATAAGTCTTGAGATGCCGACCGAGCTCCTCTACCCTCTTCGTAATCTCGACCGCCTTCTCCTCAATATGCAAGGCATTGAGACCTTGGAGGACTGTCTGGAGGTATGCGAGGAAGGATGTGGGTGAGACTATAAGCACATGATACTTCGAGGCGGCACGCTGGATGAGAGTCTCTGAATCTTCTTTGAGCGCGCCAATCTTGTTTACGATGAGATCGTAGTAAATAGCTTCGTGAGGGATGAACATGAAGGCGAAGTCCATAGTTCCCTCCCCGGGCTGAATATATTTAGAAGTCTCGGTGATACGGTTCTTGAGGTCATTGATGAAAGACTTTTCTAAACGTTCTTTTTCTAGAGGGTCCTTCTCTTCGACTAGGCGATTGTAGTTCTCGAGAGAGAACTTGGAGTCTATTGGTATGACTTTATCCTTCACGAAGACGGCCGCATCGACGATTGTCCCGTCTGGGAAGGGGTACTGCATCTGGTAAGAGCCAGGGGGTAAAACATTTTTCAAAAGAGTTTCGAGATAGTACTCGCCGAGGACCCCACGCTGTTTAGGATTCTTCAAGATGTCTTGAAGAGATTGGAGTTGGTCGGCGAAGGAGACTACTTGCCTGTTGGTCTCGTCGAGTTTGGTAAGACCCTGAGTAACTTCCTTAATAAGCTTGGCTGACTCGCCGAACTGGGCTCGTACAGACTCGTTCATCATCTTGTTAGACTCGCTCATCTTCTGATCCACTGTGCGAGAGAACTCGTGGAGTTGAGTAAGAAGGAGTTTGATCCCCTCTTCGCCCTTCTCATCCTTCTTGTCCCCCATCTTCTTAGAGAGGATAAAAAGTGTCACTGCATTTCCAATAACTAAGAGTATTATCGCAACTAGAATTAGGGTACTCATTGCTGTATTATAGTGGATCTATGAGTCTTCACCAAGATATTAAAGCTCAGATGATCGAGGCTATGAAAGCTAAGGAGGCCACTCGCCTCTCCGTCATCCGGGGACTTCTCGCCGCCTTTACCAACGAAGCTGTATCCAAAGGTAAGAAGCCTGACGAGCCACTCTCAGACGAAGAAGTGCTCGCGGTCATCTCTCGTGCAGTTAAACAGCGCAAGGACTCTATCGAGCAATTCGAGAAGGGTGGTCGCAAGGACCTAGCCGATGCCGAGCGCACTGAGCTCATTATCCTCGAAGCCTACCTACCAGCCCAGATGTCACGAGATGAGATCGTCGCCTATGTGAAGGCCAAACAAGTGCAACTTTCTATGATCGACCCCGCTAATAAGAATCAGTTTATGGGGACAATTATGAAAGAGCTAAAAGGCAAAGCGGATGGTAATATAGTGAGAGAAGCTGTGGATGAGTTGTTTGCCTAAATAACTTGACATAGATGCCATCCTATGGTAGGATGGGTAGAGGAGGGTGTATGGCACATTTCGGCGTTAGGAAGTGGCGTGGTCAACCGCGACGCTTGGATCGAAAGCCTACCAGGGAGGATATGCAGAGTGGACGCAAGCCCCTCGGCCCACCCATTGGGGACTCTCGTTCGAAGCGTCGAAACGGGATTATCCCGTTTGATGAATTGCCTGTACATGTGCAGGCAGCACAGGCGGCCGCACGGCGCAGTGCCGGCGACTACGACGAATAGGACTTTCGAGGGGCGGACGTATGTCCGCCCCTTTCACTATTTAATATATCCCTCTTTCTTCAAAAGTTTTATTTTATTACTTCGGCCTCTATTGTACTCCCCTGCTATGCCATCAGATCTGATGACCCGGTGACAGGGAATCTTGGGATCAAAGTTTTTCTTCAAAATACTTCCGACTGCGCGTGAGGCATTTGGGCTACCTGCTCTCTTAGCAACCTCTTGATATGTAAGTACCTTTCCCTTCGGAATCTTCTTTACTATAGCTAGAACTTGGTCTTTGAAAGTCATTATGCTAATTTTACGACAGAAAGAAAGGAGTTCCAATGAGCGAGACAGTTACAAGACCTATGCCTGAGGTTGAGATTAACCTCCCATGCTTCGTTGATATCGCCTGGGGTGTTCTACACCAATTTCTGGATGTCATAGGTTCAGGATTGGCTACAGTGAGGAAGATTCGCTTTAGTCCCAGCGAGTGGGACAATCCTCTCACAGACCCACCAGAAGGAGAGGTGACCTTTGAGCTTCGAGGTAATACCTCGGTGACCTTCTACTTCCGTATCCGGAAGACGGGTGAAGGACCAATCCCAAACAAGTTCCTGGATCGCCTCGAGGGCATTGTCCATCGAGTCGGCTTCGGTGGTACGCGGGAGGATATTGTTACTGAGTTCACTTACATCGAGCATCGGTGTAAGTGTAAGGAGTGTCGAGGGGTGCGCTACCCATTTCTTCCCAAGGGTATCGAGGAGTCCTGGTTTTTGCACACTACCGAGCACGCTCAACTTCAAGCAATCAGAGGCCACATGGGTGGAGGTCGCACGGCGTGGTAATAGGACCGTAGTCATTTCCAGAATCGACCAACGTAGTCCCGATCCAGTCGACACTGGCTCGGGACTTTTAATTTTGATATTCTTTTCTTGCGGCCCTATCGTCTATCGGCTAGGACACAGCCTTCTCAAGGCTGGAAGCGGAGTTCGATTCTCCGTAGTGTCACAAAAACGTGGGGCGTTTTTGTGAAGCCGGAGCGCGACGGCGCGAGGCCGGGGCTGGAAAATTTTCAGCAGAAAATTATTGTGGCTCACAAATCGAAACTTCAGCGGGGCGCAGGTGGAGCGACCTCCCTATCCGGTGGGATGTTGTAATAATTTATAAGAAATTTTGTGGTGTTTATAAATGTATCTGTAAGAGTCTCGGAGGCGAAGCTGACTCCCTTCGGGTAATAGGTGTAGAGGAAGATGAGGAACCGCGGTTCGTAGCTCGGGAAGTAGCCGAAGAAGGAGTGGAGGTAGCGGTCATCGTAATAACCCGCACCACCGGGCTTGGCAATCTGTGCTGTACCAGTCTTCGCGGCCACACTATAGTGCTCGAGGCGCACCGTACCATCGCGGAGCGAGCGATCTACTACCTCGGTAAGCATACGAGAAATCTCGGTAGAAGCCTCGGCACTCAATACTCGCTTACGATCTTCCGGAGGGTCGAAGTCCAAGGCCTTCGAGGTGCCGATCTTATACTTAATATCCTTCACCAGGTGTGGAGTGATGAGTGTACCACCATTGGCCAGAGCCGAGAGGGCCCTCACTGTATTGATAGGAGTGAGAGCAATACCTTGGCCGAAGGAGGCTTGAGCCGCCTCAAGCTCGCGCGTGGTCTTGAGGTTAGAGACGAGTGACTTACCCTCACTCGGTAAGTCGATGTCGGTGAGAGTGTCGAGACCGAAGCCAAGCATCCGGTCATTGAACTTCTTACTACCCACCTTGAGTGCCACGTATGCGGCGCCGGTGTTTAATGATTTGTTAAGAGCGGTCTGCATGGAGACGTGTGTCCCATGCGATTGTGCGTCGTAGTTACAAAACTTTTTGGTATTTAGAGTTTGGCACCCTGGGTCGTTGTAGGTGGTGCGCGAGGTGATAACCTTCTCATCGAGACCAATAGCGTAAGTAAGAGCCTTCACTATCGAGCCCATCTCGTAGCGATCCTCCACGAAGCGGTTGCGGAAGACATCTGAGGACTTCTCGCTTTGCGGACTATTAGGATCGAAGGTGGGATAGAGAGCCATCGATACGATCTCTCCGGTCACTGGGTCTATGATGATCCCGCCGGTGAAGTCGGAGGAGTACTTCTGGTTTACCTTCCTTATCTCACCTTCCAGATAGGTCTCGACGGTAGGCTCTATGGTGGTCACGATGTTACCCTCTAAGCCATCACCCGCCTTCACTGCCGAGCGGATGTTCGAGAAAATCTCGGCAAAGAAGTTTACAAATACTTCCCCACTCGTCCTCTCAAGTACTGGTTCGTAGAAGCGCTCGAGTCCATAGCGACCGGCCAGAGTATCTCCTTGGAAGCCGATAAGACCGAGAGTGTGCGCCGCAATACTCTCTCCGGGGTAGAAGCGCCATTGATTCTTAGTGATTTGGACCCCATCCATCTTCTTGGCTTTAATCCTCGTCGCTACTTCTTCTGGTAGGCGTTTGGCTAGCTCCTCGTAAGGATCTTTCTCCTTCGATGCTTTAGCTATGAATTCCTCCTTATCTATAGGGGTGATAGCGTTGATCTCTTTATAAATATTTTCGAGATTAGCACTCTTAGAGAGAATGGTCGGGTTTATATATAGAGTGTAGCCGGACTTGATGCTTGCTCCAGGTACGAGTTTACCTTCCTTAGAGGTGAAGTAGATATAGCCGCGGTCGAAGAAGCTCTCATTCTCGACGTATTGGTTCTCGGCTAAACGCTTGAGGTCATCTCCAGAGACAATCTGGACTAGGTAGAGTCGTGAGGCAAGCAAAAGGGCGAGGATCACGACTACAAAAGATAAAAAGCGTAATCGAAATGCTGGAGATCGCATCTCTTTATTTTATCATCTACCTCTTGTTATATGAGAGGCCTCCTGCTTGGCGAGATATATATAGTGGCGCCTTGGTCTCACTGAAGCCGTACTCGTGTGCAAGCTCTAGGGTGATCTTGTTCTCGAGTTCGATATGTTTGAATTCTAAAGTATTTAAATCAGCGGTAATACGCGCTACCTCATTCTCTAGGGCTTGCCTCTCCCCCACATTTTTCGCGGTGAAGGTAATGGCGTATATATAAGTAGCTAGAGACATGATAGCGACCCCGACTAGGAGCCAGAAGAAGCGGACTCGGGTGTCGTAGTTGGCCAAGGTCTTGTCGCGCAAGAGCTTAAATATGAAAGGCCTACTCACCGAGGTGAAGGGTAGGGGCAGGGTTTTGTTAATGTTCAAGGTTCTCATTTTTTCTCTATGACACGGAGTTTGGCACTGCGGGAGCGGGGGTTCACATCTATCTCTTCCTCGGTTGGGGTAAGGGGTTTTTTATAAACTAGAGTTCCCTCTTCTTGACGGGCTAGTTCTCTAAAGAACTTCTTGACGATTCTATCCTCGAGACTGTGGAAGGAGATCACGGCGAGTCTTCCACCCGGCTTCAAGATCTGGAAGCTCTTAGTGAGACCTTCCTCGAGTGCTACGAGCTCTTCATTGACGGCGATGCGGATAGCCTGAAAGGTTTTCGTTGCGGGATGGATCTTACTCTTGCCTCTCGACTTCACACTCTCAACTGCTCGTACCAGATCGAAGGTGGTCTTAAGAGGTTTTGTCTCTCTGATGTCGACTATGGCTCTGGCGATCTTTCGAGAGAACTTCTCATCTGCGAATCCTCGGAGGACTAGCTCAATGGCGTGCTCGTCCCAGGAGTTGAGGATGTCGCTTGCTGACGGCCCACTCTCCGACATTCTCATATCGAGCGGCTCATCGCGGAGGAAGGAGAATCCCCTTCCTGAAGTCTCTATCTGATCACTTGAGATACCTAGATCTAAGAGTATGGCGTCTGGTCTCGAACCTTCTACCAGAGTGTCGACATCACGGAAGTTGCCTACAATGCTTGCGCCGGTGTTAGGGTCTTGGTCGAGAGTCGTAACCTCTACGTTCTCACCAAAGCGCCTTCTGACCTCGGCCGTGTGGCCTCCTGCCCCATAGGTGAGGTCTAAGAAGACTTCGCCCGGTGTTAGATCCAATGCGTCAATACTTTCTTTTAAAAGAACAGACTTATGCATACTCTGATTCGAGCTTCTTCCTATAGGCATCCCACTTCTTCTCGTTCCAGATCTCTACTCTGTCGTGGACTCCGGTAATGACTAGTGAGTCTCCGAGTTCTGCAAACTTCCTTAAGAATTCTGGTACAAGGATGCGGCCTATAGAATCAATTTCGATTTCAGATGCTCCGGCGAAGGTGAACCGCTCAAAGCGCTGGTCACTCTCGACATGGCCTCGGGCCTCAACCTCCTTCGAGATCTGGCTCCAGGTTCGGGTGGGATAGAGGAAGAGACACTTGTCCTTACCGCGAGTAACTACGACCTTCCTGCCAAGTTCTTTCCTAAACTTGGCAGGTAGAGAGAAGCGACCCTTCTCGTCTCTGGTATGTGTATACTCGCCGATAAACATTTTTTCATGATACCACTATTTCCCACCTAATACTATTCTATCCCACCACTCGCCACAATTCTACCCGTCAATACCCTATTTGCCCTGAATCTGTGGATAAGTCACTGTGCTCTTATTCTCCTATTCGCACGAATTAGACCATAGAGGAAAAAAGAACAGCCCCGACCGAAGTCGGGGCTGGCACTGAAGAACTAGGCCGCTGATTCTTTTGATGGGACTGTGGTGACATAGACTTTCCAGTCCCGAGCTCGAAGTTTGCCCTTGGTGTATACAGACTCATGGAACAGAGCGATTTGATCCCACGTCTTGTAGAAAAGTCTTATCTCTTGAGCAAGCCCGGATTCGAGGGTTTCCCTGCTTCTGTCGAACTCTGTCTGTGCTTGCGCGTCAGGGATCTCATTTCCATCGTAGCTATTGAGCCCTTTCCTGAGTAAGGTTAGAAGTTGCTCAGAAGCAATGGATACCCGGTCTGCTCGTGCCTCTAAGGCCTGGTCCATCATCTTCTGGAAATCACTCGTTTCCAGATATCCGAAGAAGAAGTTCTGCATAGCGTGGTACTTGCGAAGTTCCCGATGGAATCTGATGGCAGTGACAGAGAGTGCCACCAACAATGCCACCAGTATGGATACGAGAATGACGAATTTGTCATCAGCTTTGGTATAGCCCACAACTGACAGGCCGGCTGCCGTGAGTAAACCACTAAAGATAAACGAGGCAATGAATTCCTGCACCGCACTCTCCTCTAGTGCTCGACAGAGCATCTAATTTCTACCTGTGTTATAAGCTAAAATAGTCTTCCTGTCAAAATTAAAACAGCGCGGGGTCCGTAGACCACGCGCTGGTGTTATAAGGTATGTATGAGGTTTACTCGCTGTCCTGGAGCATGGCCACACAATCTGCCTCGGTGGGGCCATCGGGCACCTCCTCATCAGAGGTATAGTTCCCGAACTGCTTCCAACTTGGATCTCCTCGGAATTGCTCAAAGGTAGTCGGAAGAGCGTCGTCTTCAAGATGGCAGTACGCGATAATCATCGGGCTCGCTGTCGATATCTCGATCTGGTTCACCACAACGGACCAGACATCCTTCTCTACGTGTGCCATGATGACCAGGTCAAAGAAGGGCTCTATGGGGAGATTACACGCTTTCGCGAAGCGTAAGTCGCCACGTAGTTCTACGCATACAATTACCTTCATAACTTCTGTCTCCTTGGCCGCCAGTAGGCAGCCCTAATCTCTATCTATATTATAGCAAAAGTCTTATTAAATGTCAATAGTGGCTTTCTTCGCGTTCGATTGTATGAAAGATTTGCGAGAAGGCACATCAGAGCCCATTAGGACGTCGAAGATGCGATCTGCTTCGCGAGCGTCCTCGATATTGACCTGTTTCAAGATTCTTGCCTTAGGATCCATGGTAGTCTCCCAGAGTTCATCCGAGTTCATCTCTCCAAGACCTTTGTATCTCTGGATATCAGAATTATCGGTAGCAATCTGCCTCTTCTCTTCGTCAGAGTAGACATAGAAAACTTCTTTGCCCTTCTTAATTTTATATAGTGGTGGTTGAGCGATGTAGACATGACCAGCATCGATAAGTGGACGGAAGAATCTATAGAGTAAGGTGAGAAGAAGGGTGCGAATGTGTGCTCCGTCGACATCGGCATCGGTCGCAATGATGATCTTGTGGTAGCGTAGTTTGGTGATATCGAAGGTATCCCCTATGGCCGTACCTAGAGCCACGACCAAATTTTTGATCTGCTCAGATGCGAGCATACGGTCGAGGCGTGCTCTCTCGATGTTTAAGATCTTGCCTCGGAGTGGCAAGATAGCTTGGATCCTTCTATCACGGCCCATCTTGGCTGTACCACCTGCCGAGTCTCCCTCGACGATGAAGAGTTCTGACTCCTCTGCTGAGCGGGATTGGCAGTCAGCAAGCTTACCAGGCAAGGTCATACCTTCGAGAGCTCCCTTTCTTAGGACACTGTCCTTCGCTGCCTTGGCTGCCTTACGAGCCTTAAGAGCAAGGACCACCTTCTGGATGATGGAACGAGCATCATCAGGATTCTCTTCCAAAAAGACGGAGAAAGCGTCGCCAAAGACGGTGGTAACCATGCTCTGGGCCTCGACACTTCCTAGCTTCGATTTGGTCTGACCTTCGAACTGGATCTCCTGAAGCTTCACAGAAACGACTGCGGTGAGTCCCTCAAGCACATCATCGCCAGTGAAGTTGTCTTCCTTCTCACTCACTAGGTTGTTCTTCCGAGCATAAGTATTGAGGCTTCTCGTCAGAGCAGTTTTAAATCCTGTGATATGGGTACCGCCTTCACTGGTATAAATATTATTGGCGAAAGGGAGTATACGCGAAGAGATATCGTCGACATATTGGAGAGATACTTCTACAGTCTCGTACTCATTGCCATTGGCCTTCTTCTCTACATAGAAAATATTGCGGTGTATCGGTTTGGCATGCTCGTTCTCAAATCTTACTAGAGAGACAAGCCCTCCCTCGAAGTAGAAGCTGGTGCGGGGCACATCAAGCTCGAGATCTCGGAGCCAGAAAACTTTCTCACCATCAAGCTTCTCTTCTTGGCGGGCATCGATGACGGTAATCCTAAGACCTTTTACTAGATAGGCTTGCTGGCGGAGGTGAGAGCTAATCTTGTCGAAGCTGAAGTTGGTGTCGGGGAAGATCTCGGGGTCGGGTTGGAAGGTGATGATAGTGCCATTTTCCTTGGAGGAACCAATCTTCTTCACTGCACCCTTCTTCTTGCCCTTACTATACTCTTGAGCATAGACTCCCCCGTCTCGATGCACCTCTGCGCGGCAGTAGACTGATAGAGCGTTGACCACCGAGCCACCCACACCGTGGAGACCTCCAGAGACTTTATATCCTTCCCCGCCAAACTTACCTCCGGCATGGAGGGTGGTCATGATGGTCTCGAGAGCGGAAACTTTTGTTTGTTTATGAATATCTACCGGGATACCGCGACCGTTATCTCCTACTCGCACGCGATTGCCGGGCAAGAGAGCAACCTCAATATCGGAGGCGAAGCCGCCCATAGCCTCGTCGCGGGAATTGTCGAAGATCTCCCAGACTAGGTGGTGGAGACCGTCGGGACCGGTGGTCCCGATGTACATGCCGGGGCGCTTTCTAACCGGTTCTAGGCCCTCGAGGACCGTGATGGATTCGGCGCTGTAATTGGATGTTTTTGCCATTTTGGACATCTAATTATATCAAAAAAGCGGCCCAAAAGAAAGCCTTTTTACCTACTTAAACCCTCCTTATCTCGCCCTTAAATTCTTCTTCGGTGCGAGCCTCGATCTCAGCGTGGAGCTTATTGACCTCCTCGTTAGTAAGAGTTTTATCGAGGCTGCGATATGTTATACGGAAGGTGTATGAGAGCTTGCCTTCCCCAAACTTCTCCTTGTTCTCATATTTATCTGAGAGCTCCACTTGCTCGATGAGTTCCCTACCTAGGTCACGAATAGTGTCGAAATAGTCGTTTACTACGAAGTCCTCGGAGACGACGAAGGAGATGTCACGCACGACTGGGGGAAACTTGGAAACTTCTTTGAACTTGCTACCCAAGACGAGCTGTTTCTTAACCCTCTCATCCTCAGACCAGAGGAGTCGGATGTCCGGGAGCTCCATCGAGGCGATAGCCAGTCTCTCTAGTCCGAAGCCGAAGGCCCAGCCGTTGTAATCTGGGAGCCCCATATTGCTGAGTACGCTCTTCCTCACTATCCCTGAACCAAGCATCTCGATCCACTTACCATTGATCTCTGCCTCCATCTCATAAGAAGGGTCAGTGTATGGGAACTGGTGATCGTAGAAGCGGAAGTTTGCTTTGAAGACGTTAGTCGCAATGTCGGAGAGAGCGGCCTTGAGGTCATCGGGAGTAATAATCTTCTTCTCGTCTGGGGCAATGAGCCATGCGCCGAATTGGTGGAAGACATTCATATGAGTGCGATCAATCTCGTCTTTCCTATAAACCTTGCCGTAGCAGATCGCACCAAGTGTCTCTCGCTTCTTGATCCGCTCTTTGATCTCTGGGCTATTGAGGTAGTAGTACCAGAAGACGGTATCGTGAGTGCGGAGCACATGAGTCTCGTCTACGTAGTAAGTGTCAGAGGTCGAGCGCGCAGGATGACCCGGCGGCATGTTGAAGAGATCGAAGAGTATATCTGTGGGCACGATCTCGGGGATCTTGATCACATCAAAGTCTTCTAGACTCTTCACGGAGGAGGCGCGGCGGACAATCTCGTGGAGCGGGCTACCCGGGGTCCTCGCTAGGTCGGGCAAGGAGAGGAAGCGCTTAAGCCGAGTAGCTTCTTGGTCAGTGCGACTTTCTAAGGCTTCTTTGAGCTTTACTTCGTCCGTACTTTTGATCACGATATTTTCATCCATGATTTATTATGGTATGGTATAGGAGATTTTATAGCAAATGTTAGTGGTCCAAACCTATCTATTATACGGTTCTCTTTTTGTCTCCCTCTTCTTTGAGGTGTTTCTTCTCATTACTTATCTTGAGGTGCGGGGTGAGATAAGGCGTGAAGACGAGATGCTTAAAAAGGATTTGACTCACTTCCCCACTGTCTCTGTCATCGTACCAGTCTTAAACGAAGAGAAGACGCTCTTGGGCACAGTTGACTCTCTCCTCGCTCTCGATTATCCCAAGGACAAACTCCGTTTTATCCTCGTAGATGATGGGTCCCGCGACAACACTTGGGAGGTTATGAATAAGTTCAAGGACCATCCACAATTTAGTATTTATAAAAAAGAGAACGGTGGCAAACACACAGCGGTCAACTTCGCTCTCGAGAGAGTTTATACAGACTTGGTGGGCTGCCTCGATGCTGACTCCTTCGTCACAGAAAGTGCTCTTAAGAAAATCATCCCCTACTTCGATGACGCTACAGTTATGGCCGTCACCCCTTCTATAAAGGTGCATAAGCCAGACAACTTCCTCCAATATATCCAGAAGACGGAGTACAGCTGGTCCATCTTCCTTCGTCGCATGCTCTCTTCTCTCGGTGCACTCTATGTGACACCTGGTCCATTCTCCATCTTCCGCACACGAGTCTTCCGCGAGTTGGGTAATTATAGAGAGGCTCATATGACGGAAGACATGGAGATGGCAATGCGTATGCAGAAGCACCATTATAAGATCGTCAACGCTCATGGCGCTCACGTATATACTGTAACTCCTAATACTCTCAAGGGTTTGGTCAAGCAGCGCGCTCGTTGGTCGTACGGCTTTCTCAACAACGCCTTCGACTATCGTAGCCTCTTCTTCAATAGGAAGTACGGACACTTCGGAATGTTCATCATGCCTATTGCCACTCTCTCGACCTTCACCTCCTTTATCTTAGTAAGTAATGTTTTGAGAAACGGAGTGACTCGGATGCTCGAGGCCTTCACTCGCTATCGGGCTATTGGCTTCAGTGGAGACTTCTCCTTACCTTCCTTTGATTGGTACTTCCTCAATACTGGCACGCTCTCTATCATTGTGCTCACTGCTATGGGACTTACCCTCTTCATCCTCTACCTTTCTATGAAGCTCGCTGAAGGCAAATTTAAAATATCTAAGGCTCTCTTCTATTACCTCTTCCTCTACGCCTTCCTCACCCCACTCTGGCTCTCCAAAGCCCTCTTTGACATGGCCTTCCGAAGAAAGGTATCCTGGCGCTAACCTCTATGATAGATTCGAAGAAATACTTGGTGGCCTTCCTTATAACTGCGGCAATCTTTATCACCGCTATTTTGGCCAGCAACAACCTCAATAATAAGAAGCTCGACAGCTTCCGCGCTATTGAGAACAGAGTGGCTCTCGATATTCTATCTTCCGAAACTCAGTTTGCTCTGCTCGAGGAAACTTCTTGTAAGGAGATTGGTCCGGGCTTCCTCTCTAAGGAGCTTGGTTCCTTGGGCGAACGTCTCTCATATGCAGAGAGTCAGACTGGATTTAATGATGCTGATATCGAACACTTGAAGCAGTCTTACTTCTTACTTGAGATTAAGGACTATCTTCTGATGAAGAGGCTTACGGAGAAGTGCGGCTTCAAACCTATATTCATACTCTACTTCTATGCCAATGAGAAAGATGCCTGCGAAGAGTGCGACAAGATGGGCTACGTACTTACTGCCCTTCGTGACAAGTATCCCGACCTGCGCGTGTACTCCTTCGACTACAACTTGTCCCAGCTTGAGGCGCTCAAAACCCTTGTCTCTATATATAAAATTAAGCCCAACCTCCCTGCTCTCGTGATCAATGGCGAGACTATGTATGGCTTCCGCTCTGTCGAAGAGTTAGAGAAGGCTGTACCAGCCCTTACTAAGTTGAAGACTCGCGTTGAACTTCTCAACGCCACTACCTCCACTTCTAACTAATAATTTTGGAGCCGGGAAGAGGGCTCGAACCTCCGACCTGCTGTTTACAAAACAGCTGCTCTACCAACTGAGCTATCCCGGCAATTTATCTTTAAGAAATCTTCTTCCAGCAGCAGATTTCAAATATAACTCTCTTTTTCTAGCTGTCTGGAAATCTTGATGTTCCTCCTTATACACTAGAGAAATCTCAGACATTTTACTAGTGGTTTTTGTGTGGCCTCTCTGGTGTTCTTTTAGACGCCTTTCAAGATTATTTGTTAAGCCCTTGTACAATTTCCCAGTATAATCTCTCAACACATATACTGTATACATATATCAAGCTGCTCTGCCAACGAGCCCCGCCCGTACCGAACGGTACGTTCGGGCGGGTATCCCGGCAATCGCACTAGTCTACCTAATTTTCTTCTGTTTGAGAACTGTCATCAATACCATCATGGATAGTGCCCCCCTTCTCAATATTAGAAATTTTCTGGAAGAATTCGGACATACCGTCGGACTTCTTCAGAATCTTGGAATCACGAATAGTATTCAAATATTCGAACTGGCGCTCCTTAAGGTAGCTTACGAGCTTGTTCTTGAAGTTCCTTGTCTGGAGAGGCATCTGCTTCTCCCAGAAAAAGAAGAGGTCTTCCCTGCCATCAGAATATAGGTGCACTGTCTTGTGATAGAGCTCTCTAGTATAGGTGTCGCCCTTGGAGATGAGGTTTAAGACGAAGACTTGTCGCCTCTTCTTCTCTTCTAACCTCTTCGCTACAAGTAGGAGTGCAAGAAAAACGCCCGATAAAGCGAACAACGATATGAGTGGGGTCATGAACTAATTAGTTTATGGACAATCGCACAAATTGGCCAAGCTCAATCCTCTCTCCAAACTTCTGTACAGTATTGGTAATGAGATCGGCAATAGTGAGGCTCGAATCTTTGATAAAAGGTTGAGCGAGGAGCTCGGTTGTATCCGCAGGAGACATAGCGGCTACATGCATGGCGATATCTCGGGCCACAGACTTGAACTCTGAGTTCTTGGCTACGAAGTCGGTCTCAGACATGAGTTCTAGAAGGACTCCTGTCGTCTCGCCAGCATGGATATATGATACTACAACTCCAGCACCCAGGGTTCTACCACTTTTCTTAGCAGCTATCTCGGCACCTCTTTTCTTCAATAGTTCTAAGGCTTTTGCCTTATCCCCACCTGCCTCCTCGAGGGCCTTCTGACACTCCATGACGGAGAGTCCCGTCTCATCACGTAAAGCTTTGATCTCCTCTATGGTAACCATATCTAAATTTGCTCTACTTTCTTATTTGCCAACCCTTTCTTATAAGCTTCTACCATTAACTCAGTAATAAACTTAATACTCCCTCGTGAGGCATCGTTAGCTGGGATGGCATAATCCACTTTATAAAGATCAGCATCAGAGCCCGCAATAGCGACAATAGGAATCTTGATAGTACGAGCCTCAGCTACGGCGATTTCTTCCTTCTTAGGATCTATGATTACCATAAACTTGGGTAGACTCTTGAGCTTGGAGAGGCCGCCGAAGTATAGAGCGAGCCTGTCGATCTCGCGATCGATAAGTAGGCGCTCCTTCTTGGTGTACTTGGCAAGTTCACCCCGCTCTCGCTCGCCAGTAAGCTCTTCGAGTCTAGCAATGCGCTTCTTAATCTCGGAGAAGTTCGAGAGAGTACCTCCAATCCAGCGTCCCGGAACAAAAGGCATCTCAAGTGTCTGGCCCGCGGCTCTGGTAGCCTCGCGAGCCTCACTCTTACCTCCTACCCAGAGACCCAGCGCCCCTTCCTCACCCTTCTTAGTGATAAATTCTAGTGCGCGGTTGAGCTCTACACTCGTCTTCTCAAGATCGAAGATCTCGATCTTGTTCTTAGAGCCGAAGATGAAGGGTTTGGCCGATGGGTGGCGACGACTCTTTACAAAGCCAAAGTGTGCTCCGACAGAAAAAAGCGCATCAACTAATGAGCCTTCAGACTTCTTATTTTCCTTGGTTTTTTCCACAGCTTCAGTAGTTTAGCAAAATGACCTTATTTAGACAAGATAAAGCCCAACGGCCGAGTTAAGTCGATCGTTGGGTCTTTATTAAGACATGTACTTACGGAGCGTCTTTGATGACATTCCGATTAGTCTGGTAGCTCCAGAGACGTTGCCATTGGTCCTTTTAAGCGCTTCTCTAACAAGATCCTTCGCGGCCCGTTCGCTCACCTCTAGGAAAGTGGGAAGTGTATCGCCTGGGTACTCTTGCTTTGGAGGATTCCAATTCTCTTCCCCTCTCCTTTCCAAGTACTTTTTGACTCGGTAAGGCTGAATTCTCAGCTCGCCGCTTGGGTGAAGAAGGAGATCAATCCCCACTTTCTTGATCACGTTGCTAAGTTCTCGAATATTTCCTGGCCAGTGATAGTTCTCCATCACTTCGAGAGCTTCCCCAGAAAATGGTTTGGGGAGATTCTCCACCTTGCTGAAGTGATTGATGAGGTCGAGGATTTCGTCGCGACGTTCGCGTAGAGGCGGTATCCTGAAAGTGATCTGGTCAAGCCGATCGTAGAGGTCTCGGCGGAACCTTCCTTCAGCTATCGCCTTTTTGGTATCAATATTTGTGGCTGCGATGATCCGAGCTTTCAGATGGCACTCTTCATGGCCACCAACAATTCTGTATGTCCGCTCCTCAATGAGACGAAGGTAGGTTCCTTGGTGTTGGATTGGAACCTCTCCGATCTCATTGAGGAACAAGGTTCCATCGTTTGCGAGTTGGGCCAGCCCAATCTGGCGTTCAATAGCACCTGTGAAGGCCCCCCTCATGTGGCCAAAAAGGGTTGAAGCGAAAAGGTTTTCTGGTATAGATACGCAGTCTACGACCACAAAACTTCCCCGGTTCATCTTGGAGTGGATCATTTTCGCCAGATAGTCCTTGCCCGCACCCCATTCTCCTAGAAGTAGAACATGGTGGTTGGTGTCAGCGACAACGGAGGCGAATTTCTCCATCTCCATTGCCACTAGGCCAGGTAGTCTGGTTGTGACTGGATCAGAACATTCTGCCGTGGTTGTATCAAGGCTCAAGATTTGAGTCATGGCGACTCCTCCAAAGTTCCAAGCTTATGAGGCTTGTACAGTTCTATTCCTACCTTACACCCAAAAGGATTTAGGAAGCAATCTTACTATCTACTTTACAAATCTAGAAAAACGGTTTACACCGTACTGGTCTGGAGATGTGTTGAGGTAGAGAGGATTCTTAGATAGAGCCTCTACTTGTTCGGGCTCATGTTCAAGATATAGCACTCCCCCATTCTTGAGATATTTGTGGGTTTCCAAAAGTATTCTATTAATAATCTCTAGACCCTCCCCCCCTCCATCAAGAGCTTCTCTCGGCTCGTATTGAGTGACGGAATCTTCTACTCTTGACCATAACTTTGGATCTATATAAGGAGGGTTAGTGAGGATAAAGTTATATGTATCAGAAATATTTTCAAATAAGTCTCCGCCAAAGATCCGTGCGCGACTCATATCTATCTCGTTTGTCCTAAGATTCTTCTCTATTGTAGAGTGGTGACTCTTATCTATTTCGGCAAAATCCACCAGAGCATCTGGAATCTCTTTCAATATAGCCACTCCAATACAGCCAGAGCCTGCACAAAGGTCCAATATTTTTACTCTCTCAATCCTCTTCTCTCTAATCTCTTTTATTGCAAGGTCAACCCAATACTCAGTTTCTGTTCTCGGTATAAGAGGCCGAGAATCAAGAAAAATCTCAGTATGTATAAAAGGTATAGACCCAAGCTTATAAGCTATAGGTTCGCCCACCTCCTTACTCATCGTCGGTACCTACTTCTTCTGGATGTTGGAGAGCTTCAAGCATCTTATCGAGGTCGCCATTCATAATCTTCTCGATATTGTGCCAACTCTTCTTTATGCGGTGGTCAGTCACTCGGTCTTGAAGAATATTATATGTACGAATCTTCTCGGAGCGATCGGCAGTACCGATCTGATTCTTCCTATCTTGAGAATACTTCGCCATTTCCTCCTCCTCCTTCTTAGCTTCGAGCTTGGCGATGAGGATGGACATAGCTCTCTCGCGGTTCTTGAGCTGGCTTCTCTCCGCAGTGGAGCGCACGTCTATACCACTCGGCTTATGGATGATGCGCACAGCAGTCTCAACCTTGTTCACATTCTGCCCTCCGGCTCCTCCAGCGCGAGAAGTCTCGATCTCGAGGTCGCTCGGTTTTATCTCTATAGTGGTCTTCTTCCTCACCGGTAGAATGGCCACAGATGCTGTCGAGGTATGAATCCGGCCAGACTTCTCAGTGCTTGGCACTCTCTGGACTCTGTGTACCCCTGTCTCAAGCTTGAGCTTCTTATAACAATCCCGACCTCGGATCTCGTAGACCAGGTCGTCGATCTTGAAGACTTGCCAGCCGCTATTGGTAGCATAAGTCGTATACATATAAGCAAGATCATTGGCAAAAAGGGTGGCCTCATCTCCACCTGCCCCGGCCCGCACTTCGAGAATAATCTCGTTCGGAGAATCATCATCCCCACCTCCTACAGTGTCACTAGATAGAATTCTATCCATCTCCTCAAGCATCATCTGCTTGGACTCTTCGTCTGTTAGTTGTTCGTAGGTTTTTGCGAGATAAACAGTCTTGGGATTATTTTTGTACTTCTCAAGATCCATTTACTTTTTAGCTTTTGCTCTCTTGGCTTTGAAGCGCTCTATTCTTCCCGCAGTGTCGATAGTCTTCTCTTGTCC
This sequence comes from Minisyncoccota bacterium, assembly GCA_025450175.1. Classification (GTDB taxonomy): domain Bacteria; phylum Patescibacteriota; class Minisyncoccia; order Phycocordibacterales; family Zambryskibacteraceae; genus UBA5004. The sequence goes on from JANWHY010000007.1 coordinate 37,850, forward strand.
GGTATAGAAAGGATGGGTAGCAGAAGAGATTTCGAGTCGGTAGACAGGATACTCCTTGTGATCTGTCTTACTCTTTGCGGTCTCAGTAGTCTTAACAGTAGAGGAAATAATAAACTCCGTTCCACTTGAGTTGTCGATAAAAAGCACGGGTCTATAGTCGGCGGGATGTATCTCCTTTTTCATATTGGCAAGACTATACCACGAAAATTAGAGTCCGTGCAAGAAGTCGATATCGCGTTGGATAGCGGTGGCGCGCTCCATCACTCTATTACCATAACTTAAGCCGACGTTGGCTCTGCCGCCGGAGTAACATTGTTTGCCAGAGTAATATCGGCAGGCGGCGGTGCGCTCGTTGGTATAGTCCTGACTATTGGCACCAAGCTCGGAGAGGAAGATGGCAGAGGCCATAATGGCATGAGCAGGATTCCAGGGATCGGCCGTAGCCGCTCCAGTAGCACTCTCAATCTTTGACTCAAAGAGCTTCCAAGTGGAAGGGATGAACTGCGCTGGCCCCATGGCTCCCCCGTATCCGGCTACGCCAGCTACTGGACACGAGACTTTGGTCTGGAAGGGGTCTCTGCCTAAGCTTTGTAAAATGTTCTGGAGTACGGGGAGGTCTCGAGTGGGATGGATGCCGTTAGAGAAGACATTGCCCGATTTTAAGCTCTTGGTCTCTCCAGAATTTATATTGGTGATAACACACGAACCCACGTTGGCACCCAAGTTGGACTCCTGTTGCAATATGGCAAGGATGAAGGCCGCTCGCACGCCAGTCTTGGTACTTGCATTCTCGGCATACTGAAGAGCGGTACCGAAGGGGATCTCGCCGGCATCGCGCAATGGGAAGAGTACGGCCTTAATCTGATTGGCTTTGGCCTGGCGGTCCTTGAGCACCTGCTCATATGTCTTCTCCTTGGTTTGGTTGATAGCTAAGAGAGTCTTCTTCTCCGCCTGAGAAATCTCGACCTCCTTCTTAGCAGCTTCTATAGCGGCGCGAGCGGCCGACTCTTCTTGGCGCTTCTTATCCAAGGTTGACTTCTCCGTCTCTCTTACGGTGCGGATGCCTCTAAGTTCATCAAAAAGCTCTTTGAGGGCCACTTCGGTAGAGTTATAAGTGTCCATGTCCACGAAAAATTCTGAAAGATCTTTATTAGAAAGTACTGTCTCTACCAGAGAGTACGAGTCTATGTCATTGGTGCGGCGCAAGATATCGGCTACTGCCCTCTTGCCTTCGACAAGTCGCGTGTCGAGGACCTTAATCTCAGTTTGCTTAACGGCGATGTCCTTGGTTAAGTTCGAGATCGCTATGTTCTTGCCCTTGATATTGGCTTGAGCGGCATTGATCTTGGCAGTAAGTGCTGCAATATCGCGGGAGAAGGATGCACTGTCCTTCCTGGTATCGTTTAAAGTCTTGGTCCACTGCTCGATCTCCTTGTTACAAGCATCGAGCTCGGCCTCGAGTTGTACCCTGCTCTTCCCTGCCACTTGGTCGGTACACACAACTTCTGCCGTGGTTACTCGCCACGGTGTCGCCACAAACAATATTAAAAAGAATATTAAGAACTTTTTCACCACTGAGAATTGAGAATTACTCTGCCTTGGGTTCTTCTGTCGGAGCTTCTTCTGTTGTCTCTTCCTTACCCTTCTTCTCTACCTCGATAGCTGAGAGGTCGATAGGCGCACTCTCTTCCTCCTTCTCTTCGCGAGGAGCGGCGACTAGAGCTATGACTTCTTCCAAGTGTTCCTTGAGAGTTACGCCGGCAGGCATACTGAGGGCTCGTGCGAGTATCTGGTCACCGAAGTTAGCAAGGCTACTAATATCTACCTCTATATTGTGAGGAAGATCCTTAGGCATAGCCTCGATCTTGATGGTATGCATGACTTTAACGAGAGAGCCACCGAGGTCCTTAATAGCGGGAGCTACTCCAGTGAACTCGAGAGGGAGATCGATTTCTACCTTATGACCCTTTTCGAACACGTAAAAATCGGCATGGAGAGGTGCACCACTTACCGGGTCGATGGAGACGTCTTGGATGAGACTCTCCTTCTCTCCGTCTGGAGTCTCGAGGGTAACTACGGTCGACTCCCCTGCTTCGCGCCAAACTTTGAGGAAGTCGGTTTTAGGAATTGAGATGGGTGTGCTTGCCTCCTTTTTGCCATAAAAGACTGCGGGTACTTGGCCCGCTTTTCTGAGGTTGTCAGCTTTGGATGATTTATCCCGTTTTTCTGCCTTTAAGGTAAGCATAAAGCCATTTTACCTGAATTTAGGCAAAAGAAAAGGGTGAGACAGGGAACCAATCGTCGTTAAGACAAGTGCCCATTCGTCTCACCCTCCACGGGACATTCCTTTCCTCGTTTTCTGACAGGTGGATGTTCGTCCCATGATTTTTAAAAAGAACAAAGTTCTACCGCACATTTGTTTTTTCGTCATTCGACATCCCGATTGTCGTACGGCAGTGGCGGACAAGTCCTTATGCGTCTTCCGACTTACACATCTTCGTCCACCAAATTTTGAGGGTACATATTGAGGACCGTCCCCACGACTTAACATAGGGACAAA
>JANWHY010000008.1 GCA_025450175.1 Minisyncoccota bacterium
GCATTGGTCAGGTGTCACCCCCTATACATCCTCTTGCGAGTTCGCAGGGAGCTGTGTTTTTGGTAAACAGTTGCCAGAGATACTTTTGTTGCATCCTAAATTGCTTTAGGAAAGCCTTATTCCGAAGTTACGGCTGCTTTTTTGCCGAGTTCCTTGGGGACTTCTCACTCGTTCGCCTACGTCTACTCGACGAGAACACCTGTGTCGGTTTGCGGTACGGTTCGACTTGCAATAAGTTTAGAAAATTTTCTTGGAAGATGGCTTTGTATCATTAGTTAGGCCGAAGCCAAACTTTTCTACTCTTCTTGGAACCAGGATCAAACCTGAGCACTCCGGATTTACCTAGAGCACTTCCTTAAAGCATAGACGTCAAATCCAATAATGCGCGATACATACTCATCTCCGTCCTTCCATCACTTACAAGTCGAGTCACGGAATATTAACCGTGTGTCCATCGGATGCGGTTCTCACCATTTCCTTAGGACCGACTAACCCCTCTACGACAAACGTTGAGAGGGAAACCTTGTTCTTTCGGCGTCCCGATTTTTCATCGGGATTGTGGTTACTTGTGCCAACATTCTTACTTCCAAACGCTCCAGCGTGGGTCACCCCTTCGCCTTCACAGCAGATTGGAATACTCTCCTACCGCTTATAACATACGAATATGTTACAAACCCTCAGTTTCGGTACCATGCTTAGCCCCATGAATCTACGGTGCGAAAACTCTAGTTGAGTGAGCTGTTACGCTTTCTTTAAAGGGTGGCTGCTTCTAAGCCAACCTCCTCAGTGTTAGAGAATTTTCACCTCCTTAAGTGCACTTAGCATGAATTTAGGGACCTTAAATAGAGATCTAGGCTGTTTCCTTTTTGACCACCGGAGCTTAGCCCCCGGAGTCTAACTGCCGAGTTTTTAGTTCAGAGAATTCGGAGTTTGATAGGTCTAGCGAGCTTTCGCCCTGTCCAGACCTTCCAGTGCTCTACCTCTCTGAGGAACACTCGACGCTAACCCAAAAGTTATTTCGGAGAGAACCAGCTATTACCAGGCTCGATTAGCTTTTCACTTCTTATCACAAGTCATCCGAGAGTATTGCACGGCTCACCGGTTCGGGCCTCCTCCCCGCTTTCGCGAGGATTCACCCTGCTCATGACAAGCTCGCCCTGGCTTCGGGTCTTATGCAGCAAACTATATTCGCGCTATTAACACTCGCTTTCGCTATGCCTCCACGCTTTATAGGCGCTTAGGCAGCTTGATGCATAAACTCGTTGGCTCATTCTTCAATAGGCACGCCGTCGAGGTGTAAACACCTCTTCGACTCTTTGTAGACATACGGTTTCAGGTCTATTTCACTGCCCTTCCGGGCTACTTTTCACCTTTCCCTCACGGTACTAGTTCACTATCGATCTCCAAGAGTATTTAGCCTTGCCAGTTAGTTCTGGCGGATTCCCCCGAGCTATTCGTGTCTCGAGGTACTCAAGAACAACAACAAAAGAGACATCTGATTTTCGGTTACGGGACTATTACCCTCTTGGGTCCCGCTTTCCAGCGAGATTCACCTAACCAGAAATTTTCTTACTCTTTTCCAAACCGAAGTTTGAATCGCTGTTGCCTTACAACCCCTAGCAACAATCCCGCGACACGACTATGCCTGTCGCAAGATTGTAACTAGGTTTGGGCTTCTTCCGTTTCGCTCGCCGCTACTAAGGAAATACATATTTGTTTCTTTTCCTCCAGTTACTGAAATGTTTTACTTCACTGGGTGTGCTCGTTGGCTAAGGTGCCAACGTTCCTGCATGTGCAGGAGGGTTTCCCCATTCGGAAATCTTCGGATCAAAAGTTGCTAGGCACTTCCCCGAAGCATATCGCCGCCAAGCCGCGTCCTTCATCGCCTCTTTGGAGTCAAGGCATCCACCGTACGCCCTTAAGTTTCCTATTAGGAAACTTAAAAACCACTTTACTTTCTACATGCTCCAACCAGTTTCTAGTTGGAGCTTACCTGTCCATCTCCATACGCGAAAGACCCCTGTCTAATACGTATGTGATGGTATTAAGTTTTCAAAGTTCTTCACCGCCACTAGGCGGCCCTAGAAACGAAACCCCGTCGCCTAGAGAGCGACGGGGTTCACCCGCAAAATGACCTTTTGGGTCATTTATATCGCTCTTTTTGCTTGAGATTACTTAACATTTCTAGGATTAGGCTATTCTATACCCCCTACCAGAGTAAGTCAAACAAGGGCCCAAATAGGATAACTCTGGGGAGAAAGTGGGGAAAAGTAAGGGTTTTAGCCCTTTTTTAGGTCTAGGCAGACAGAGTTTATGCAATACCTCTGGCCTGTCTCGGTGGGACCATCATTGAAGACATGCCCTAGGTGGGCCTTACAGCTTTTGCACACCACCTCTGTCCGATGCATATCGTGGGAGTCATCAGCTATAAGTTCTACATTTTCCAAATTTTCGGGTTTATCGAAGGAGGGCCAGCCGGTACCAGAGTCGAACTTAGCGCTTGAGGAAAAGAGAGTTGCGCCACAATTCTTGCACACATACAACCCCGGATCCTTAGTATCTACGTACTTGCCAGTGAAAGGTGCTTCCGTACCCTTCTTCCACATTACCTCTTTTGCTAATTCTTCTTCGTTCATATATATAAATTATACATGATTAAAGGGCGCCTAACGGCGCCCTTTCTTCGCTTTGTACTTTTCTACTGAATCAGCATAGAAAAGCTGACGCCCTTCGACCGATTTGTACTGACGAAGTTGTTTCAATACGCCAAGCATCTGCTGATGGGAAAGCTTTAGATACTCGCGCGTAGCTTCGTGCGTAACGAGTCGCGCCTTACCTACGAGCTTCTTCCCCTCTTCCGTTTCTGGCCGGAATAGAAGCTTGTCAGGGACTCGTCTTGAGAGAAAACTCTCAGCCAACTGGTCCATCACCACCTTGGCCCCACCACGTATCCCATTGGGCCAGACAATGTGAAGCCTCCCCCGCTCCCCCATGAGTAGAACATTGCGAACGTACGCATACCCAGCCAACTTTTGGAAATCTTCAGCTGGCATTTTTTTATAATGTGCAGACATCCACCACACCTCCGCGCGATACTATATACCTTCCTCCTTGAATTTCAAAAGGTTCGCAAAATCTTTCTGCACCTTTTCTAACTTCGGATTAATAATTATTTGGCAGTATGGAGCATCTTTATGAGCTTCGTAATAATCTTTGTGATAATCCTCTGCCTCAAAAAATTCAGAGAAAGGCACTAATTCTGTCACAGCCCCATCAATCTCTTTTATAAACTTCTCGGCCTCTATCTTCTGTTCGTCTGTTGTATAAAAAATGACTGAGCGATACTGCGTACCCACGTCATTACCCTGCCTATTGAGAGTTGTTGGATCATGCGAGCCGAAGAAGACGGTAAGCAAGTCACGATATTTAATCTTCGATGGGTCGTATTCTATATAAATCACTTCGGCATGACCTGTTTGCCCTCCTGAGACTTTCTCATAAGTTGCATCTTCCTCTGTCCCACCTGAGTAACCCGGGCTTACCACTCTGACCCCCTTTAGGGACTTAAACACCGCCTCCGTACACCAGAAGCACCCACCACCAAAAATAGCTTTTTCCATTATTTCGTTCTTAAGAAAAAGATTTTAAGTTTTGTAAGCCAGTTAGATTTTGGAAGAGATTCTAGAGAGCCTACGGCACTTGCAGTCTGAGTTTCGGTGGCTTCAATAGCTTCCTTAGTTTGACTAGCTTCTATGACTTCGGTCTTAGCGACACTCGGAGTTTGTGTACTAAAGGCTGCTCTCACTTGGGCTAGAGCTAAGGCACTTTCCAGTTTTGATATTTGATCTTGAATTTTTGCAATATTCTTTTGTCTCATCTCCTCGGCCTTACTTACTACCCCATTAGATGAGTAATTAGGATTCTCCCCCACTGTCATGAGAAAAACTTGAGACAAATTGGCAGGAGTAAGTCCTGTAGTCTGGCTTAAGAAGCTGATCTTATGTCCAGCCAAGATTATTGTATCCTCCGGGAAGGCGAAGATCTTCCCTCTCACTACAAGTGTCCGCCCATAGAGATTCACTTCGCTACTAGCATTGTTCGCCACTTCGATCCGCTCTGTAGAAGCGAAGGAGATTATAGGTTCTGCCGAGATAATCTTTACTGTTGTCCTGACCGACAGAACCTCTTCTGGCAGTTCTACATTGAGTACCACCACATACTCTCCCGGAAAGGCGTATGAGTGAGTAATGTTTTGTCCATACTTAACAGTGCCATCGCCAAGCTTCCACTTAAAGATAGAGCTCTTGGCGAAGCCGAAGTTAGTCTCGGCCTCAAACTTAAGTGGAGTCCCTACGACACTAGCACTCGCGCTCTTTATACCTACCTCATACTCTCCTGACTTCTTGTTAGATAGCCAGATAGCTTTTTGGTTTGATGTGTTTAGAGACGCAGGCGGAGGCGAGGCGGGAGTGGTAGATCCACCAGCTGGCGGGGCAACCGGAGGAGGAGTAACACTTCCCACCGTGATGAAATCTTTAATATTATTGAAGGTAGCTTGTCCAATACCACTTACATTCATTATCTCTTCGATAGTAGCGAAGGCGCCATTCTGGGTTCGATAGTCGATGATGGCTTGAGCCTTACTACTCCCAATCCCATTCAAAGTTTCAAGCTCAGTAAGTCCTGCAGTATTGATGTTTACAAGCGCAGCACTCACTACTGAGACTAGTCCAAGAAAAATAAGTGAGATAAAGAAAAACCTAGAGATAGACCTTAGCATATATGATCGCAATAATACTTAAAGAAATGATACATACGAATCTAAACAAGAACTTGAAGAAGGTCTTATCGAAATATCTCATACATTAATTATATAGGCATAAGAAAAACCCGCCAGAGGCGGGTTTTTCTTTCTCAGACTAGGGCTGAGACCCTAAGTAATCCAGGGATTACGGGAAGGATACTTCTGCAGTTCTCCAGTCGACGTCACCAGACATGAAGTTGGTTGACTGAAGAGATGAACCTGTTGCAGTGTTTGACCAGTTGACATTGATGAGACCTACAGAGTAGAGACCTGAGGTGTGAGCAGACGAAGCGTCTGTTCTACCAGGGATCAAGAAGGTAACAGGTACGGTGATTTCCGCATTCTCAGCCAACTGACATGAATTGGTGCGGTCAGCATCGTCAACACATGTTGATGGAAGAGTGAAGGATGTGGTCGTACCGTTGGTCAAGTTCAATGAACTTGCTGAACCACTTGAGTATAGCGTGAAGCTATTTGTTCCTGTGGTCTTACCGAATGTTGGTCCAGTAGTTGAAGCTACTTTACCAAGGACTATAGAACCACCTAGAGCCTTAATCTTGACATTGAATGTCGCAGTCAAGGTTGAGGTTGCGAAGGTCTGAGCGGCAGAACTCTGAGGTACTCCAGAAGTCGTGATCGACTTGGAGACCAAGGTGATCTCAGGACCAACCTTTCTGATTGTGAAGGTCTTACCATCAGCAGAACCAGAAACGTTAGCACTTACATCATCACCATCAGAGTTTTCTGCAGTAACATCAGCCGCATCAGTGCTTACAACAAGAGTATCAGCTGCAGATTGGGCATCAATGATATCCAATCTTACAGACAATGTCCTTGTAGTATCAGCTGGAACGTCCCAGTCGATATCAGTGAAGGTAGCTGTCATAACTGTAGCACTAGTAGACACTACTGATGCTGAGCCTACGCTGTTAGAACCATCGTAGAGGTAAGCAACAGTACCAGAAGCTACGTTTCCAGCTGCTGTAGGTGTTGCGTTGTTTGTACGAACGATATCGAGTACAAAGTTAGTAACAGTTACAGTGTCATCTTCAGCCTTGAAGTCGAAGCGAGCAAGCTCGAGTCCATTACACTCATCCTCGTCAGAGCCAGAAGTACAGATGACTTGCTGGGCCTTAGGAGAATTTGAGTTTAGAGAAACTGCGAGGCTTGCACTCTCAGACAAGTCGGCCTGAGTACTGAAGTTTCTTGCAAGAGTTCCAGATGAAGGAGCGTAAAGGTTGATACCTGCGCCGTCTACACCACGGATACCCTCGGCAGGAACGGTAAGAGTCCAAGAGTCATTGCTGAATGCTGAATCAAAGTTTCCTTGAGCATCAAGAGCAACGCTGAGAATCTTCTTAGAGTCCTTAGGAATTACGAGATTGAAGCCAGTAACGGTTACGTAGAAGTTACCAGTGGTCTCTTCAATAACAGTACTGGAGTTTAGACTTGCAGAAGCTAGGACAGTATTGCCATCCATAATGTAGATGCGATCAGCAATATCGTCGTAGAAGTCTCTGTCAGTATTTCCGGAAGTAGCAGCATCAAGTTTCAACTTGATCCTCTCTACTCTTACATCTGAGAGCTTGGCTTCAAGTTCGACAGCAAGAACTTTCTTCATGTCGTCGCCCTCGTAAACCTTAGTTCCAGTAGCGGGAGTAGCGTAGATGCTAGCTGTAAGCGTACCTTCTACACCAGGAGTAGTAATGCCACCACCAGTAGTTGTGCCACCAGGGATAGTTGTACCACCCATGGAAGCGAACTTAGCCTGGGAGATAGGACCGAAGTAGCCTACTGCAGGAGCAACTCCGTTAGCAGCTTGCCATCTAGCAACAGCAGCCTTTGTAAGATTGCCGAAGTAACCCATTGCTACGCCAGCTGGCATAACAAGGTATCCCTTAGCAACTAGAGTTTGCTGTAAGCAGGTAACGTCGGATCCATTTGAACCAACAGTCAAACTGCGTGTGAATGCACATGCAGATACAGTGGTAGTTGTGGAAGCCCCGCCCTGAAGAGCAGAAAGCTGTGCCAAGAGCGCATTGATTTGTGCCTGAAGATCAGCAACGGTCTGCGCTCCAAGAGGAGAAGCAGCACCGATGGCCATAGCCACACCGACCGAAACGGCAGCAAACTTTGCAATTCTTTGTTTAATCATTTGTTAATTTAATTTTCTAATGCGTGAGCGCAACCCAATAATTACTAATATTCGTTCGAGTCGCGACACGGGTACTAATTTGCCGAGAACGGATAAGCCTTCCTCGGCAAGCCAAAAATAGGCGTTTTTTAATTATATCTGTATAGAGATGAAGATAGCAAAAAGGTTCTGGGGATAGCCGCATAATACACTTTTTGACCCCTTAAGCAAGACTGTACCTGCTCCAACGCTTCTCACCCATCCGCTTCAATAACCCAAGAGTTACCATGCTCGAGAGCTCCCTCTGTACCGTTTTCTCCGAGCATCCAGAGATTAGTGGGGTTATGTCCTTTATCATTACCTCCTTTTTCCGCTTCAGAAGGTTGATAATTACGCTCTGCCTATTATTCTTCTTAACTGAAACTACGCCAAATTCCTTTAACACAGGCTTCTCCACAACTGAGTCTTTTACAAAATTGTCTTTTAGCAAATTCGATTCGACAGGTTTAACTTGTCTAGGATTCTCAGCTAGCGAGGGCATTAACAGTGGCAAAGGACTTTTAATCCCCGCCAAATCTTCAAGGCTAAGAAGTTCTTTATTTAGAATTTCATAATTAGATTCAGAGACTAGGCCATTTGTTTTTGCAACGACAAAAAGTGAAGATACTTCCTTTATTATAGAGACTTTGTCTTTAAAGCTATTAGAAATTAGGTTAATAGATAGCTCTCTTAACCTCCATTTTACTGGTTCTTCATTAGTAAAAAAGTTAGTTATAAAATATATAGCCGAAGCCAACTTTTCTGCCCTATTTATAAAATTTGTCTCATAAGCTCTGTCCATGTCGTTTAGATGTCTCTTACTATTCCTTATATTGTCCTTTATGTCAAGGCAAGTCCATTATGGGTCTAAGAGACAAATTTTGCAATAGCCTCTTAAATTTCTTACTTATTTAAGATACCGAATGGATACAGGAGGTGGACAACACTCTCGTGTTATTATTGAGGAAACATCACAAATTTATGGCGCGTGGCAGGAAGAAAAAGGGGGATGATAGTAGCGACAAGGCCTTCTCTAATGCCTTTGTTTCTCAGGGTACCTTACATACTATCGCAGGTGTAGTTTCTATAGTGACCGCCCTCTTTCTACTCCTTGCGGCCTTTGGGCTCTCAGGACAAGCAGGAAGGCTTGCCTATGGGTGGTTCTCTTACCTCTTCGGTATTGGCTATTACCTCTTACCCATAGTCTTTCTACTTCTCGCCCTCTCCTTCCTCCAAGACAAGGAGAGAAACTTCGCCCTACCCCAGCTCTTTGGGTCGCTGATCTTATTCCTCTCTGGCCTTGGCTTAGTAAACCTCATATCTCTTCGCGGAGGGATCATTGGTAATCTTATCTCTCAACCATTAGTGGCCGTTTTTGATATCTACCTAAGTGCCATAATTCTCTTGGGACTTGTTGTTATCGCCACCCTGGTGATGTTTAATGCGGCACTCAAGTTTAATATCGGAAACCTCTTTAGTCGCCTCTTCGGTAAAGGTGAGGAGGAAGAGAGTGCCACACTCCGTCCTACCGAAGATCGCGCTATCGATAAGGCTATGGAGAAAATTGAGGCAAGCGAAGCCTCGAAGAATGCCGCGCTCAAGATTAGAGAACCAGTGATGAAGAAGGTAGATGAGGATGGCTTCACTCCCCTCTTAGTAAGAAGAAGCGGTAAGCGTTGGACACCTCCTCCACTCTCACTTCTTGAGGGCGACCGTGGTAAGGCAGGGGTTGGAGATATCAAGGCTAATGCCAACCTCATCAAGAGAACTCTTCTCAACTTTGGCATCGTGGTAGAGATGGATGAGGTATCTATTGGCCCCTCCGTAACTCGCTATGCCCTGAAGCCAGCCGAAGGAGTTAAGCTATCTAAAATTCTGGGTCTCCAGAACAACCTAGAGCTTGCACTAGCCGCTCATCCAGTCCGCATAGAAGCTCCAATCCCCGGTAAATCCCTTGTAGGTATCGAGGTACCCAATACTACCAAATCTACGGTCGGTCTAGGCTCGCTCATTTCTGACGAAGAATACTCCAGAAGTGCCCTCCCCCTCTTAGTATCGCTTGGACGAGATATTGCAGGCCGCTCCCACTTCTCCAACCTCGCTCGTATGCCCCACGTGCTTATCGCCGGTGCTACAGGCTCGGGCAAGTCGGTGACTATACATGCGGTTGTCACCTCACTTCTGTATCGCAACCCTCCCGAGAATCTCAAATTTATTATGATCGACCCCAACCGCGTCGAGCTTACTATGTATAACTCCATCCCCCACCTTCTTACCCCTGTGATCACCGATGCTAAGAAGTCGATCCTTGCTCTCAAGTGGGCTGCCAAAGAGATGGATCGTCGATACAACATCTTAGAGCAGAACAAGTCTCGCGATATTGACTCCTACCACCAAAACGTTTTGGCCAAGTCGAAAGCCGAGGACCTCGACCCTATGCCCTTCATCGTTGTAATCATCGACGAACTTGCAGACCTTATGCAGTCTTACCCTCGTGAGCTCGAGAGCGCTGTAGTGCGCTTGGCCCAAATGAGCCGCGCCGTAGGTATCCACCTCATCCTCTCCACTCAGAGACCATCGGTAAACGTCATCACCGGTCTCATCAAGGCCAATATTCCGGCACGTATTGCACTTCAAGTCGCATCGCAAATTGACTCGCGCACTATTCTCGACGCCTCCGGTGCCGAGAAGCTCCTTGGCGCCGGCGACATGCTCTTCCTCTCTGGAGAAATGTCTAAGCCAGTGAGAATCCAATCGGCTTATATATCCGAGAAGGAGGTCAAGGCTGTGGCCAAGTACTTAGCTGACTCATATACCGATGAGCTCGAGGAGCAGATCAACTTCTCGGCCGAGACTACAGACAAGAGCATCTTCTCCGCCTCCTTCGACGAGTCTGAGGTAAGTGGCGATGACGATGAGCTCTATGAACAGGCTCTAGAGACAGTAAGGAGCGCTGGCAAAGCCTCCACCTCCTTCCTCCAGAGGAAGCTTCGCATCGGCTACGCTCGCGCCGCCCGTCTCATGGATATGCTTGAGGAGCGTGGTATTATTTCCCCAGGTTCTGGCGCTAAGCCTCGAGAAGTGATCGGCTCGGAGGGCACGGGTAGTGGCTTCGACGAAGAGTTTGGAGACGAAACCGAGAATCAAGTTTAATTAATGAATCAGGTGAAAGAGATAAAATTATTAAATCCACGTTATCTCATTTTCATCGCCCTTTCTATACTCCTTGTTTCTTATGCTATGTACCAAGCCCGCTTCATCATCCAAGGACCTCAGATTAGGATTACGAGTCACACCAACGGTCTCACCGTAGGTGGGCATCTCATAACTCTCGAAGGCCTCGCAAGAAACGTGGCCTGGCTTTCTCTCAACGATCGCCAGATCTTTACCAACGATAAGGGGGCCTGGAGCGAGAAGCTCCTGGTGTCTGAAGGAGTTAGTGTCGTGACCCTTAAGGCCACTGACCGCTTCGGCAGGAAGACCGAAGAAGAGATTGAACTTGTTTTACCAACTGAGAGATCACAGCTTAACTAGCATGCCTAAAAGTAAAAATTCTGAAAACAAAAATATTGAGTCCACTCTCGATGCTATCCGTGTGAAGTTCGGCGAAGACGCTATCATGAAGCTTGGTGACAAGCCGAGGGTGGGTGTCGATGCTATATCTACTGGATCTATTGGCCTCGATGCAGCACTGGGTGTAGGGGGTCTACCCCGAGGGAGAATTATTGAGATCTTCGGTCCAGAGTCATCTGGCAAGACTACCCTCTCGCTCCATGTAATAGCGGAAGCCCAGAAAACAGGTGGCGTATGCGCCTTCATCGATGCTGAACACGCTATGGATCCCGAGTATGCTAAACGCCTTGGAGTAAAGATCGACGAGCTCCTACTCTCTCAACCAGATACAGGTGAGCAAGCTCTAGAGATTGTGGATTCGCTCGTACGCTCAGGCAAGCTTGATGTTATAGTCATCGACTCCGTAGCAGCTCTTACACCTAAGGCCGAGATTGAGTCTGATATGGAGACCCAACATGTGGGCCGGCAAGCTCGCCTCATGTCTCAAGCTCTTCGTAAGCTCACAGCAATTGTGGCCAAGAGTAAGACCATCGTCATTTTCATCAACCAGATTCGTATGCAGATTGGAGTAATGTTTGGTAACCCAGAAACTACTCCAGGCGGTAAGGCCTTGAAATTTTATACAAGTGTACGCCTCGACATACGCCGTATCGCTCAGATCAAGAAGGGTGAAGAGATCATGGGTGGTCGCACGCGTGTGAAGGTGGTCAAGAACAAGGTAGCCGCACCCTTCAAGCAAACAGAGTTTGACCTTATGTATAACGAAGGCATCTCGCGAGAGGGAGAGATGATTGCTCTAGGTGAGAAGTATGGAATGATTGTAAAATCTGGAAGCACTTATAAATATAATGGTGAGAAGCTAGCTGTAGGTTACGATGCTACCCGCCAGTTCCTAAGAGAAAACAAAAAAGTTTCTGGAGAAATTCTCAAAGAGATTAAAACTAAATTGAAAGAAGTATAACACGAAACCCCGTATCAGAGATAAGCTCGATACGGGGCGGGTTAGACTTTCTGGAGATTCCACCAGCTGTTACTTCAGGGTCACGTACACGCCTGAGGCAACAGCTACTACAACCCCGACCGTTATCAGTTTCGGGTCTTGTAAATAGCACCCCATTAAGCCTATTGCGCCACCTATCACGACACATACCAATGAGCGCATACAAATCCTCCTATACATATTATACAGCTAAATTATATAAAAGTCAATGTTTATTTTACGGCCTAAATAGGCTATATTTTACAACTCATGTTGAGCTACAACGAAGCCACAGTTCACAAATATATAATCTACGAGAACGAGCCTTGGGAGGTCATAGACTCTCACGTCTTCCGCAAACAACAGCGTAAGCCGGTAAATGCTACTAAGTTACGCAATCTCATTACTGGTCGAGTCACAGAGGTCTCCTTCCACGTATCCGACAAGATTGAGGAAGCAGATATAGATAAGAAGGAGGTAAAATATCTTTATACAAACAAGGGTGAGTACTGGTTCTCCGAAACTAATGATCCAAGCAACCGCTTCCAATTACCAGAAGAGATGATCGGTAGTGGAGCTAAGTTCCTCAAGCCAAACATAACTGTAGATGCCATGATCTTCAACGACAAGATTATTGGATTGAAGGTCCCTATCAAAATGGAGCTCAAAGTCGTAGAAGCTCATGAAGCCACTCGCGGCAATACTGCCCAGGGAGCTACAAAAGCTGTGAAGCTAGAGACAGGAGCAGAGATCCAAGTACCTATGTTTATAAAAGAAGGTGACGTCGTGCGTATCAATACAGAAACAGGGCTCTATACAGACCGAGTCTAAGAAATAAGGTTTTTATCTGGACACGTAAGGAAGCAAACCCAAGAAACGGGCGCGCTTGATCGCTTGAGCCATTTGTCTCTCATGTTTGGAGGGAAGACCGGAGCGCTTGCGAGACTGTATACGAGCATGAGGAGTCATAAACTTCTTAAGAGTTTCGACATCCTTGTAATCAATATATTGTGGGATTTCTACTTTTACTTTTTGCATAACTAAAATGGGATATCGTCTACATTAATATTTTCCTCTGGATAGTCAATCCCCTCGTCCGCTGGAGGCACATCTTCTTTACCCTGACTTGCTGCGGCTGGTGCGGAGCTAGCTCCATCGCGCTTAGGACCAAACTGGATCCTATCTGCCACCACTTCGGTACGGTACCTTTTGGTACCATCCTGAGCATCCCAACTCCTAGTCTGCATCCTCCCTTCCACCAAGACGCTTGAGCCCTTGCGGAGATACTGAGCTGCAGTCTCAGCCTGACGGCCGAAGATTACTACATTGTGATAATCGGTAGTCTCTTGCTTGGCTCCGTTCTTGTCCTTCCAAACCCTATTAGTTGCAAGACCAAGATTGGCCACCTGGATACCAGAGGGAAGAGCCTTAAGCTCTGGGTCGCGAGTAAGGTTACCTATGATAATAGCTCGGTTGAAATACATACTTCTATTCTACCACCGGTTCCTCTACAACTGAGGGGGCCTCTTCTCGTACCTCAGTAGGCTCCTCGCCAGCCTCGAGACGAGCCTCGGCTTCAGCGAAGGTGAAGTGTGTCTCGCGAGGAGCCTTCACCAAGAGGAACCTTACCACCTCTGACATCTTCTCTATAGCGGTTTTGATGGCGAGTGCCTTCTCTCCATCAATCTCGAACTTAAACCATCCAAGATAGGCGTCGTTCAATACATAACGGCTGGAACCTACGACCTTAGACATTTCGTAGGCTAGAGGAATCTTGAAAGGGGCTTCCCCATCGAGTTCTTTGCCCCCCTCCGAAGACACAACCTCTTTCATAGAGTCGACAACTTCTCCCACCTTCTCTTCCGGAATACTAGGCAAGATTAGGTAAGAAAGTTCGTAAACTTGTGATTCGTCAGTGTTACTCATGCCTGGCTAGACTAACATACGCTCGGCATTCTCGGCAAGGGCTCTACGGATCCCTTCTTCATCCTCGCCCCGTATAGCCGCAATCCTCCTCACTACCTCTACCACGTAGCTGGGTTCACACCTCTTCCCTCTATAGGGTATGGGGGCTACATAGGGTGAGTCTGTCTCGGAGAGGATCATGTCTATAGGCGCATTCTTAATAACCTCATCATAATCGCTGGTGAAAGTGATTACTCCAGTGAAAGAAGTGGTGAATCCCATCTGCCAAAATCTCTTAGCAATTTCTAGAGAACCAGCAAAGAAGTGCACATTGCCGCGGAGCTTCTCCCCATATTCCTTCTTCAATAGCTCAAGAATTTCTAGAATCTCTTGGTAAGCATCGCGAGCATGGATCATGAGTGGTTTACCGTGGGCCACGGCAAACTCTATCTGAGCCACAAACAACTTCTTCTGCCTCTCATAATCCTCTTCTTTTTTGGCATGGTAGAAATCTAAGCCACACTCCCCTATGGCCACAACCTTGGGATGTTTTACCAACTCTTCGAACTTATCTGCCTCAAAACTTTCCACCTTATCCACGGGGTGAACCCCGATACATGCATAAATTTCTGGATATTGGTCTGCCAACTCCACTGCCCTTTTGGAAGACTCGTAATCTGTCCCCACAACAATAGTATGCGTCTCACTTTCCCTCAATCTCTCGATAACTTGGTCTAGGTCTTGCTCGAAGTCCCGTGTATTAAGATGAGAGTGTATGTCGAAGTATTTAGGCATTGATGCGTGGGAAAAGATTTTCAGGTTTCTTTAAATCTTCTAAACTACTTTTAATGACTTCCGATGTTTTGGGCATTATGTAACGAAGTAGATGAGCAATTTCATAAAGATTAGTACACAAGTCAGCCACGATATTGACTGCAATTTCATGATTAGTTTTATATTTTTTGTATGGCTCTTCGTCCTGAATCTTCTTATCCGTTTTTTTAATTAATTCCCAAACATGATTCATATATTTTTGAATATCGAAATCTTTAAAATAATCATAATGAATGGTATGTACTGAATCAATAGTACTAACACCATAATTATTAGCCATTGTTAAAACACGTGATACCAAATTACCCAAGCCATTTGCCAACCCTGATTCATACCATTCATCTAGCCTCTCCCAAGTTACATCAGTATCCTCAAAAGAATTTATATGTCTAAGTAAAAGATAGCGGGTGGCATCAACCCCATATTTCTCTACTAACTCATTTGGACTTATGACATTACCTAAGCTCTTACTCATCTTCTGCCCTCTAGAGTTAATAAAACCATTTATTATTATTTGATATGAGTTGGGAAGTCCTGCCGACATAAGCATAGCCTGCCACATTGCTGACTGTTGCCTTAGATTGTCCTTGCCAGCATATTGTGTGGGAATTCCTTCTCGCCAAAATTTTGTGAAATTATCCTCATTTTGAGGCCAATCTAGTGTCGAGATATAGCTTACAAGTGCATCAAACCATACATACATAACATGCTCAGAGTCACTTGGTACTTCCACTCCCCAGGGCATTTTTGACTTAAGTCTAGAAATACTAAAATCCTCCAGTCCCCTCTCAACAAATGCTTTTATCTCGTTATATCTGGAGTCTGGAATAACAAAATTAGGATTAGATTTATATAGATTTAAGAGCTTGTCTTGATAATTTGATAATTTAAAAAAATAATTTTCTTCCTCTCTCTCTTCTATCTCTAGAAGCGGATGGAGAACGCAATGACCACTTTCAAGTTCGGAATCTGTTTTTTCCAATTCGCAACCAACACAATATTTTATTTTATATAATTTCTTCTCTATATCTTTTTCACATCTTTTCCAAAACTCTTGTGCTGCTTTTATGTGCTTCTGGTCAGTAGTACGAATGAAGTGTACTTCTGGATCAATATTTAATAGTTTTATTAAATCTCTAAATTTTTCAGAATGATCATCTACAAATTTTTGAGTTTCGATTCCTTCTTCTTGGGCTTTTTTAAAAATTTTTGATCCATGCTCATCTGTTCCGGTATTAAAGAATACTTCTTGTCCAGAAAGTTTTTTATATCGAGCTATCACATCAGCACGCACAAGCTCCATAGCAAAACCGATATGTGGTTCTGCATTAACATAAGGCAGAGTTGTGGTTATATAGAAACTTTTTTTATGAGTCATGACTCGCGCCTTGCGCAATTTTGCGCTCTTCGAAATCTGAGATCCATTCCATAATAGCCGCGGCAACTGGTACAGAGATTACCACTCCGAGAAAGCCCGCTAAGGTACCACCAATTACTAAGGCCAAGATCGAAACCATTGGGGGTACACCTACTACCTTCTTGACCACCAGAGGGTAGATCACATGACCCTCTACTTGCTGAATAACGACGTAGATTGCAGCGACGATAAGCATAGCCGACATACCCCCATCGACATATGCAATGAAGAGTGCCGGCACAGCCGCAAGTGTGGCTCCAAAGAGAGGGATGAGTTCGAAGACTCCTGCGGCAAAGGATAGGAGGAGGGCATGAGGTATGCCTACTATAAGTAGGGCAATATATACCATCATCATCACAATAGCTGAGGAGATGAGTTGTCCCTGCATCCAGAGACCAATCTTGGTCTGAGAGCGCTTCCAGAGACCGATGACATAACCTTCGTACTTAAGAGGACTGATCATCTTCAAGAACTTACTGATACCATCTTCCTGTACCACGAGGTAGAAGGAGAGAACCAAGATCAAGAGGAAGTTGAGTACTCCACCGAAGACGGTAGAAATACTTGAGAATACTCCTTGCGATAGGAAGGTGGTTATATTATTTAGATGAGTTCTTAATCCTCTAAGGACCGTGGGAGTATCAAGGCCTCCGAATAGATTCTGATCCTTGAAGATGTCACTAAGCACCCCGCCCTGACTAGCAGAGTTCGAGTAGATAGAGAGCGTGCGGATGAAGCTCGAGATCTCCCCGATCAAAGGCAAGAGAAGGAAGTAGAAGAGGCCAGCGAGAATGAGAGCCGTCACAATGTATACGAGTAGAATAATAGGTAGCCTTGGGATGCGTTTCGACTTCGCCCAGCGCGCGGCCGGCTCTATGGCGGAGGCGATCACGACAGCTGTAATTACTACTAGAATAAATTCTCTTACCTGGAAGATGGCATAAGATAAGGCCACTATAGCCGCCAGTCGAACCCAGCTAGCTAGTGAGATATCGAGAATTTGTCGGTTATTCATGAGTTTATGATATCACTATTTGAAGGTGAGGACTTTTTTGATCTTTGCTTGATTAGTAATATCCCCTACTATTGCAAGATTCAACTTATCGTCTCTAAAAATCTCTTTCGCGACTTTCATTACTTCCTTAGCTGTAACCTTCCTAATCTCTTTCTCAATCTGGGTGGGATTCTTCAATCTATGTGTAAGAACTTCTTGGTCAGCATAGAACTCCGCCAGAGCATCGGCAGTCTCAAGTCCCATATAAAGAGTTCCGACTCTTTGTTCCTTAACTTTATCTAACTCCTCCTTTGAGACTAGCTCTTGTGTAAGTCTTTTACACTCCTCCACCAGCACCTTAGTAACCTCTTCGGCGCGACTAGCATTTATTCCAGTAGATATCGCGAACAAACCATGATCTGTATATACGTCATTCTCTGCACGGACATAGTAGCAAGCCCCCATTTGGTCTCGCAGTCGAGTAAAAAGGCGCGAAGACATGCCCCTACCTAGAATTCCACCTATTACATTTAATACTGGCAATCTCTTATTGTTGGCAGCAAAGCTCCTTAGAGCCATAACCATATGAGTTTGGTCGGTCTTCTTTTTCTCTATGAGTAACTTCGGAGAAATCTGCTTGTCTTTAGTAGGAAGTTTAGGCGACTTATTGGCCCTAGGAAGAGACGAGAAATACTTCTTAGCCTCACTTACAACATCCTTCTCACTTACATCTCCTGCCACTACAAATAAGGTTTTACCAGCAACATAATGCTTATTCCTATAATTTACAAACTCATTTCTAGTAAACTTCTTAATATTACTTGCTGGACCAATGACGGGCCTGCCTGCCGGTATATCTCCATAGACAAGTTTATAGAGTACTTCCCAAACTTTTCTCTGTGGAAGATCTTCGTACATACTAATCTCCTGGAGAATAACTCCTCTTTCTATCTCAAGATCTTTAGCTGGAACTGTAGGGTTAAGATACAGATCAGAAATTATCTCTGTTAACTTCTTGAAGTGCTTTCTAGAAGCTTTTGCATAATAACCAGTATATTCATTGCCAGTGAAAGCATTATTAGTAGCCCCCAGAGTATCAAGTTCTTTAGAAATTATTCCTGCTGAAGGTCGCTTCTTTGTACCCTTAAAACACATATGCTCCAAGAAGTGAGAGAGGCCATTCTGCTCTTTAGTCTCATAGTTAGATCCAGTCTCCACCATTACCAGCACCATTACGGCTGGGCTCTTGGTGGGCACAGTAATCACTCTCAAACCATTTAGAAGTGTAGTTTTCTTAAATTTCATCCACCAACAATACCCTAACTGATAGCTTCTTTCAAATCTGCGATTTTTACTCTTTTTTGCTCACCAGTATCACGGTCACGGAGAGTAACCGTGTCATCTTCTAATGTGTCGAAGTCTACGGTGATACAGAATGGTGTACCAATCTCATCTTGGCGGCGGTAGCGCTTACCAATGTTGCCATTGTCATCGAACTCGAGATTTGGGATGTGAGATTTAATACTGGAGAATACTTCACGAGCCTTGGAGACTAGTTCTGGCTTGTTTTTAAGAAGTGGGAAGACAGCAGCACGAATGGGAGCTATGTTTTTAGGAAGTTTAAGATATACACGCTCCTCTCCTCCCAACTTATCTTCTGTATAAGAAGAAGTAAGAACCGCGAGAATAGTGCGATCAACTCCGAGCGATGGCTCGATTACATGAGGAACCATTCGCTCTTGAGCCTCTTCGTCCAAGTAATCTAGACGATGATTCTTAAGATCGAAGTCTGTCCGATATGCTAAGCCCCAAAGTTCCCCTCGACCAAATGGATAATCAAATTGAAAATCGATAGTCCTCTTTGAGTAGTGGGCTCGCTCTTCGTCGGGAACATCGAACTCGTGTGCTCGAATACCCAACTCCTCTGCGAAGCTGTTCATAATCTTCCTCCATATATCAAAATACTTTTCCCAGTCGGCCTCTTTAATAAAGTATTCTACTTCCATTTGCTCAAACTCTCTTTGCCTGAAGATAAAATCTCGAGGGGAAATCTCGTTTCTAAAAGCTTTGCCGATTTGCGCAACCCCGAATGGAAGTTTTGGATGATGAGAGTCAATAACATTCTTAAAATCTACAAAAATTCCTTGGGCGGTCTCTGCGCGCAAGTGACTTGTTGTCGCATCCTCACCTGTACCCACTTGGGTTTTAAAAATTTCATTCCCAAAGTTTGCGACATGACCCGAAGCTTCCAAAACTTTTGGATTACTAATAATAGAGGTGTCGGTAGCAAACATATCTTCTCGGTCGAAAATAAATCTTTGCTTCCATAAATACTTTATATTTTCTTTTAAGATTACCCCGTAATGCCCATAGTTCCAGAAGCCAGCAAAGCCTCCATAAATTTCTGAATTAGGATAAACAAACCCCCGCCTCTTACAGAGAGATACGATCTTTTCCATTGAATCTAGGGTTTTGCCAGACATTACTGCACCACTATATCATCCCCTTGGATAAATGCCGGATCACCAACGAGGCGCGTGGTAACTGGAGGGTTCGTCGCAGAGACAACACTACCACTCGAAGAATCTTTGCCAGTGAGACTAATACGATCTATGAGTACCGGGGTTGTGCCCACCTGGCCAGCGGTCGGAGTAAGTTCTACCTGGAAGGCAAGCTCCTTAGCTGCCGAGGAGAAGCCT
The DNA here is from genome assembly GCA_025450175.1 of Minisyncoccota bacterium. Taxonomy (GTDB): domain Bacteria; phylum Patescibacteriota; class Minisyncoccia; order Phycocordibacterales; family Zambryskibacteraceae; genus UBA5004. The sequence continues at coordinate 19,379 of JANWHY010000008.1, forward strand.
GTGCCAGAAGGGAGATTACCAATAGCCCAGGTCAGAGTATTGCTTCCTGAATCGTATGTGATGTTCTCCCTACTTGTCGCTGGTACTCCAAGCCACTTCACATTGGGCCCTAGTCTCGCTGTAACCTTGGCATCCGCAATATCACCTTGGGTGTTGCCTATGTTGAAGACGATACTATAAGTGGTGGTCTCCTTAACTTTCGGCGGCTTGGGACCGTGGTTGGCAAATGGCCCGAGAGAGTACAAGGACTTCGAGGTGAGGTTAACTTGAGAAGAGATCTTGATCTTCCTGGTAATATGAGTGGTAACCGACTTCTCACCACCCTGATCCACCGGCAAGCCACTAGCAGTAATATCGAGAAGGATCTCAGAGTTATTGCCCGAGAGGGCTGTGGCAGGTAGAGAGGCGAAGATGAGCGTGACTTCTCCTGAAGCTCCAGGCACAAGCTCTGGGGCGCCAGAGATATCTCCTATGGACCAGGTTGCTTTAGAACTTGATTGGTCGTATATACCCTGATTACCCGCTCTTACCGAATTCTTATCCAAGGCACTACCAGATAGAGTGACCTCCACCTTCGGATTCAGTAATTTGTCTGGCAAGTTGTTACTGAGGTTGAAGGAGGCGCTAATCTCCCGAGCCGCAGGAGCAAGATAGGTCTCAGAATTCTCTCCATTGATACGTACAGCGAGACCTATGGCCGAACGATTGATAGCTATAGTGTTGAGGAGAGAGGCCACAGGGATCTTGAGGTTCGGCGACCCACTCCCGTCGGAGACACCCACGTAGAAGCGGAAGGTTCTCTCCTCCTCGTTTTCTCCAATGATCCGCCCACGTATAATAATTTTCTTCTTATCCCCCGGAACAAGGTCCCCCAATGTCCATAAGTTATTCTCCGTCACTGCTCTCGGCTCTGCACCACTTACCGTGTAACCGTATGGATACTCAGCCTTCAATACAACATTCTTCAAGACATCGGTAGCGTTCATATCGACATTCACCTCCGTCGTAAACTCTTCTCCAGAAGTAATAGTGTTGGGCGCATTGACAGAAACAGTGAGAGGTGCGCTACCTAGAGCAATTTCATAAATCTTATCTTTATAAAACTTAGCATTAGAACCCTTAACCTTGTACTCGACCGAGAACTTGATCTCCTTGGTCTCTCCAGTAGTCCCAAGTATAACCATCCTTACATCTCTACTCGCTTCTCTCCCCGCCTTGATCACACCCAACTCTTCTTTGCTAAATGTCAGAGCTTCGCCCGTATTGGTAGGGTTCCTCGCACCTGTGGGGTAATAGATAGAGAGATTAGCAAGCTCAAGATCAGCATTGTTGGTATTGGTGACACTTACTCCTAGGTCGAGTACCTCTCCTGCAGCAATGGTCGTGGGCCCGAGGATGCTAATATCCACATTTTTCGACGAGATAAAGTTTGTCCCACCCATGAAGATATACCCAGCTGCTGCTATCGTCGCGACGAAGAAGATTACCGCTACGATAAAAACCTTCCTCATAAAGGGGTTGGGTGGAGATACCACCCGTTCGTGGCGGAGCATCTCGTTCAATTCCGGGCTGTGCCAACTTTCTGCCACATCCGGCGAGTCTACTGAAGAGTCGGCCCGAACCTGAGTACGCTTATCCGTAGGATCTTCGTAGCGAGTACGCGAATTCAATTTGTCATTGAGCCTATCGATTCTATCCTCTCCTTCCATAGTTGGCTTATTATAACACTTTTATAAGTGGCTAGCCTCGATCCCCTTATTTATAGCGCGAACCAATTGTTTCTTGTCTAGTTTAAGATCCTCTTCGTCTAAGTAGCCTAAGTGGAAGAGTATCTCTGCTACTAAGCGAGTCTCGAAGTCTTCACTCCCTTCTCTACCCTCTGTTAAAGAACGGCTCACAGTATCAAATAGTTCTGGATTAGCAGATTCTCCTTGCACCAATTTTTCTAGAAGTAAGAGTGGTCGAGCGGTATAAGAAGAACGTGGAATACTCTTGATAGATTCGACTGAAGTAGCTCGCCAATACTCCTTCCCTCTTACAAGCGAGATGGAGGCAATAGATACAGGCTCGAGCGCTCCTCGGAGCTTCGACTCCTCCTTCCTCACACCTAATCCTTGAGCACGGATAAGACCTAGGTCCCTTGTGAGTATATTGTATATCCTATCGGCCTCCCGCCATGGTCGGTAAGAGAGCACTATCCCACTTGTAGAATAAATATGGTAAGACACACTAGATCAAAGTTATGTTTGTTGAATTCTCAATTTCTAATTTATATTTGGTGAATATTTCTTTATCTTCTTCGGGGAACTTGTAGTCCACCTTATCTTGTGGCTTTAAGTTATTCTCTTTCCTCCATTCTTGAACCATACGGATAAGATCGCGGAGCTTACCCTCTTCCATAAGTTCGGTTGTGAGGTTTGTATCGAGAAGTATCTCGCCATCTAACCTTCGGTCAGGTACCACCTCCTTAACATTCACCTCATCTCGAATTAGTTCTAAATATTCTTCGCCTAATTCTTGATTCTTTATTCTTAATTCTTTTAGCGGTTGCCTTACTTTGATGTTGGCTCTCTGTCGGACTTCAAGAGCTAGGGAAACAATCTCTCTTGTGTCTTCCATATCTTTTAATAATTTTTTACTTCCTGAGTTAAAGAATGAGAAAATTGATCTTTTGGCTAGAGGCCAATCTGTTAGATGCACACTTTCTTTATCTTTATCCCCCTTAAGTCGACTATAAATATCTTCTGCTAAGAATGGCATAAAGGGAGCTATAAGTTTTGCTAACTCTATGAGAACACTACGGAGCTTGAATAGAGCCTCTGGCCTATTACGAGATCGACGCAGATACCAAGTGGAGAGATCCTCTACGAAGTCTGCAATGGGCCTCGAGGCTTTATCAAGTTCATAATTTTCTAGAGCCTTAGTTATTTCGCTCACTAGTTTAGTGAGCTTAGCATCAATCCATCTGTCGAGGGCATGAACAGGTGTGAGGTTCTTGGTGTTAGGTTCTAGATTATTTTTATACAGTTCGTAGAAGCTCACTACGTTCTCGAGTCTATTAATAACTTTCTTCACAACCTCGTCTAGACCACTCTCTCTGAAGGCCAGGTCCTCTGCATGTACTGCAGGAGATGAGACCAGGTAGTATCGAAGAGCATCAGCGCCGAACCTATCGAGCACCTCAGTGAGCTCAGGATAATTCTTGAGACGCTTACTCATCTTCTTCCCATCCTCAGCAAGGATGAGTCCATTCACCACCACCCGCCTGTATGGCGACTCATTGAAGAGTGCCGTACCAAGGACTAGCATGGTGTAAAACCAACCTCGAGTTTGGTCTAACCCTTCGGCGATGAAATCTGCGGGACGGGAATCTCGAGCGGCACGTGAGGCGAAGGGCACTGAGCCTGAGTCATACCAAGTATCGAAGACTTCGGGGATTCTCTTGTACTCTTCCCCATCTTTCTCTAACACCACTTCATCTATATAAGGACGATGGAGATCGAGCTCGTAATCTTCGTTGTGAGGTAGAGGGAGGAAGTTGAGAGATCGGAATTCTGCATTCTTCATGTCATCAAGCCGAGACCCTTCCTTCCTATCTATCATTGCGTACATCTCATCGAGAGATACGAACTTGCTTCCCGCAGTCATCACCCAGGCTGGCCCCCCGTGCGTAATGAAGAGGATCGTCTTATCTTTATACTTTTTCTCACACTCAGTTAAGACACTCATCACCCGCATCTTGAGATCTCGGAAGGACTCATCCCCCTCTCTTTTCTTATCGTAGTACTCTTTAGTTTTGGGGAAACTCTCGTGATAATCTTTCCAAGTTTTGCCTTCAAATGAGTAGACACCGAACTCGTGGAGGGCCTCGTTTACTATTACTGCCTCATCAGGAAGTCCTAGGGCGTCCTGGACAATCTTGGCCGTCTCCCGCGTACGGACGAAAGGAGAGATGATGAGAAGATCAATACCCTTTCCTGTGAGCTCTTTGGCAGCATGGATTACCTGCTCCTTACCCTTCTCTGTTAACCCATCTGAGCCACCTGCCTTAGTGCTGATACTCCAAGTGAGATTGTGCTTAGACTCACCATGGCGCATTACCAGATACTTATTGTTAGCTTTCGAGTATTGTCTGAGTGTTTCAACAGAATCTACCAATATTTTCTTTGAGCCATCGGCACTCTCCCACACCGGCAGAGGGGTACCCCAGAAGCGAGAGCGCGATACAGCCCAGTCTCGTGCGCCCTCGAGCCACTTACCGAAGCGACCACTACGAATATCTTTAGGAACCCAACTAACCTTCTCATTGTTTCTTTCGAGCTTATCTTTGATCTCAGTCACTTTTACAAACCAGGAAGAAGCTGCGTAGTTCAAAAGTGGAGTATCACAGCGCCAACAGTGCGGATAACTGTGAGTTATCTTCTCTTTAGCAAACAAGAGATTCTTCTCTGCGAGATACTTAATGATCTTAATATCTGTAGCCTGGTGGTCATCTCTAGGCTTCACAGGCTCCCCTGCAAACTCTCGTACCTCTAACTTGAAGCGACCATCTGTACCCACATGCTGGATAAGAGGTAACTTCTCTTTGAGAGAGAGTTGGTAGTCATCTTCTCCAAAGCCTGGTGCGATATGTACAATTCCCGTACCCTCCTCACTGGTTACGAAGTCTGCGCCGTACACTTGAGCCTCCTTGAGGTAATAATCGAAAAGAGTTTTATACTTTTTGCCCAGCAGATCCTGACCTTTGTAACTGTCTATAATCTCGTATTCCTTATCTTTAAGAGATGCGAGTCGAGATTCGGCAAGGATCAGGAATTCATCCTCTACCTTCACTTTTACATAATCCAATTCGGGATTTACAGCTATAGCCACATTTCCAGGAAGCGTCCAGGGAGTAGTAGTCCACACTAAGAAAAAGGTTCTAGGCTCATCTACCATCTCGAACCGCACGTATACAGAAATATCGGTAATATCTTTGTAGCCTTGATTTACCTCGAAGTTTGCAAGCGTCGTTTCGCAATGAGGACACAAGTGCATCGACTTGAATCCTTTATATACCAGACCCTTGTCATATAGAGTCTTGAAGGACCACCACACACTCTCGGTATAACTCGAGTCCATGGTCTTATAAGCATTATCCATATCAATAGAGCGCCCCGTGCGCGGGATGATCTCTTTCCAATCTTTCTCAAAAGTAAGGACGCTTGCCCGAGCTCGCTTATTGAACTCTCCAATACCGAACTTCTCTATATCCTTCTTGGTCTCAAGGCCCAGCTCTTTCTCCACCAAGTTCTCGATAGGAAGACCGTGACAGTCCCAGCCCCATCGGCGAGGCACATGGTAGCCTCGCATAGTTTTATAGCGAGGGATGACATCTTTCACAGTGCCAGGCAGTATGTGGCCGTAGTGAGGCAGGCCAGTGGCAAAAGGCGGCCCGTCATAAAATACAAACTCCTTCCCATTCTTAGTTTGCCGAAGAGTCTTCTCAAAAATCTTATTCTCCTGCCAAAACTGGAGAATCTTCTCTTCTTTTTTAGCTCTTTCAGACTTTTCGGCCATATTTAGTTTAATATTATCAAAAATGAGTAGGCCCTGCTCGCGTACGCGAGCAGGGCCATGACCTACCTTTAGGCAGCTACCGCAAAGGTAGCTTGGACTCGAGCCAGGAGACTCTCATTACGATAGGAGGGAGGAGTGTTGCTTCTGCTGAGAGAGAGGAAGGCGAAGAGACCCACCAGCTTCTCCACTGTCTGATCAACACTGTCGTTGATCAACCAGCAGTCGAAGAATGAGGCTTGCCGCATTTCCTCGTGAGCGGTTAGCAGGCGCCGTCGGATTTCACCCTCATCCTTCTCCCTTCCCCGCGCACGAAGCCTTCTTTCCAGTTCTGTCGAGGAGGGCGGGAGTAGGAAGATCGTATGCACATCTGCACAAAGCTTCTGCTTAATCTGCTTTGCACCCTGAAAATCGATCTCTAGGAGGACATCCTCCTTTTTAACGAGCTCCTCAGTGGGCGTACCGTAGTAATTGCCATGAACCTCGGCCCACTCCGCGAAGCCGCCCAGAGTACACTTTTCTCGAAACTCGGCCGCCGTGCGGAAGTAGTAGTCTACCCCATCGACTTCCCCCTCATTTGGAGAACGGGTTGTCCATGAGATGGCGAGGTGTAGCGGGGTATTGCGCCGCAACACCTTCTTGATTACTGTGCCCTTGCCTGCTCCAGCTGGACCGGAGATTACAAAAACCATACCGACCCCCTCTCTTGTTCGAACGTCTCTTACCAACTTATCACATCTTTTCAAGTGCAGGAATACCAAGAATATCTAAACCATTTTGCATCACAATGTTAAAAGCTTGTACTATTGCGAGGCGGTAGGGAGACTCCTTATCGTCAGAAATTATTTGTTCGTGTGCATAGAAGTTATTGAAGCTTGCCGCAAGCTCCGTGAGATAAGTAGCGATGTAGTGAGGGGCATACTCCTTCCCCGCCCTCTCTACCACCTCTGGGAACCTGTACAAGAGTCTTTCAATCTCATGTGTGTTTTCTCGAGGAGCACTGGAGTCTGCCTCCTTATCTGCCTTTTCTAAAATAGAGTTCGATCGTGCGTAAGCATATTGGAGATACACTCCTGAGTCCCCTTCAGTAGAAACAGACTTTTCTATATCGAAGACAATGTCATTACCTATGGCTTGTCTAAGGATCATATACTTGATGGCTCCTATGGCTACTTGCTCATCGCCCTTTACATTCTCCTTAACATCTTCTATAAGCTCTTCTGCCGTAATCACATCTCCAGTCCTCGAACTCATCTTACCGGTGGGGAGTCGCAACATTCCATGTGGAAGATGTTTTGTAAGCTTCGCAAGATCTGGCAATACCTTACCCATAGCTTCTAAGACCACTTTGAAATATTCTCTGATCTCATTCCCAGTAACTATCACTGACAAATCGTATGGATAATATTCATATTTAATTTTGGCATTACCCAGATCCTTCGCTTCATAAGTAGGTAGCCCTAGCGAGTTGATAAAAACTCGTGTATGACTTCCTTTAAACACAATTGCACCCTCAGATTTCTCAAAGACTTCTCCAATATTATCTTCCACAATTTTTTTACCCAACTCTCCTGTCTCTGATTCGAAGAAGTAATTATCAAATTTAGTACCAAGTTTCTTATAAATTTCTTCGAAAGATTCTAGGCTTGTCTTCCTACCCTCTTGGTAAATTTTGTTAATTTCTTGATCAGACTTGTCGTATATTTTCTTATTTATTTCTTCAATCTCTTTCTTTGCTTCTGGATTTTCTTCATAAGATTTGTTGCCAGCCACGTACGGATGTTCTTTAATACCTTGTTTTATAGCCCAGACTGCCTTAGCCACATGCAAACCCACATCACCCTGATAGTTTACTTGCTTTACTTCAGCCCCATTCCACTCGAATACTCGGGACAAAGTGCTACCAATTACATTGGGCATCAAGTGACCAATATGAAATTCTTTGAAAGGATTCGGGTCTGTGTGTTCGACCATCACCTTAAAGCCTTTGGCATGTGTGCTCTTACCAAACTCCTGAGCTTGCTCAGTAATTAACTCTAGAGATCTTTTGAAGAAATCTTTTGACAGATAGAGGTTGATAAACCCAGGCCCCGCTAGCTCTACCTTCTCAATTTCTTCTGGCAAATTTACTTCGATATATCGAAGTATTTCCTCCTTCTTATCCTTATACTTTATGCCTACGTTTGTAGAATAGTCTCCCATCTTTAGATCAGTTGGATGCTCCACGACAAAGTCGCCCGGCTCCACCCCAACCGACTTCAGGGCTTCTTGTATTAAATTTTTTATTTTCTCTTGCATAAATTATCTAGCTCCCTTCTTACCTTTGACCCATTTAGCAGTTAGAGATCGGTGCCAGGCGTTTGAATCTGCCTTTTGGATTTCATCCCACATTTTCTTAGCTGATTTAGTGTAAAGCTTCTTAGCTCTCACGGTAGGCCTATGATCCTTTTGCATACTAATAGCAGAGGAATCTCCAATTCTCGCTAGTTCTTTTAACTCGATATCTACATCAAGATTGTCTGCATCTTTAACAATCTTAGCTTCTAGAGACTCTCTTTTCTCATATTCTTCCAAAACTTTTAGAGCCTCATTCCTAAGAGAGGTTTCTTCAAACATATGCTCCACTGCCAACTCTTCGTTTCGAGTCACATAATCTCGGTGCATGAAAGCAATATCTCCTGCTCTAGATTCTCCTAGATCATGGAGGAGGCACATTTTTAACACCTTATTTACATCCGCTTTTTCTTGTACGGCAATAGTCCATGCAATCATAGTCATGCGGAATATGTGCTCAGCAATATTCTGCACCCTACCTGTCAAAATCTGCTGCCATGCCCTTGGCACATTACGCAAAGACCCCATCTCAAACAGAAAGTCTATATCTCTTTTGGCCATATTTAGGCAAATATTATCATACTTATTAAGCCTAGTTTTATGCCTATTATGTGCTAGTATCCCCCCAGACGTAAGATCTTCATAAGAGGTAAATATGCATCCGAGATATCGTCCTTACAACGAGCGCTTCCGAGACTACCAGTATCGTGAGGCTCTGATAGGCGCTCTCCCACCACAAGAATGGCCAAAGGGAGAAGGTGAATTTTTCAAGAACCAGTTCCAGGACTCAGGCCGCTACATGAATTTGGCGATGGCGCCTCTGGACTTCTTCTTCGAAAACGGCTTCCCCCTCATTACTGAACGGAAAATCGGTTTCTGGCGCAAGTTCATTAACGAGATGTTTGCGTTCATCAACGGCGCACGCACACTCGACGAACTTCGTCAGTACGGGAATGAGAAGACTTGGCCTAACTTCTGGGAACATTGGGTCTACCCAGAGAAGTGCGCGAAGTTTGGCCTCGAGCCCGGAGACTTGGGCGATGGCTCCTATTCAGTGTTTGGCAAGTATCCAAGCCCAGATGGCACGAGCTTCAACCAGTTTCTCGCTATGATAGACCAGATCAGAGACCATCCAAATGTTACTACTCACATGGTGACAAGTTGGATGCCAGTCTATGCGCTCGGGTCTGAGAAGAAGCAACGCAAGGTAGTCGTGGCTCCTTGCCACGGTACAGCCGTGCGAGTGATCATCAACGAAGGCAAGCTGACATTACAGCATGTACAGCGATCTGCCGACCTCCCTGTCGGAGCACTCGGCAATATCGTTGGCTATGCTTCGGTAGCACTCGCTCTAGCCCGCCTTCTTGAAGTTGAGCCTCATAGATATATCCACTTCTTTATGGATGCACATATCTATGAGATTCAGATCCCATCAGTTCGAGAACTTCTTAGGCGTGATCCTCGACCATTCCCAACCCTCCGTGTCTGTGACACGGCGCCGATGGATTTCTTGGCTCTTCGAGGTGAGCACTTCGAGCTCACAGACTACAATCCTCATCCCGCAATGGATGACATTCCTGTTACGGAGTAGCACATGGCACTCAAGATCATTGCCGCCGTTGCAGAAAATGGCGTGATCGGGAAAGACGGGAGTCTCCCCTGGAGACTCCCGGAAGATCTGACTCGATTCAGAGAGCTTACAGAGGGCAATATAGTCCTCATGGGAAGAAAGACCTATTGGTCTCTGCCCGTGCTATCTCGCCCTCTCCCAAATCGAGAAAACATCGTTCTTACCCACTCTCCACATCATGTGGTGGGAATGAGTGGAGCTACTGTGATCGATAACTTCGAGCAAGTGCTCGATCGATCGAGAATACAAAACATCTTCGTGATTGGAGGGGGTGAGATTTACAGCCTGGCCCTTCCCTACGTGGATGAAATGTTCATCACACGGGTACATGTATACCTACCCGGAAACGTTTTCTTCCCTGAGTTTCGTGAGGGATACTGGAATCTTACCTTCTCTGAAAGACGAGCAGAAGGCAATGGAAACCAGTACAACTTCACCTGGCAAGTGTGGAAACGTGCCTCAGAGCCGGCGTCCCGATGACGCCGGCTTGTTTTTTACCTAGAAATACGCAAGAATTACCCATCAAGTATGGCGAAATCTCATGTAAAACATGATAATGCTCGTTATAAGAAGCAAGTTGAGCGAATGCAACTTCTAGAGAAAAAGGTTGGCTGCTTTTTTTGCAAAAAAAATTACTTAAAAGTTGGGGCCTCAGAACTAATATATGAAAATAAAGATTGGTATATTAAGAAAAATGACTTCCCATACCAAGGCACCGTTTACCACTATCTTATTGCTCCCAAGAAACATATTACCCAAGCTATAGAAATATCTAATTCTGCATGGATTAATTTTTCAAAAAGTATTGCTTGGCTAGATCGTCAACTTAAAGTGTCGGGATATTCTCTTTTAGTGAGGAGTGGAGACATGAGATACACAGGGGCCACACTAGATCATTTGCATTTCCATGTCGTTTCAGGTGGACCCAAAAAAAGGGGTGGGAAACTAAAAGATAATGTGCGATTTACCCTTGCACACAAATCAACTCAACGCCCGCGTTCTTGAGAATTCTTTCAGCATCAAGCAAAGAGTAGCCTTCTCTGTAATAGACTTTACTTATTCCGGCATTAGCTATTAACATCGCACAAGATGGACAAGGAAAAACATTTACATAAAGTTCGGCCCCCTTTATAGAAACACCGTCGCGAGCGGCATTAGCAATTATGGTAGCTTCTCCGTGAGAAAAAATTACAAGGTCTGCAATATCTTTCCCAGCGCGAAAGTTTGATCTGGGCTCACCTTCTATATAATGGGTATTTTCTGTGATGCCGTGTGAATTATATGCTGTTGATATAATTTCTCCATCTTTAACTAATACGGAACCTACATGCCTCCACCAATCAGAACTTTTATCAGCTTCCTTTTGAGCCAGATTTATCATTTTTTTATCAAATTCTTTCGTAGAAATAGACCCATCATTGTGTACCGGCATTTGAGTAACGGAATTCATACTATGCCAACGCAAGAAAGCTGTATCTTTAGTAACATTTTGACTAGTAAGATATTCTTCTATAAGCATATTTCCCACATCATCAGCAGCAACCACAATCTTATCCTCATTCGAAATCACTTTTGATATATCAGATTCTTCTAATATGGAAATTTCTGTAGCTAGAGATAAGGCCCTGGCTTCTTTAATCACTAATTCTGGATCAAGACGTCTAGTGTCTCTCTCTAAAGAAGGCAATTTTTTAATAAGACTATTCCCTAATATATAGAGCTTATTTGGCTTTTGCCTTTGGCAAAACTCTATGTGGCCTTGATGTATTACCGGTAGATACAGAATGGCTACTTTCATTATTTTTCCCATTTAAGAAACTACTAATAAGATCAGTTATTTTGACAGCAAGTTGCTCTGCCCCATCAGCCATCATTCGTCGCAACTTGGCGCTAGTACTGGTAGATGCTTGCGCGGGAAGAACTTTTATCTCCTTACAATACAACAGAATATTTCTTTTATCTTTTGGCGTAAAATCTTCGGTCGTGTCTGACATAATAAGGACATCGGGTTTGAGATCTTTAACAAAATCTTTAATATCTTCCCCAACCTCTCGTAACATAACAATATCAACCGCTCTAAGAGCTGTAAGAATTTCGAGTCTATCTGCTAACTTATCGAAGGGTCGATTAGGCCCTTTCCTTTCACGTGCTCGCTCATCAGTGTCTACAGCAACAATTAAGATATCCCCCTGCTTCTTTGCTTCTTCTAGATACCTCTTATGTCCTACATGGAAAAGATCGTACACTCCCATAGAAAAAACAACCTTGTACCCAGAATCCTTCAGAGTTTTAACTACCGATGAAATAGTCTTGCGATTAGGTATGTAGCGATCCTCAAACCGCAAACTACCGTTCAAGATGTTCTTGACCAGCTGTGAGTTTCCTCCGGATTTCATAGCCCTTATTTTACCTCAACTCCCATCGAACGCGCAGTACCGGCGATGATCTTCGAGGCGGCGTCTACGTCGTTGGCATTGAGGTCAGACATCTTCTTCTCGGCGATTTCCTTGAGTTTAGCCTGAGTAAGGGTGCCAATTTTAGAAGTATTAGGAGTCCCCGAACCCTTCTCCTTACCGAGCGCTTTCAGTATGAGAGCGGAGGCAGGCTCAGTCTTATAGGTAAGTCTGTACGTGCGATCATCGAAAATCTCTACCACAGTAGGGACAGTCTCTCCAATACGCCCCTTAGTCTCGTCATTAAAACGCTTCACAAACTCACCAATAGGAATACCTGCTGAACCAAGTACAGGCCCGAGCTGTTGCCCCGGCACCGCTTGCCCACCTGGGATCTGGAGTTTGAGTATTTTAGTTACTTTTTTTGCTGCCATTTTGGTTCGTATAAACTACCTTAAATCTTCTTTAACTGCAAAGGATCTAGCTCGACAGGAGTCTCACGGCCGAACATATTGACCAAGACCTTGACCTTCCCTCTTTCCTCATCAATATTTGAGACCTTGCCCTCTAAGTCCTTGAAGGGCCCATCTACAATAAGCACCGCATCATTCTCTTGGAGGTTGATAGCGTGAGTGACCTTATCACCTTGCATCCGCGCAAAGAGATTCTCCACCTCTTTAGGATCAATAGGTACCGGATAGACTCCAGAGCCCACAAAGCCGGTTACTCTTGGGGTATTCCTTACCACATACCAGGAGTCGTCGGTCACGATCATATCTACCATAATGTAGCCAGGGTAAATCTTCTCCTCCTCTTCCACGCGCTTGCCAGCTTTAATCTTGATCTTCTTCTCTGTAGGCACGATGACGTTGAAGATCTTATCTTCCATTCCCAGAGACTCGATACGCTGTTTCAAGTTCCTCATCACCGCATTCTCATAGCCAGCGTAGGTGTGAACCACGTACCAATTCCGACCCTCACTAATTTTCTGTTTTGTCATAGGTTATAGAATAATTTTCTGGAGAACGAGAGAGAAGAGGTAGTCGAAGAAACCAAGGAAAATAGCCGAGGCAATAGAAATAGCGATAACCACCGCGGTAAAGACCGCCGCCTGGCGCCTACTTGGCCAAGAGACGTGTTGCATCTCTGCTCTTGTATCCTTGAGATAAGTTATGAATCTACCCATTTTTTCTTTATCAAAAAACACCCCGGGGGTGCTCTTTGATACTACTACACTTCACTGATTCTGGCAATATTTAGCGGATTTCGTAGATAATTGTCACATTGGCTGTGTACTTGTTCTCACCTGCAGGAAGAGTAGGTGCCACAGCACTCATAGTCTTGACCATATCTCCACCCATCCCTTCAGCATAGTAAGGCATAGGGCCGCCATTGTTATCGTAGTAGCTTACTATCCGCACCAGACGAACCCCAAGTTCTTTGGCCAAGGTCTTAGCTTTACTCTTAGCATCTTCGATAGCCAGAGTTCGAGCTTCTTCAAATAGCTTATCTGGATCATCTACTGCAAAGGAAATACTCGAGATATTAGTAGCACCACTCTCTCCGACTAGAGACAAGGCCTTGCCTGCATCTTCAGCCTTTCTTACCTTGACCGTCACGTCGTGAGATACCGTGTAGCCATCTTGCACCTGCCTGCCAGATGATGGGCAGTAGGTAGACATACAGACAATCTCTGGATAACTGTACTTGGGATATACAGAGTAGTTGGTAGTCTTGATATCCTTCTCTTCAATACCCATACCCTTGAGACCGGCAAGAATCTTATCCATCTTATCTGTGACGCTAGACTGTGCCGTGCTTACTACTTTGCTATCAGCTGAAACAGAGAAGGAGAAGGTCGCAACATCTGGAACTGCCGTCATATCCGCTTCTCCTGTGACAGAAATAGAGTTGTAGGGAGCGTCAATATTTTTCAAACTCTTGAGTGCACCTATGGTCTCGACAGCAAGGAAGATGGCCAACACTATGAGTACAATCTTAGCCCATTTAAAAACATTTTTATTTTCTTCTGTATTCATTTTATGAATTAATTCTTTCTATTAATGATCGCCTCCTCTCAACAAAGATATTGAATATGAGAATGGTGAAGCTTACAGCCAAGAGTCCAAGAGCCACTCCCGCTAGGACATCGAGTGTCCAGTGGGCCCCGAGATAGAGCCGGGAGAAACACACGAGGATTGTGGCTCCGATTGAAGCTAGGACTAAGCCAATCTTTCTCGCGAGAGTCCTCATTTTAGCAAAAAAAGTGTAAGACAGCATAAAGAAGAAAGCGGTAGCGATAGTGGTATGTCCCGAGGGGAAGCTCCAGCCACTGGCCGTATAAATATCAGAAATTGGCCGAGTAATCTGAAAAGTGTTTTTAAAGACTACGAGTGAGGTGGTGGCCACCATCATCGCCACCACAAAGAGTATAGCCTCGTACGCTCTACGCTTGACGAGGAGGATAGTCGCAGCAAAGAGGGTCGCTGAAGAGAGAACAAAGGGATTCCCAAGTTGAGTCACCTTCACCAAGAGAGTGGTGAGTATGGGTGTACGCATACCTACGATCACCTTCTCTACAGCAGTATTGAGAGGGATGAGATCAGTGCCACTGACCAGTCCTTCGATAATCACCACCAAGACCAATCCAGAGATCATGTAAACGAGGAGGAAAAGAATATTTTTTGCCCAGAGCGGTAACATATAGCAATAAGCCTACCACAAAAAGTTTTCTAGTGGTTGAGCTCTTTCAACAGAGCATCTTCTATAATCTTTTGCTCCATAGTGGCTACTCCCACCACCTTGTCTGCTCCACCATAATAGATATAGATAAGCCCATCGCGGAGCACCATCCCACATGGGAAGACCACATTGTTTACAATCCCCTCTCGTTCCCAGACTTCTTCGGGACTAAAGATTGGATCAGCAGAGCGCGAGAGGACAATAGTGGGATCGTTCTTATCTAGAAGTACTGCTCCAATCCGGTAAGTGTGATGCCGCTCCGAGACAGCATGGTATAGAAGGAGCCAGCCGTGCTTGGTCTTCACAGGTGGAGCAGTGATACCCACCTTAGCACTGTCCCACATGCCAGAGCGCGGACCGAAGATCTTGATACACTTGTTCACCGCCTCCTTCTTGAAGTCGAGAGTCTTCACATAATCGGCACAAATGTCAGTACCAATCCTGTGAAGAATCATGTATTTGCCATCCACCTTCTCGGAGAGAATACACGTGTCCTTGTCGTCAACGCCGGGAGGAGTGATGAGTACAGGCTTACTCCACTTCCAACGCCTGACTAAGAAGTCTTTCTCCGCGATAGATGTAGCAGCCACTCGTGGCGGACCAATCCCATCGAAAGCGGTGTAACACATGTATAAGTGTGTACCGATTTTCGTAATACGAGGGTCTTCGCAACCAGAATTGCCATTCTCAATCTTCTTCGTCTCGAAGTCTTCACGAGGAGTGTAGATGGGCTCGGGCAGGCGTTCGGCAATAGTCACACCATCACGACTCGTCGCATAACCAATAGTAGAAGTATTATCCTCAGAAAGAGCTCGATACAAGATGTGGATCGTGCCATCAAGCTCAAGCGAAGCAGGGTTGAAGACGGCCTTAGACTCCCAGGCATGCAGAGGGAGAGGTAGGAGTACCGGATTATGCTCCACTCTCTTGAAGTGCCATCGACTACTTGTGTCTGGATGGATAGTTGAGATGAGATCACTTAGGCTCACATGCGCAAGGCAAGTAGTGGTATCGGCCGCTCCATAATAAATATTCAAAATATCGTCTTTTAGAATAGCCCCCGATGGGAAGACGATGTGGGAGACAAACCCTGATACCTCATAAGGCTCCTCTGGCACCATCATAGGACCAGTGGTGCGACCAATAATCTTCTTGGGGTCCTCGAGATCAAGAATCAAGGCTTCTATACCAAACTTCGGCGACTCGCCATCTGGTGCCGGAAAAAACTTTTCTATATGAGAGTAGATGAGGAGCCAGCCGTGCTTGGTCTTCACAGGCGTGGCACCAATCTCAACATGGTCGAAGTCGTTACGACGCAGTTGTATGACGTGATCATCTATGTGCTCGTGCCACTTCTCCCAAAATTTAGGCGACCAGAGATCCGAGACCTCATCTACTTGCACGATACAAGTCTTAGCTGGGGAACCATCGGTATGTGCACTGAAGAGCGCAGTCACCTTGCCCCCAATACGCTCGGGGAAGAGCGTCATGGCCTTGGCATTGAAGGGTGTGACCAAGTGCCTCTCGGAGACAGTCTCGAGATCGTCACTGACTGCCACTGCTACTCTGATCCCCTCTGCGCGGAATGGGAAATACTGGAGCGCCGTGTAGAAAATATAATACTTACCTTCGAAGAAAGTTATGCGAGGATCCTCACAACCATACTCCTCCCAATCTGCTTCCGGGACTATGAACTGTCTACGGTTCTCGAAGTGTGCCCCATCACTACTCTTAGCAATACTTATAGTAGAGACTCTATCGGGGGTGCGGAGTTTATCTGGAGAAGAGATCGCGCGGTAGACTCCATAGATATAACGCCCGCGCTTGACCGGAGAGAGGTTGAAGGTGGCCGAAGCCTCCCAGTGGTGATCTCGGAGAGGTGCGAGGATCGGATTATCTTGTGAGCGCTTGACGACAAACATAATTATCCGACTTTAAAAACTTTTTTAGAGAAGGTTGTGTGCTCGCTCTTCCTCAACTCCTCAACAAACTTAGCGAGAGAAGTGTAGGCCACTCCTACGTACTTATCTCCCCCACCATAGTAAATGAAGAGTGTGTCTCCCTTCACTACAGCACCGGAGGCATAGATGATGCCAGGCTTCCAGTCATTCTCGTACCACTCATCTGGTTCGAGTATTGGATAACGCGAACGGTAGAGGATCTTGGTCGGGTCTTTGGAGTCGAGGAGTAGCACGCCGAGCTTATAGCGGTTGGGATCCTCAGGATCCATAGCGTGGTAGAAGAGGAGCCAGCCATACTTTGTCTTAACAGGCGGAGGGCCAACACTACGGGTCCTATGGTGCCAAGCCATATGGCGGTCAGGAAGATAGTGTGGATCCGGACTCTCAAACGGTTCTGGCGTCTCCTCAAGGTTATCTAGATATTGGATGCGCACACGCTTAGCATCTGAGTGGTGGAGGTTGTGGAAGAGGGCATACTTACCCCCAACCTTGCCTGGGAAGAGGACCCAGTTCTTGTGGCGCTGGTTCTCTGGTGAGAGGAAGACGAGTCGGCGCCAATTCCAATTCTCTCTATCAAGATCTTCTTCGCTTATAGATGTTACGCCCACACGGATGGAGTGCCAACCGTTAAAGATATTAATAGTCATGTATATGCGGTCATCAATCTTGACCACGCGCGGATCCTCCGATCCTCCCCATCCCCCACCGGATTGATAGAGTACTCTGTCATAAGAAAGTCGCGCGGGGGAGGTATGCAAATGATGTTTGGCTTGTTTGGCAAGAGCCGCCATCTCGGGAACAAAGACTGGATGTGGAGCGCGATGGTCGAAGTGGACTCCATCAGAGCTCTTGGCATAACCAATGCGCGAGACACCGTCAGGACCGAGCGCGCGATAGAAGAGATGGACCTTGTCGCCGTGAACGACTGCTCCAGGATTAAACACTGCCTCCGACTCCCAATAAGAATTGGGGGTGGGCCCGATAATAGGATTCTTCATCGCGCGGCGGAGATCTAGAGGTCGCGACTTCTTGATACGAGACTTAATCCTACTTCTAACTACTTTTCTTTTTGAAGTCTTACGTACTTTTCGAACTACCTTTTTCTTCTTAACAACTTTCCTTTTAACTAGACGTTTTTTGACCGGAGCTTTTTTAGCTTTTCTCTTCACTCTTTTTGCCTTCACGCGAGTTCGCGACTTTTGTACTTTTCTTTTTTTATTTTTCTTAGACGCGACCATATTTATCTTCTATTCTTACGATATCTTGTTCATCAAATTCTCCCAAAGAAATTTCTAAAACCTCCGTGTCTCCATTCGTAGCAGTAATACGATGATTTGTTTCTAGAGGAATATGAAACTCATCACCAGGTTTGGCATTAATAATTTTATCACCAATTGTAATTTCTGGATTCCCCAACAATACTCGCCAGAACTCGGTTCTGTGATTATGTTTCTGGAGGCTGAAAGCTTCTCCATGCTTAACAAAAAGGGTTTTAACGGTGCTCGGCAAGTTTTTAGTAAACGTGCGGAAGCTTCCCCAAGGACGTTCTTCTGAAAACGGCTCTATACTCATGCATAAATTATACCAGCAATCCTTGAATAATCTTCTTCGTTTCTTCCGGATTCTTAACAGCGATACACTTTCCCGCCACTCTAAGTGCTGGCGAGTCGTTCCCCCCGGGCTGGAGCTCATCACCGACGAAGAGGAGGTGTGTACTTTCTGTGCCTAAGTACTTCAGGAGCTTCTCAAGGCCGTAGGCCTTATCTATCCACTTGCGTGTGACATCTATAGAGGTGGCTCCCCCAATGTGAGAGGCAAAGTCTGGCAGATACTTAGCTAAGACTGTGATCATCTCCTCACGCTTCTTGTGGTCCTTGTCCCAAGCCTCTTTGACCTCGAGAGGTGCACTCTGGCCGAAGGCCGAGAAGGTAATCTGCGAACCTCGATCTTCTATCACTTCGCCATAGACATGTTGAGGTATGACAAACCCCACTTCGGCGAACATCTTGTCGAAGGCTTCATAAATTTTCTTCTTCTCATCTTCCGAGAGTTGGTCTGAGGGAGGGCACTGCCAATCTTCCTCACCATAGGTACACAAGGTAGAGCCGTTAGTTGGAAGGAGATATAAATTCTTGAGAAGATCCGCATCTTTGGTCAGGTGGGTAAGGATCTGATTCTTAAACTGACTGAAGGAGGCCCCGGAGATAATAGCTACCTTATAGCGAGCCAGGAGTTTATTTAAAAGATCGGACATGTCGGTATCGACATTGGGATTGTCTTCTATAGGAGACTTGGAGCGAGTCAAAGTGCCATCTATATCGAAGGCAATAATTTCTGGAGTCATGGGAGAATTATAACAAAGAAATAACACCCACTAATTATTTATGGCCTTATTCCAGTTGTGCTCTAGTAGCTCTTTAGCATGGTTAGCCTGATTGATAACTTCGAACTGTCCGGATTCGGTCCTTTGTATAGGAGAGGTGCGAGAGGAGATGCTGAACTTTGGCATTATCTTCAAAGCCAAGTAAGCCATTATAAATGTGGCGATCAAGAGAGCGAGTAATCCAATAAAACCTTTTTGAGTATTTTGCATGGGTGCCTACCCGGTGCTGCCCCGGGACTTAGAGATCCACAATCTCTTGTGCTGCTGCTACACCATAGGCACCATCAACCGAACATTTATATCATATACTATGCGGGATGGGAAAAACTTTAAAACCAGAATTTTTTGAGAGGAAGACATTGGTAGTAGCTAGGGGTCTCTTGGGGAAGGTCTTAGTGCGGAAAAATGGGAAGAAAATTATTCGCCAAGTTATTACCGAGACCGAGGCTTATGTTGGCCCGCACGATCTAGCTTGCCACTCATCGCGCGGGAGGACAGCTCGATGCGAGCCAATGTTCGACGAAGCTGGCACCATTTACGTCTACTTCACCTATGGCATGCACTGGATGCTCAATATCGTGACAGAGGAGAAAGACTTCCCCGCGGCAGTCCTTATACGAGGAACAGATCAAGTTTCTGGCCCCGCTCGTCTAACGAAAGCTCTCAATATTGATAAGAAGTTAAATGGTCAGAAACTTGGTAAAAAGTCTGGCCTCTGGATCGAGCAAGCTAGTGAAGCTATTGAAGCTAGGAAGCTACGTATCATCCGTACTCCCCGTATTGGCGTCGCCTACGCCAAAGAGGGTTGGGCCAACAAACCTTACCGATTTATATTAAAGCCCTAATATTTTATAGAAGCTCTTCTTTGGTCTCAGGCGTAGCTGAAGATTCTTCTATACGAAATTTTACTCTGCCAATCACCTGCCCTCGCTCGGTCTCTACATTGACTCTCCAAAGGCCAGGCGCCAAACTCTCCTTCTTAGAGAACCCTCGGTAACCTGCATCTCGCCCCCCGCGGATTGGGAAAGCGATCTTGGTAGTAGTGACCCACCTACTTTTACTCGAGTCGAAGTGCTGCCAATTATGTACTACCTCTACATTGAGATCAGTGGGGGCAAAGACAGAGCTAAAGGCGTATAGAGATTGGCCCGGCGCTATTAAGATCTTCGGTGGTAGAAGGAAGCTGAGACGGTCATACCAGTGTGACACTCTACCGGTAGCCAGATAGTCATCGCCTATCCGTTGGACTGAGTAATAAATGCCCGCGTCTTTAAGAGCAAGAGGTATAGGCGGGATGAGGTTCGTGAAGTAGAGGATGTTGATGACGACAAAGATCGAGAGGACAGAGCGAGAGAGATTCTTCTTATTGACATCGAAGTGTAAGGGGGTAAATCTTTTTAGAATCTTCGAGAAGAGGATGATGAAGACGAGACTCACCAGGCCACTCAGAAGAAATATGATAGAGCCCATCCTACTGATCATCACCGGGACGAAGAAGATGAAGAAGGAGAAGATCGCGATGAAATAGATTGAGGTTTGGAAGACGATCCTCTCATAATAATTCTTGAAGAACTCATTCCCCACCAAGAGGAAGAGTAGGATAAAGACAAATGACCAACTGGAGCCAAGCGTCGCGCTCCGAGTATAGAAGATAAAGAAAGCTGAGAAGAGACCACCGAATGCAAACTGGATGAAGAAGGGTAAGAAGCTTCGCACCTTAACGAGCCAGGTCCTCTCTGTAGGATATTCGCGGAAGTAGTTGAAGAGCACGATGCTTATGCCCGATAAGACCAGATAGAAGATGATGGTCAGGTTCTCAAATAAGAAATCGATTCTCCTTATAGTGAAGCTATCGAAGATGAAGCCGCCCACAAGCGAGAGCGAAGAAATATGTCTCTCGTACTTTTCAAAAAATGCTTCTAGCTTAGAAAAGAGGGTCATTTAAATACTGGTGCGCGGGAGAGGACTTGAACCTCCACGCCCTAAGGGCACTACCACCTCAAGGTAGCTTGTCTACCAATTTCAACACCCGCGCTTAGGATTACAATAACAATTAGCCGAAGTAAAGTAAATTTCGTGACTCTCGCAGTGCGACGGCGCGAGAGAGCGAAATTCTTAACAAAGAATTATCGCGAGTCTAAGAAATTTACTTTACTTCGGCCTCAACTTCGACAGGAGCCTCTTCTGTATCCTTGGCGAGACGGATATTCCTCATCTGGCGACTAATCTCTTTGGCTGCCTTCTCGCGGATGTGATAAAGCTTGGCGCGACGAACCTTAGAGCGCTTGAGGATTTCTATTTTATCTATAACTGGAGAGTAGAGGGGAAAGATCTTCTCAACGCCCACACCCGAGGCTACGCGGCGGACGGTAAAGGTCGCCCCTGACTCAGACCCATGCTTACGAGCAAGTACCAAACCCTCGAAGGCCTGGAGGCGGGTCTTACCCTTCTCTTGGATCTTCTGCCAGACACGCACAGTATCACCAGCTCGGAGATCGAGCTTCTTGCGAGCTTCTATATCGACTGGACTAATGATTTTCCCCGCCATATAAGTGAGCATTAATCTAACACAGATTAAGCTATTGAGTCTAGGGCTGTTTGAAAATCTATTGGATACGGAGCCTCTATGGCGACTGTTTCCTTTTGTAGATTTTTGAAAGTGATACTCCGAGCATGTAGTGCTAAGCGCTCGAAGCCAAGGATGGTTTGTCTATGTGGAGCATAAAGCCTGTCACATACGACAGGATGACCGATAGCCTTGAAATGCACCCGTAGCTGATGCGTCCTTCCGGTCTTCGGCCGCGCTTCTATGAAAGTGGCTTTCTCATCACCCGTCCGCTTGAGCACCTTGTACTCTGTAAGAGCCTCTCGCACTTGCCCTCTCACATCACCTTCTGCTGACCACTTGCGGAAGTTGCCAATCTTCCTCCCAATTTTAAAATCGATTACCCCACTATCATTCTCTACTTCGCCATATACAAAGGCGTGATAGATCTTCTCCATCTCTCTCTTTTGAAACTGACTCTTGAGATGCGCATGCCCCTCAGCAGTCTTCGTAAGGAGAAGCACCCCAGATGTCTCACGATCTATGCGATGCACAACCCCCGGCCTCTCTATAAAAGCATCTGGCATCCCACTCCTACCCTCAAGCTTAAGGGGCTCGCCCACATCTTTAGACTCTGGATATTTACCTATGAACCACTCAGAAACACTTGGCTCTACTGTCCTACCATCGGAATGCACCACCAATCCTGCCGGCTTGTTGATAGCTACGATATCAACATCTTCGTAAAGAATAAATTCTCTTAGATCGATCACAGTGTGCGGGATGGAGGGCTCGAACCCCCGACATCGTCAGTGTAAATGACGCGCTCTACCAACTGAGCTAATCCCGCAATGGCATGATGGTATCATATGTTGTATTCTTTTTGCACTGAGCACGTGGCGGAATGGCAGACGCGCTGGATTCAGGTTCCAGTGGGAGCAATCCCGTGGAGGTTCAACTCCTCTCGTGCTCACAACTGCCCGAAGTCGAGTGGGTATATAGATCCCGAAGAACGCACGCTAGCGAGTCGCAAAACTGTTTCGACAAACTCATTTACTGCCTCCTTGTCATTGATGGGGTATTGGATTATGGATTGATCTCTAGTCTCTTGCCACTCTACCTCTGTTAAATCAGGAGGTCTTAATACCGGTCCGGGAGCAATAGAGTTTATAAAAATGCCGCGCGCCCCAAGTTCTGGTGCGAGAGCTCGAGTAAGAGATGCCACTGCCCCCTTGGTTACTACATATGGAGCGTAGCCAGGATAAACTCTACCAATGGCAGTACGATCGGAGATAGTAACAATATGAGAACCAGCAGGCATTAAGTCCAAACTTGCCTGAATAGGCCAGAAGGTACCCTTGGCGTGGACCGCGAAGTTCGCCTCCCAATCTTTTTCCGTAATATCTTCAAGTTTCACTGGCTTAAAGATGGATGCAAGCAAGACGAGGAGGTCGAGTTTACCAAACTTCTCTCTAATCTTCTTTACAGCTTCCATCACACTTTCTTTATTAGTTACATCAGCCTGTAAGGTGAGGACCTCTATCCCATAAGGTCGCACTTTCTCTACTATCTCTAGAGCCTCTTCTTGTGAGGACTTGTAACTTATTACAAGCTTAGCTCCTCTCTCTGCTAGAGCCACAGCAATAGCCTGGCCAATGCGCTTGCCTCCCGTAATCCACGCTGTTTTATTTTTCAAAGGGGAATTCATAAACGAATTTTAATATGCTAGCATACCTTCAACTGCTCCCGTAGCTCAATGGATAGAGTAGGTCTCTTCTAAGGACTTGATGTAGGTTCGATTCCTACCGGGAGCACAGCAATTAGATGGATGGATCTGAAGAAGTGATACCTCCCTTCTTTATCCTATCGAACTCTATGGCCTTACCTTCGTAATACTCCACCGTCTCTTCTAACTTCTTGATATCAAAAGTTTTTACTTGGTTGTCCGTATCTTCTTTAGTTACGAAAATTTCTCTCCGGTCGATGCCGACAAACATATATGCCGCAAAAACGATCACCACGAGAGAGAGTGTGACGCCGGAGAGGAAGATGATCATCCAATCCGTCTCAGCACTTGTGTCGTATCCTGAATGGAAGTTCAGTTTGAAGTTGAGATTAAACTTTTTTGGAGTGTCGGCCATGTTAGTCGAATGAGTGTACTAATACTACTATGCGCGACTGCCACCCCTTCTCCTCAGCCTTAGAAAGATTGATACTCTCCACCATCACCCTCGTAGGCAAGCTCTCAATAGCCGCAAGATAGGAGAAGTTCCCTTGCCACGATCCACTTGTATCTATCGCAATCTTAAATGTCGGAGGTTCGGGAGAGTCCTTAACTTCTACTCTATCTACGGAGACAATCTTGACCTCAAGCCCAAGCTCTTTCCCCACTCCCTCAATACTCTCGATGAAGGAGACGAGCTTAGCACTCGAGAGAGTCAGGCTGTCGAATGTTCTAAGAGATTGTCCTGCTTCAGCTTGGACCGTCTGGATAAATTGCGTAAGCACATCTACTTCGGCCAAGTGCTCGGCTTCGTGCAAGAGTTCTGAGGCTTGGTTGTTCTTGGTCTTAATCTGCCAGAGACCAAAGCCCAGTATCCCCATAAGGATAAGGGTGACGAATGCCATCAATATGAGAGAAAATTTTGTATTAGTCATCGTGGCGTTGTAGTAGTCGCCTCTTTGAAGCGAGCAAGATCTGGCGTTAGCTCCATTTGGAAGTTGATATCCTCATCTTCGGCCAAGTTGGAGAAGGGCAACACCACCCCGGTGAAGTAGCCTGTCGCTCCCACCTTGTCGCGGAAGGCGATAAGAGTCTTACGATCTTTAGCTATACCACCGGCGATGACCTTGATCTTCTCCTTATCCTTGAGCCAAGTTAGGCTCTCTATAGTAATACCCTCGACTCTCTCCTTAATAACCTTATCTATCACAAGGGAGGGCTTGTCCTTGTCGAGTATGGGCGAGAGTACTCGTAACTTCTTATTAATAGTATTGAGCCAAGCTTCTGGGTCACTAGACCTGTTGGGACGCACCTCGGAGAGACTCTCGACCCGGCCCTTAGCCTCATCGAGGCGCACATTCGACATCATATAAGAAGGGAGGAGTCCGATAATCCCAATGAGAAGGACTAGACTTAGAGTCATAAGAATCATGATAAGTCGGCGGCGAGAGTACTCGCCTTCTACCTTGACTCGCTCTTCGTCTGTTAGAAGTTTAAACATGTTTAGTCTTGCGCCCGGAGAGAGCTGAGCCAATAGCGGCGGCGTAGTCGAGAGACTCATCTCTAATCTCTGGTGAGAGATTCACTTTAGAAGAAGCAGATAGATTGACCCAGGCATCAGCTCGCTCATAACTCAGTTTGTAATCTCCGAAGCTCGCTACGAAGTCGTTATCGACTCTCTTCCCACACAAAAAAGCTTTCTCAATCTTGTGAGGAGTGTCTAGAGAGGAGTGGCGTGCTTCCCAAAAGGTGAGGACCTTCCTCATCTCTGCCCCCACATCGCTTGTAAGAGCAACCGTGGTACTAAACTGCACTGCCCCATTCTCTACAATGTAGAAACCAGTTTTGTATTGGTAGAAATTGATAAGAAGATAAGGAGTCTTGTCTCCCCGCTGAATAACCGCGCGAGCTATAGCTTGAGACTCTACGTCGAAGGAGACTGGGGTAATCCCTGCGCGCTCGAAGAGGTCTATGTAAGTACTCACAATATCTTTAGACAAGACAGAGACGGCCACCTTGAATTTGTCTGGCTGCTTATCTACTACTGTGAAGTCGAAGACCGAGTCTAGAAGAGACACCGGGGCATTCTCCTCGACGATGAAGGCCACTGCATCTCTCATCGACTCCTTAGGTACACGGTCGATGGTGGCGGTAAAAACATAAGACCTTTCGTCTGGGAGGGTGGCGCGGGTGTAGCGGATATGATGGTGCGACTTAATCTCCTTCAATATAGAGATGATCTCCTCACCTCGAGTGACAAGTCCGCCAGTGACAGCACCTTTAGGATTCATACTCTGACTTGAGTGGACGAGCCGGAAGCCATCACCAAGCACTTCTCTCTTCAACTCCACAAACTTAGTATCGTAGTCGGTAATAGACACGCCCGAGGTGGAGAGCATTAGAAACTCTGGCGCAGGGAAAAGATTGAGGAAGGCTCGTTGCTTTACCTTAAGAGTGCTACTCATCCCTCTTATTATACATCGTGTCTATAAAACTTTTAAGAATTAGAGCCGCCGCAGAGGCATCGGTCATCTCTGTATTGCCTTGCAACTGCCTAGCTTCACGCGTTGTCAAAACTTCTGGATGTAAGAGAGTGTCGACGCCACGCTCTTCCAAACTCTTTTTAAACTCTTCGATTTTGACTTGAATAGGATTGGGTTTGCCTCTTAGGTTGTTGGACTCCCCTATAACCACTTGCTCTATATTATTGTCATCTTTGAAGGCAACCACCTTATCGACAAGCTTACCGTCGTTGTCTAACACCATACGAGGCAGAGCGAAGCGGCCGCTCTCATCTGTAGAGGCAATGCCGACTCTCTTGGAGCCATAATCTATAGCCATAATTCTCATATATCAATTATAGTATAATTGATATATGACTCTCATGACTAAGGAATTTATAAACTATCTTCCCAATGTATTGGTGCACCCTCTTGTTATTGCAGTAGTACTCGTTTGGTCTCTTATCTGGAAAGGCTTAGGTCTATGGAAGGCCGCGGGTCTGAGACAGAAGTACTGGTTCCTCGCGATCCTCATCGTCAACAGCTTCGGTATTCTCGAGATCGTCTACCTCCTCACCGTTGCACCGAAGTATAAGGTTGAAGTCGTCGAGAAAAGTGAGTAGAGTAGGCGTTGGAGGAGTCGCATAGTGGTTTAGTGCACCGGTCTTGAAAACCGGAGTCCTGCAAGGGACCGTGAGTTCGAATCTCACCTCCTCCGCAAATATAATAAAATGATAAATATCGAAGATTTCGTAAGGGTTGAGATAAAGATTGGCAAGATTATCTCTGCTGAGAAGGTCGAGGGCTCAGAGAAGCTCCTCAAACTCTCTGTAGATTTCGCCGAAGCATCCCCTCGGCAAGTTATATCTGGGATTGCGAAGTCTTATCCAGAACCAGAAGTTCTTGTAGGAAGAAGTGCTTCTTTCGTAACAAACCTTGAACCACGGAAGATCATGGATCTAGAGAGTCAAGCTATGATCATGGCCGCAGACAATGATGGAATGCCCGTTATCCTCACACCAGAGAAAGAGGTGTCACCAGGAAGTTCGGTAAAGTAGTATAATTTTGTTAATGCCAAAACCTTTTAGAATTGAGTGGGATGCTCATGAGTATGAGCATAAGCAGAGGAACAGAGATTGGTTCTGGGCTGTGGGTATCATGTCTGTAGCTCTCGCGGTAGTGGCTATCATCTTCGGCAATATTATATTGGCGCTCCTAATACTCGTAGGAGCCTTCTCCCTCTCCCTCTTCATTAATAGACCTCCAGAACATGTACACGTAGTAGTAGATGAGAGAGGAGTCACTCGTGGCAAAACTCATTACCCCTATGAGACTCTAAAATATTTCTGGATCGATCACCTACACTCTCATCCTAAGATCATTCTTCGCTCTAAGAAAATGTTTATGCCTCTAATAGTGATCCCCCTTGATGTAGAAGCTAATCTTGATGTTATTCATACAGCTCTAAGCGGAGTCTTGGAAGAAGAGTTCCACTCCTTACCTTTCGTAGAAAAAATCCTCGAGTATCTAGGGTTCTAAAGTGCTCCCAGTAGGAATCGAACCTACATTTTAACTTCCGCAAAGTTATGTCCTATCCATTGAACGATGGGAGCAGAAACAAATACAGCTTAAGCCTTTTTAATTAATTTAGAAAGACGAGACTTGCGGCGGCTAGCTGTATTCTTCTTAATAGTTTTCTCCTTTACGGCCTTGTCGAGAGCCTTCTGGACAGCGCGTATAAGAGTCTCAGCTTCCTTGGCCTTACCTTCGGCAGCAAGCTTCTTGAAAGATTTTATGTTTTTAGAAATATTGTCCTTGCGTCGCAAGTTGAATGTGCGCCTTCGGAGAGAGGCGCGATGAGCCTTTTTTGCATTCTGTGTAATTGCCATGGGAGAGATGCTACACTAATGACACCATGATTTCAAGCCTTTCGGGAACGGTGAGACAGAAGGATTTGAACACTCTAGTCGTAGACGTCGGGGGTGTCGGTTATAAGGTCCTGGTCTCTACCGATACCGCTCTCGAGGCTACTCCAAGCTCCCCTATCTTCCTCTGGACTCATATGGTCGTGAGAGAGAACGCGATAGAGCTCTTCGGCTTCCTCGACCGAGAGTCACTTGAGACCTTCGAGCTCCTCATCACTATCTCTGGTATTGGCCCGCGTACTGCCTTGAATATTTTGAACGTGGCCTCTACTGCAATGCTGCGCCAAGCTGTAGCGAGCGAAGACACAAGCTACCTCACTCGAGTCTCCGGCATTGGCAAGAAGAATGCCGAGAAGATCGTGCTCGAACTCAAAGATAAGTTGAAGGGAGCGAAGGGAGATATATCTCTAAGCTCTGCCCATGCCAAGGCCGAAGGCGATGCCCTCGAGGCCCTAGTATCTCTCGGCTACAGCGAGCGCGATGCCCGCGACGCCCTTAAAAAAGTTCCCAAGGATGTTGTCAGCGCCTCCGAACGTGTGAAGGCGGCTCTGAAGCTTCTATCTACTAGTAGAGATTAGTACAACAATTTACTTTTATAAATTCTTCTTCCAGCAAGAGCCAGAATTTTATCTTTTCCTAATAATCCGTACGCGATTGCCCTGTGATTTCCATCATCTATATCATATTTACACTTGCTATATAGTTTCTTCTCAGAAGATTTAATAAGTTTATGATGCCGAATAACCCCATCTTCCATAACAACAATCGGGATATGCTTAGTAATTAATTCTGCGTATTTCATCATCTCTTCTATGTACAAAATTCTGCTTGTTTTGAGTGTTAATTTATTTTTGTCTTCAAGATAAGGTTTTATAAATGTAACTGTATCCAAAACACATCCCGTAGTAGCTTCTATAGGTAAACCTCCCATCTTAGGCCACACTCCACAATCCTTTAGTTCAACTTCTTTCAACTCCCAACTCGAATTAAAATAGTTGTCATATCTTGGATGCCAGTTATCTAGATGGTATCTCAATAATTTTTCTTTTGAAATTTTATTCGCTTTGGTTACAACCTTTTTAATTTCAGTTTCAATATTAATACTCCTATCTTTTTCCACCGCCTTAAATACATCCCCCAATAATTCATTACCTATATAAAACGCTCGTATCGCATCCAGCGCAGTGACCTTTTTATTTTCCATACCTAAATTATACAAGAAAGGTGCGCCACATGTGGCGCACCTTTAAAAGAGTTCCTTAAGGCACGAGGTAGGCAATCCCTCGGTCATTCGGCATCTGAATTATGGAACCCATAAGACTGAAGCCAGCAAGCTTCTTCCCACCACCATCTCGACAAAGACCTAGAACCCAAGGTCTATTGTCATAGAGAATGACAGGAGCATGCCTGACGAGAAGAATAGTGACGTCGTGTTTGGCCATAAGCTCGTCAGTAACACACTCTCGCAGAAGAGCACCAAACTCGATAGGCGGATACGGAAGCCCAGTGTTGAAATCTTCTTTTCCGATCATCACAGAGTCGTATCGAACGCCCGTGGTTGCTCGAAAGTCCTCACTAAGTAAAATCTTTCGCGCATGTGTTCCAACCGTAAAGCCCTTTACCTCAAGACTTTGGATGAAGGCCTTTCCACTTCGCTCGTCCGAAATTACTGCAGGGAGAGTCACTCTCATACACACCTCTATTTTTTATTATATCACATTTAATATAAATAATCAATAGATTGAAATCACTCATGAATGCTACGCTTTTTCTATGCCTGAACTGCCGGAGGTAGAAAATCTTAGACTTGGTCTTGAGAGGAATATTGTAGGACAGAAAGTACTGCGGGTAGAAGTGCGCAAACCTAAACTTGTTTCTGGTAAGGGCAATGTCCGCACAGCTTCGAATAAGAAGGCTCGTGAGTTTGAAGAGGGTCTCAAGAATGAGCACATTTGGGCAGTAGAGCGTAGAGCCAAGAACCTTATCTTCCGATTCGTAAGCGGCAAGGTAATGCTAGTCCACCTCAAGATGTCCGGCCAGTTCGTATATCAAGCTAAAGATAGAAAGGGGGAGAAGATTATTGGTGGCCATCCAATCGAGATTTCAGAAAGTGTATTGCCCAACAAACATACTCATATCATTTTCGATCTTGAGAAGGGTACTCTCTACTACAACGACACTCGCATGTTCGGCTATCTCCTCTACTACCCTACCGTAGAGATGTTCGAGAAAGCTAACCACTTCGAACTTTATGGTCTTGAGCCATTCGATCCCCAATTTACTTTGAAGTATCTCTTAGAATCTCTCAAGAATAAGAAGAGTAAGATCAAGGCAGTGCTTATGAACCAAGAGATCGTCGTGGGTCTCGGTAATATTTATGCAGACGAAAGCCTTTTTGAAGCAAGGATTAGACCTATGCGCCCCGCCCTATCTCTCGGACCTACTGAGGTCGAGAACTTATATAAAGCAATTTTGCGGATCATGAAAAGGGCGGTAAAGGTAGGTGGTTCTTCAGTAGCCACATACCGATTACTCGACGAAACCCGCGGCAACTATGCTCGAGAACATAAAGTATATGGTAAAGAGGACCAACCTTGCCCCAATTGTGGTAAACCTCTGGTTAAAACCATCATACAAAGTCGCACCACCATCTTCTGCCCTAATTGTCAGAAATAAATATTATGAAAGATCGAACCTCAGTACTAATCTTAGAAAATCTACGGAGTGTAGAGAACACTGCGTCTATCTTTCGCACAGCAGATGGCTTCGGAGTTTCGAAGATTTACCTTATAGGCACTACTCCTGCCCCACTCGATCGCTTCGGTCGAGAGAGGAAGGATTTCGCCAAAGTTTCTTTAGGGGCAGAGAAAACTGTTCCATGGCAATATGAAAAAAATATTTTGCCCGTCATTACCGAACTTAAAGATCAGGGATTCCAAGTTATCTCACTCGAGCAAGACCCTCGCGCGCAAAGATTAAAAGAATTTAAGCCTCAAGATAAGCTTGCTCTTATCGTTGGCAGTGAGACAGAGGGAGTATCTAAAGAAGCTCTTGAAGCTAGCGAAGTTATAGTAGAGATCCCAATGGAAGGCATGAAGGAGTCCCTCAATGTCTCGGTCGCCGCAGGCGTAGCGATGTATATGCTAATATATAAAAATGCTTAACCCCTTCCCAGAACTCTTAGCCCTCTCACTTCTCGGCCCCTTCCTCTTGCGAGTGGTCTTGGGTCTCATCTTCATCGACCTTGGTTTCTTGAAGCTCCGAGGTGAGAAAGAGCGCTGGATGAGCTTGTTTGAGACTCTTGGTCTACGCCCGACCACCCTCTTCGTACCTATATATGCAATTCTCGAAATTGCCGGTGGAATCCTCTTGATTATCGGCCTTTGGACTCAGATAGCTTCACTCGCCTTTGCTATCTTTACCGGCATTGAGCTCGCTGTAGAATGGCGCGACCGCGCACTACTCAAACGCGACCTTGTCTTCTACCTTCTTATACTTGTGATATCTGTTTCTCTACTACTTACTGGCGCCGGCGCCTACGCAATAGACATCCCACTCTAAGAATTGTAATCTTTTAGAATTCCCCTCATAGCTCAGCCGGTAGAGCAGCTCCCTTTTAAGGAGAAGGTCCCAGGTTCGATTCCTGGTGGGGGGACTAGAGTTTTAAAAGAATTTTTTCGATCAGCGTCTCTATTTCTCCCTTACCTTGGCGGGCCAATAGATAACCTTCGACCAATTGTTGCGAAAGGTCTTCTAACTCCTCAAGTTTAAAATTTTTCAGATAACCTTTTGCCTTATTATAAGGAAAGGGCTTCATATCGGTCTCCCCGACACTCTTCGTTTTAGCTGCTAAGAGTAGAGACTTCACCTGCCAGACAAGCTTAAAGAATATTTCGTCCGCTACAAGCCCAGCCGCAAGCGCTTCTTGGTATATGATCCAAGCTCGCTTCTTATCTCGCGCGCCTAAGGCATCGGTAAGAGCGAAGATGTTGAACTCTCGACCCTTCTTGTCGAAGAGAGGTTTCTCTTCCTCATCTTCTTCGGCGAGAAGATCAATATCCACTACCTGCCCAAACAAATCTTTGTGGTAAAACTCTTCTGTCATATTCTTCTCATCTCTCCCCAATTCTCACCAACTTCTGCTTGAGCAATAATAGGCACCCCACGAGTTTTGTCTTCTGGATATACACTCCCCATTATCTTTTTAAATTCTTTGGCAAGCTTTAGTACTAGAGCATCTTCTACCTCATACACCAACTCATCGTGCACCTGGAGGATGAGACGCGCCTTTTCAGATATCTTCTCGCTCTTTATATACTCATCAATCTTTTTCATAGCAATCTTTATGAGGTCAGCTTGAGTACCTTGCATAGGCGCATTGATAGCCATCCTCTCTGCTTGGGCACGAACATATGGTAGCGGAGAGTTGAAGCCAGCGAAGTAGCGGCGACGACCAAACACAGTCTCGGTATAACCTTTTTTCTCTGCATCCTTTTTTACCTCTTCGAGATACTTCGCAAGTCCGGTAAAGGTTTCGAAATATTGGTTATAGAACTCTTGTGCCTCTTTCCTATCTACACCAAGATTTGCCTTGAGTGCATTCACCCCCATACCGTAGAGGATACCGAAGTTGATGGTCTTGGCCTTGATGCGCATACCCTTATCTACCTCTTTCTCCCCGACCTTAAACACGCGCATCGCCACTCCAGAGTGGACATCCTCCCCATTTTTAAATATTTCAATCAATTTTTTATCACCCGAGAGTATCGCGGCGATACGTAACTCGATCTGGGAGTAGTCGAGGGCGAGAAGTTTAAAACCTTTTTCTGGTACAAAGGCGTGGCGTATGGCGCGTCCAAGTGGAGTCTTGTTGGGAATGTTTTGGAGATTGGGATTGTTCGAGGCCATACGACCAGTGGCCGCTCCGGTGAGGATGAAGGTGGAGTGCAAGCGGGAGTGCTTATCGAGCAGAGGCGGGATCGCATCTATATAAGTAGAGAGGAGCTTAGAGAGTTCGCGATACTCCAAGACAGAACCGATGATAGGGTGCTTATCGCGAAGCTTCTCGAGCTCCGACTCCTTGGTCGAGAGAGCTCCAGTGGGAGTCTTCTTCTGGTTCTTACCTGCAAGACCGAGCTTACTAAAAAGTATTTCTGACAAAACTTTTGGAGAATTTATATTAAATTCTTCTCCCGCCTCCTTCCAGATCTTCTTCTCCAAGCTCGCGAGCTCCTTGTGATACTCCTTACCTAGGGCCTCCAGGTTCTTCTTATCGATCTTGACCCCGCGCTCATTCATCACCTCGACTATAGGCAGAGCTGGTTTCTCGATATCTTCAAAAACTTTCCTCACTTTGCGCTTATCAAGCTCTTTCTCCAAGACCTTGCGTGCCTCATCTGGCGTCTTCGTCTTAGTAAAGCGAAGAACATCTTCGAGTGTAGGGTTAGTCTTATTGGAATCCACCACCCAGAGCATTAACCCAAGCTCCTTCTCTTCCGGAGAAGAAGTCTCTTTTTTTGCGGCGAAAGTGGGCACAATTCCGTCCGGCGTCGGAGCCCGGCCAGGCCGGGTAAAGACGGCGGAATTCGTCCCACTTGAGCCGCTATCGCCCAAAAGCTTCCTCACTCGATCCCCCATCGTCCTAAACTCAAGCTCTTCGAAGAGGTTAAGCAACTTTTCTATATCAATATTTTCTCGCCAACTTTCTGGTAAGGAGAAGTTGATAGGAGCATCGACGCGAATTGTAGCTAGAGTTTTCGAGAAGAGTGCCTCCTCCTCATTCTCTTTCAATATCTCTATCATACGATCAGAGATTCCCACCGACTTAAGCTTCTCGGGATTCTTCTTCAATACTTTATAAATTTCTTCTATAGTGCCGAACTCTTGAACAAGGGTAGTAGCTGTCTTCTCCCCAATACCTTTTACTCCGGCAATGTTGTCTGAAGGGTCACCACGAAGACCTTTGTAATCGATAAGGACTTTCGGCGCGAAGCCGTATCGCTCTAAAACTTTTTTCTCATCATAAGTAACAGTGTCGGTGAGACCCTTGCGCAAAGTGTAGACTTGCACCAACTTACCATCGACAAGCTGCAGAGTATCCATATCGCCGGAAGCAATAATAATTTCTAACTTAGAGCTTTTAGCCTCTTCTACAATAGTGCCGATAACATCGTCAGCCTCGAAGCCCGGGCAGGAATATATTGGAATACCAAAAGCTCGGATCACATCCTTGGCTCGCTCGAGTTGCGTAACAAGAGCATCCTCGGTCTTTACTCTCGTCGCTTTGTAAGTTTCGGCTGCTTCGTGACGAAAAGTAGGCCCAGGTAGATCGATAGCGGCAACAATGTAATCTGGTTTAAGATCGTTAATGAGTTTTATGAGCATTGCTGAGAGACCGTAGAGAGCACCAGTCGGCTCGCCTTGGGCTGTCGCAAATTCTGGCAGAGCATGATACGCACGATGGATGATAGCGTGAGAATCAAGAAGAACTAATTTTTTAACTTCTTTACTTTTCATGTTTGAATTGGATCGTCTTTGCATCTTCTGGTATTAAATTGGGAACTCTCTCAGGCCACTCGATGAGTATGATGTTGTCCGGATTCTCCACAATCTCCTCCCAGCCAAGATTCAAGAGCTCTTCTTCTTTTTCTAGCCGATAAGCATCAATGTGAATGAGTTTCTTAAAGCCGCGCCAATCTACTGGATAGATTTTCATTATTACAAAAGTGGGACTAATCATATTCTCTACAACCCCCATCACTTTGCCAAAATTTTGGGCAAAAGTGGTCTTACCGGAGCCTAATTCCCCTTGGAGAGCGATAACGGTGGCTTTCATGTCGGCATTTTAACATTTTGGCATTAAGAAAGGGCGGGTCTTCGGACCCGCCCTTTGGCTAACGTATTAACGAACCTGGCTGGGGCATCGCACCCCTTGAGGTGAATCGAGTCGGTCAATCTGGATGGTTCCAGCCTCCCTAGTCCCGTTGTAAGTATCCACCCACTCTCTCACTTCTCGAGAGCCGACAAACACTTGGCCGTCGACATCCGCAAAGGCCTTGATGAGAGCGTAGACCTCACGCGAAGAGCCACTAAAGGCGCGCGACTCAAGAGGGAGAGAGGCGAACCTGCCATATGCAAGGTTCCCCACCATCCGACCATAGGCATTCCAGATCTCGAGCCTCGGGGCACAGTTATTCTGAAAACCTTTGACCACTCCGACCTGAGCCAGCGGCACCTTATCCCTTACGATAGTGCCATTCGGCAGTTCGATGACCCGCGTAGCACACCCTGCGAAGACGAACCCCGCGAGAATGCAGCACACGATGCAGCCGCAAAAGGCCTTAATCATGATCTGTCTCCTTCTATTACCATTATACACCCTATTATCTTATTTGTCAAGTGCATAATTTAGCCCTAATTTGAGCCCAAAACTGATACACTTAGTGCATGGTTCAATTCGACGAAGAGAAGCAGGATGAGCGAGTGAGACAGCTCTACGAAAAGGAGGAAGAAGCTCTAGCAGAAAACTTATCCAGCCGCCACGGAGTCCCCTATCTTGATCTCTCCAGCCACCCTATTAATATCGACGCTCTACGGGTTATAAAAGAGGCCGATGCGCGCGCCGCAGATCTAGCGGTCTTCAATGCCACCGACAAGAACATCGACGTAGCTGTGCTCTCTCCCCAAAATCCGAAAACCTTAGAAGCGATAGAAGACTTCAAGCGCCGTGGCTACACACCAGAGGTGTTTATGGTTTCGCATGGAAGCCTCAATCGCGTCTGGGAGCGCTACAAGGATCTCTCATACTCCTTCGAGACTAAGTCTGGCGCCCTGGACATCTCAAACGAAGAAATTTTAGAAATTATTAAGAAGGTTTCCTCCCTCGAAGACATCAAGAAGCTTATTGGAGATGTGCTCGGCATGAAGCGCTCTTACCGGATCTCCAAAATTTTAGAAATCATACTTGCAGGGAGTATTTCTCTCAAGGCATCCGACGTCCACTTGGAGCCAGAAGAGACTGGACTCCGCCTCAGGTATAGATTGGATGGCGTACTCACCGACATACTCCACTTCGATCTAGAAACATTTGATCTCTTACTCTCAAGGATCAAGCTCATAAGCGAACTCAAGCTGAATATCAAGGAGAAGGCTCAAGATGGCCGCTTCTCCATCAAGCTTCGTGATACTGAGATTGAGGTGCGTACCTCACTTCTCCCTGGACCATACGGCGAGTCTGTCGTGCTCCGTATCCTAAACCCCGATACTATCCAGATTGGTTTCGAAAACTTGGGTATAGACGAGCGGCTCTTGAAGATTATTGAGAAGGAGCTTGGCAAGCCCAACGGCATGATCCTTACAACTGGTCCTACAGGTTCTGGCAAGACCACGACCCTTTATGCGTTCTTAAAAAAGATTTATAAACCAGACATTAAGGTCGTGACTATTGAAAACCCGATTGAGTACCATCTCGAAGGTATTGTCCAAACCCAGACTAACCCAGAGAAGGGTTACACCTTCGCCGAAGGTCTTAGGAGTGCTCTTAGGCAAGATCCTGATGTCATCATGGTCGGTGAGATAAGAGATCCGGAGACTGCTACCACAGCGATCAATGCCGCTCTTACCGGTCACCTTGTGCTCTCGACCATGCACACCAACAATGCCGCAGGTTCTTTCCCTCGCTTACTTGATCTCGGCGTAAATTCTAAAGTTATAAGCTCCGCTCTTAACATCGCCATTGCTCAACGCTTGGTGCGTACGCTCTGTGATGCTTGTAAGAAGTTGATACCTCTCAAACCGGAGGCCAAGAAGCGCATAGATAATATCTTGAACAACGTCGCTGACCAAACTTATCTAGAAGGGCTAGAGAGGGGTAGTGTCTGGCAGCCAGTAGGGTGCCCAGAGTGTGGAGGTATCGGGTTTAAGGGCAGAATTGGCATCTTCGAGGCCATAGTAGTGAACGAGAATATAGAAAAGGCCGTCATCGCGAACCCCTCAGAGCGGGATATCCGCGAGGCCGCCAAGGGAGAAAAGCTACTTTCCCTTGCCGAAGATGGTGTGATTAAGGTTCTCAAGGGGCGTACAACGCTTGAAGAACTTGACCGAGTCGTCGATCTGTCTTCAGTCGAATAACTTGTTTGCCCCAAATTCCAATTCGTGAATAATAAGGGGTGGAGGTCTCTTTTTTACTTGGCTTTGCCAAATAGATTGAGATCCAGCACATAAATCTCTAAGCAAAAGCTAAACTATTCTCTTAAGGGAGACTTTCAGTAGCTTGCTTTCGCAAGAACCAAAAGAATCCTCAGAAAATGGTCCGTTGCTTAGAGATTTATGATCTGGATATTACCGAAGAGCTCTGTTACTTTCAACTCTAGTTTAGCATATAATAGTTTTTATGTCAAGTAAACCCCAGGATCCTACCTTTCTCGACTCAGAGCTCCGACCTTCTACTTGGTCTGACTACATCGGGCAAAAGGCGATAAAAAACAACTTAAAAATCCTCATAGAGGCCGCCAATGCGCGTGGCTCTGCACCTGAACATGTACTCTTCTATGGTCCACCGGGCCTCGGCAAGACCACCCTTGCTCATCTCATTGCTAAGGAGACTGGTCGTGCACTTAAGGTAACCTCGGGACCAGCGATAGAGAGAGTGGGCGACCTAGCCTCTATACTTACAAACCTAGGAGCAGGAGAGATCCTCTTCATTGACGAGATTCATCGCCTCAATAAGTCTATTGAAGAGGTCCTTTACCCAGCTATGGAGTCGGGGGTACTCGATATCATTATAGGCAAGGGCCCATCGGCGAGAACCTTGCAACTCGAACTCCCTCCTTTCACTCTTCTTGCCGCTACCACTCGAGTCGCCATGATCTCTTCTCCCCTGCGCTCACGCTTCTCGGGTGGAGTCTTCCGACTCGAGTTCTATACAGAAGATGAGATTGCGGAGATCTTACGCCGTTCGGCAAAAATATTGGGAGTGAATATAGAAGAAGGTGCCGAGAAGGAGATTGCCAAGCGATCACGCTTCACTCCCCGCACAGCGAACTACTTCCTCAAGCGTGCTCGCGACTTCGCCCAAGTGGAGAAGCGAATTCTTAATAAAGAGTCGGTAGAGGCGGCCCTCAAACTCTTAGGCATAGACGAGAAGGGACTCTCACCCTCGGACAGAATGCTTCTTCACACAATCGCTGAGAAGTTCGGTGGCGGTCCAGTTGGCTTATCCACTCTTGCTGCAGCACTCTCAGAAGAAGAGGCAACGCTAGAAGAGTTTAACGAACCATATCTCTTGCAATTAGGACTACTAGAGCGCACTAGTCGCGGCCGCGCACTCACCGAACACGGGTTCAAACACATTGGGAAACCTTTCCCAAAAAATCTTCAGAAGAAACTTCTATGAGCGGACATAACAAATGGTCGAAGATTAAACATAAGAAGGCGGGCACTGATGCTGCTAAGTCTAAAATATTTTCCAAGATGGCAAAATTAATTTCGACAGCATCAAAACAAGTTAATGGCGACACCACCTCTCCCATCTTGCGCGCTGCTATTGATAAGGCTCGAGAGTACAACATGCCCGCCGACAACATTGAGCGGGCTGTTAAGAAGGGCTCAGAGGCAGATAGCCAACAACTTGAAGCTATAACTTACGAAAGTTATGGCCCTGGTGGCTCCGCCCTCGTAATCGAAGCCCTCACCGCTAACAGAAACAAGGCTGCCCAAGAAGTGAAATTTATTTTATCTAAAAACGGATTCCAACTTGCAGCTCCTGGCTCTGCTACTTGGGCCTTTAGCAAGGAGAATGGTTCTTGGAATCCAAACACCACCATCCCCCTATCAGAGGAAGATGAAAAAGTTTTAGAAAAATTAATTGAAGAACTCGAAGACAATGATGAAGTCCAGGAAGTCTACACCAATGCAGAGTAGGGTGCTCGGTGTTGATCCTGGGTTTGATAGGGTTGGAGTTGCCGTGCTTGAGAAAGACAAAGTTCTTTTTTCCAAATGTATTGAGACAAACAGGAAGGAGGACCACTCGGTGCGACTACTCCAGATTGGGCAAGAGATTGAGAAAGTTATTGAGAAGTGGGCACCCAATGCTCTTGCTATAGAGAAACTCTTCTTCAACCAGTCTGTGACTAATGCGCTCAAGGTAGCTGAGGCGCGCGGAGTGATCATCTTCGAAGCGGCAAGAGCGGGGCTAGAAATCTTTGAATATTCTCCCCAAGAAACTAAGATTGCGGTAACAGGTTACGGTAAGGCAGATAAAAGGCAGGTTGAGACAATGGTACGTAAACTGGTAGAAATACCAGCCAAATCAGCTAAGAAACTTGACGACGAACTCGATGCTATTGCCCTGGGGATTACTCATCTTGCACACGCCAGAGCTATTTGATACAAATAAGAGCATTCAAAAAATGCCGAAGTAATCTAGAGGGCATTTAAGAATTAAAAAATAATAAAAATTTAAATTATTATGGATGACGAGATTAGAGATGAGGATCTTGATGCAGATGAAGAAAAATTAAATATAGATGGCGAGTTAGATGATGACGATGAGAGTGTGGATCCGGAGGAAGAAGAGGTTGAAGATGAAGAAGAGGAAGCTATCTAAACAAAAACCCCGACCTAGGTCGGGGTTTTTGTTTAACTTCTTTTTATCTTTATAAACCGATGCTTACCTATGCGATAGACTCCTGGTTCCAATTCACTAATAGCTCCATCCTTCTCTAAGCGATTGAACTCTGTCTTAGATGCCACCAACCCATTTTCTAAAAGAATTTCAATAAGAGGCTTGCCACTAGTTACTTCTAGAATGTTTTCCGGCACTCCCCCCTTGGAGAAAGTGGATTCGAAGTTTTCTTGAACTTCGCGTGCAACATCTTGTGTGTTGAGTATAGAAACAATTTCAAACGCAAGGCGAGCCTTGGCTTCTTTAGGGTGACCACCTACTATTTCTCCCACCTCTTCCATTCCCACTCGAGTTAGACACTCGAAGCACTGACGCACAACATCATCAGGAAGAGCCATGATCTTCCCGTATAGATTGTTTGGATCATCTTGTAGAGCGATTACATTGCCCTCAGATTTGCCAATCTTATTACCTGAGCTGTCTGCAATAAGCGGCGTGGTCATTACAAATTTCTCTTTGCCCTTCATGGACTTTATGAGACCTCTACCTGCAAGCATGTTAAATGTCTGATCACTTCCACCCACTTCTAGATCTACATCCAGAGCAACAGAGTCATAAGCTTGGAAAAATGGGTACAACACTTCTCTCATATTAAGACTCTCACCACTTTTAATCCGTTCTTGGAAAAGATCCCTTTCTGCTAACTGTTGCCAGGAGAAGTGCCCCGCAATTTCTAGAAACTCCGGAATAGTTAATTTATTTATCCAATCTGCATTAAACCGGACCTCAACAGGATTCTCTCCATCAAACCTTATAATCTTTTCTGCCTGCAATACATAGTCTGTCGCATTCTGTCGTAACTCTTCTCTAGTAAAAAACTTTTCACGCGATTTTGTTTTTCCAGAAGGATCTCCGGCTTGCCCCGTACCATCCCCAATAAGGAAAACTACTTTGTGCCCAAGATCTTGCCAGTCTCGTAACTTCATTAATCCAACCATATGACCCAAGTGGAGCTTGTCTCCAGTAGGATCGAAGCCTTGGTAGAGTTTGAGTTTCTTACCAGATGCCAAAACCTCTCTCAACTCATCTTTAGAGGGATAAATTTTGTCCACCCCGCGCGTGAGGAGCTCATCAATTTCCTTACTCATATCGTCAAATTTAGCATGAAATATGCTAAAATGGCTATTCTAATGATTTGGAAACTTCGCCATTCCAACCGCTTTTTGGCTATCGCGACCATCCTCCTGTTCGTGTGTGGGCTGTTCATCTTATGGACGGCTTCACTACGTATTCCAGCCCTGGAGGACATCTCAGAGAGGAAAATTGACCAATCCACCAAGATTTATGACCGTACAGGAGAGATCCTCCTATACGACATGGCTCGAGACACCCGCAGAGCCTTGATACCATTCGAAGATATTGCCTACAGCACCAAGGCTGCGACTCTGGCTATTGAAGATAGAAACTTCTATTCCCACGGAGGCTTCGAGTTCAAATCCTTCCTTCGAGCAGTGTTTGTAAACCTCACTAGCCTCTCATTCAGTCAGGGAGGCTCAACCATTACTCAGCAAGTAGTGAAGAACTCCATTCTCACCAAAGACAAGACCCCTACTCGCAAACTTAAAGAACTGATCTTAGCTATAAAACTTGAGAAGGTCTTATCTAAAGATGAGATTCTATCTCTCTACCTCAATGAGATCCCTTATGGTGGCACTATCTACGGCATAGAGGAAGCCTCGAGAAGCTTCTTTGCTAAGCCGGCTAAAGAGCTCACTCTGACTGAGTCCGCCTATCTTGCCTCTTTGCCTAAAGCCCCAACATATTACTCCCCGTATGGATCACACCGCGAAGACCTCGAGGCCAGAAAGAATCTCGTGTTACAGAGAATGCTTGAGAGCGGATTCATCACTAAAGAAGATTTTGATACAGCCGTGGCTGAGAAGGTTGAGTTCCAGCCGAAGCAAAACACAGGGAGTATCCGCGCCCCACACTTCGTTTTCTTTGTGATAGATCAATTGGCCAAAAAGTATGGTGAGGACACTCTCATCAATGGCGGCTTCAGGATTATTACCACACTCGATTACAATCTGCAGAAGGAGGCAGAGGCCAACGCCCTTTCTTATGGCAAAACTAATGCAGAGAAGTTTAATGGGACCAACAATGCCCTTGTGGCTATAGATCCGAAAACTGGAGAGATCTTGGCAATGGTGGGCTCTAGGAACTACTTCGACAAAGATATTGATGGCAACTTCAACGCCTCTATGGGCTTCCGCCAGCCAGGCTCAACCTTTAAACCATTTGTCTACGCTACGATGTTTAACAAGGGCTACACAGACCAGACAGTTTTATATGATGTTCCTATCCAATTTGTGCCTAACTGTGCGCCCAACAACTTCGTAACCGACGATACCTGTTATGCCCCAGTAGACTACGACGGACGCTCAAGAGGTCCAATGACCATTAGAAATGCTTTGGCCCAATCAGTAAACGTTCCTGCAGTCCAAGGAGTCTACCTCGCTGGTGTGCGTGAGTCTATCTCTACAGCTAAGAGCATGGGTATCACTACCTTGAACGATCTCAGCCGCTACGGTCTCTCTATCGTCTTGGGAGGTGGCGAGGTGACCCTTCTGGATATGACCTCGGCTTACTCAGTGTTTGCAAATGATGGAGTTAGAAACCCTTACACCCCATACCTATGGGTTGAGGATGCTGATGGCAATATCATCGACCGCTACACCAACTCTCCCTCTCGAGTATTATCGACTGATACTGTGCGCCTGATGAACGATATTTTGTCCGACAACGTGGCTCGTACACCTGGCTTCGGCGCTAACTCTGCCCTGTACATCCCTGGGCGCCCGGTCGCAGTAAAAACAGGTACCTCCAACGACTACCGCGATGCCTGGATTATTGGCTATACTCCAAACCTCGTTGTTGGTGCCTGGGTCGGTAACAATGACAACTCCCCTATGGCCAAGAGAGTCTCTGGTTTGGTTGTAGCCCCTATGTGGCACGCTTATATGGAGAAGATCCTACCCGAGATACCTGTAGAATACTTCACCTCACCAGAGCGAGAGGATCTTAGTTCTCTTAAGCCTGTATTACGTGGTGATTGGTCTACAGGAGGTATCCACTCCATTCTCTACTGGGTAGACAAGGACAATCCTCGCGGACCCGCGCCTTCCAATCCTAGTAACGATCCTCAATTTAAAAACTGGGAATACAGTATCAACCTATGGGGTCTAACAGCTGGCTTTACGACTGGTTCATCGGCATCACCAGATACAGGAAGCTCGAATCCCCTACCCCCTCAATAACAATTGGCTTAGCTTGTCCACTAAAGTTTAGTGCCAGACTATCAGTACCTACAGACTGGAAGCAGTCGGTAAAGTATCGGTGGTTAATGTTTATAGAAATATCCTCTCCTTCAATAACAGCTTCCACCTTATTCACATTCTCGCCCACAGTTGTATTCTTTGCCTCTATTTCGAAAGTCTTCTCCTTAGGTGCCACCTTGAGAGTAAGTTGATTGAAGGAGTCTGAGAAGATAAGACTCGTCTTGAGTGAGTTGATGAGGTCTTGCTTAAGTAAGACGACCTTAGAGGTCATCTTCTTCGGGATAATTTGCTTATAGTCTGGGAAAACTCCATCAATAATACGTGTAGTGAGATAGATATTCTGGGATCTCATAGCCATTTGGTGCTCGGAGATGGTTATCGAGATCTCTTCTTCTCCTCGATCGAAGATTCTTGTAATTTCTAAGGCATTTTTCTGAGGGATAAGGATTTGCTTGAAGCTTGGTGCTTTCTTGATCCGAATCTTCTTCTCCGCTAGACGGAAGGAGTCGGT
Organism: Minisyncoccota bacterium; assembly: GCA_025450175.1. Taxonomy (GTDB): domain Bacteria; phylum Patescibacteriota; class Minisyncoccia; order Phycocordibacterales; family Zambryskibacteraceae; genus UBA5004. The sequence continues at coordinate 62,544 of JANWHY010000008.1, forward strand.
GGCGGCAAAGACCAAGAACTCTCCCTCGTGTGTTATGGCGACACTTGAGAGCTCTGGTTTGATACTACCTACCGCTGAGGCATAAATAACTGATCTAATGCCAAAAATGAGGTCCCTAGTGGGTATTACAAACGACTTACTATCATCAATCTCAGTAATAATTGGAAAGTCTTCAATAGGAAGAGTTTTTATGTTTGTTTTGGAAGAATTAGTTTTGAGCTCAAGGACCTGATCTTTGGTATTGATATGAATATTTTTATCATTTGATAGTGATGAGACAAAAGATGATATAACACTTGCGGGCACAACCACCTGACCAGGCTCAGTCACCTTCACGGGAATGTTTATAGAAATACCAAGATCAAGATTAGTAGCTTTAATGGACAAATTATTCTTACTGGCTTCCAAATAAAGACCAGAGAGGGTGGGGAGAGAAATGTTTTTAGCTGCAATCTTCTCAGCCTTATTGAGTGCGTTATCCAACTGTTCCTTAATAGATTCTATTTTCATTATAAAAATTTATTATTACTTATTAGGGGTGTTGATTGTGGGTATAAGATTTTAATGTTGAGTTTGGTGGTCTTTTTCATCATTTCTTCATGATCCGTTTGGGGATAAGAACCCATATAGTCTGGATGGTTCTGGGTTTTCGTCTCGCGGCACTTTATCATAAAGGTTTTATTAACACCATTCTCCATAGTTCTCCACATAGTTCTATACAGCCAAGAGATTCCTAATCTGACCAATCTCATCGGTCAGGCTCTCATCTTGTTTGATATCTGTTTTTATCTTCTCGCAGGAGTGGATGACGGTCGTGTGGTCTCTTCCTCCAAGCTTTTGTCCTATAGATGGGTAAGAAATATTAAAGTCTTCTCTCAATATATACATAATAATTTGCCTCGGACGGATCACTTCCTTATGCCGAGTTTTCTCATAAATACTTTCTTCCTTAATATTGTAGAAGTCGGAAACAATCTTTACCACATCCTTAACGGCCATGGTTTTCTTGGGCTTAATATTATTTTTTATATAATTACGGGCATCGAGCATGGAGATCTCCTTGCTTTTGAGCTGAGCTTGGCAGAAGAGGGCGTTCAAAGCACCTTCGAGGTCTCGGATGTTGCCGTTGACCGTGTGGGCCAAGTAATCTATCACCTCTTCGGCAAGAGCCAGGCCTAGTTGGTTGGCCTTCGCCTTGATAATAGCGATACGTGACTCCTTGTCGGGTATAGGTATATCTACCGTCATGCCGGCAGAGAGACGAGACTTCAATCTCTCTTCAAGCCCGGTAATAAAGTATGGGTGTTTATCTGAGGAGAAGATGATCTGCCTATTGTTATCGTAAAGCGTGTTGAAGAGGTGGAAAAGCTCTTCTTGGAACTTCTGCTTATCGGCGAAAAACTGGATGTCGTCGACGATGAGTACGTCGTACTTACGATATTTCTCCTTAAATATAGCCATTTTCTGGTTCTGAAGGGCGTTCATGCAATCCTGGCCGAACTGCTCGGAGGTCATGTAGTAGACTCTTTTGCCAGGGCTAACGGTCTTTATGTAGTTACCCACAGCCTGGATGAGGTGAGTCTTCCCGTGGCCTGTGGGGCCATGGATGAAGAGTGGGTTGTACATAATGCCAGGCTTCTTGATAACGGCCTGGGCTGCCGCATGAGCAAGCTCATTAAATGGCCCAATTACAAAGGTTTCGAAGGTGTAACGAGGGTTGAGGTTGTCATCTTTATTGACCTGAGTCTCGGGGAGAGGAAGTTCTCTAGTTTGGAGGTCCTCCTTATGGGTAAGATCCTTCTTACGTGGTCCCTCCTTATTCACAACGTACTCCACAGCATGGATTGCGCTATTGAGGTTCCGTAAACTTCGCAAAATTGTGTTGTGGTACTTGGTAAGTAGCCACTCCTTCACAAAAGCATTAGGGACGGAGAGTACGATAACCCCTCCCTCTTCCTTAACTATCCATGTATCCTTAAACCAGGTTGTGAAGTTGGCGCTGGAGATGCCAAGTTCTATCTCTACTAGTACGCTCTGCCAGAGTTGCCTGTAATCGCTCATAGGAATAGGTAACATCATAGCCTGTTTAACCCTCCCACAAAAACTTGTTAAAGTAAGGAAAAATGTTTATAATGTGTTTATAACTTGTTGAGATAAATGTCTAGAACATACAAACCTAAGAAGCGCAAACGCGCGCGTAGTCACGGCTTCCTTTCGAGGTCCAAAACTGCTGGTGGTCGCCGCACTCTAAAGGCGAGAAGGAGAAAAGGGCGAAAGAAGCTAACAGTCACTAGTTAGTAGCCTCGAGCTTAATGAGCTATTTCTATTTGCGTACCACTCCAGGCGAAGAAGTTAAGTTTATTATCTCTGTTTCTAAAAAAGTTTCTAAAAAAGCGGTAATCAGGAACAGAATTCGTAGAAGAGTGCGCCCAATTTTGAAAAAATTAGATTTACCCACCAGGAAAGCTACATACTTTGTCGTTGCTAAGCCTGGCGCCGAAGTGATAAAAGGAAAAGAGCTAGAAGCTGAGATTTTAGGGTTAATTAGGTCAATTAGAAATTAGAAATTATAATATAGATATGTCCTTCCTTTATCACACCTTCTTCTTTGATCCACTTCTTAATATCTTAGTTCTTTTCTTTAAGACTCTACCCTTCCTTGATGCTGGGGTTATTGTGATCCTCTTCACGATACTTGTGCGTCTACTCATGTTTCCTCTCTCGCGCAAAGCCGTGCATACGCAAGTGAAGATGGCCGAGATTGGTCCAGATCTGGCACGGATCAAAGAGCAGTATAAAGATAAGATGGAGGAACAAGCCAAAAAAACTCTTGAGCTCTATCAACAAAAAGGGGTTAACCCGTTCTCTGGGATTCTCGTGGTGATCATACAGATCCCCATAATCTTCGCTCTTTATCGGATCTTCCTACACTTCCCAGATGTTAACCCAGCTTTCTTATATCACTTTGTTACTCAACCCGAACATTTGAATACCACCTTCTTAGGACTCTTTGATCTCACAGAAAAGAGCGTCATCCTTGCGGTAATTGCAGCTATCTCTACCTTTTACCAGATTAGAATATCAACTAAGCACGCTCCTAAGCCCGAGAGTAACTCCTTTAGTGATAATCTCACTCGTAATATGCAAACCCAGATGAAGTACTTCTTCCCTGTGATTGTATTCTTCATCTCCTACTCTATCTCCGGAGCTATTGCACTCTACTGGCTCACTACAAATATCTTTTCCGCTATTCAAGAAACTTTTGTACGGAGAAGGCTCGCAGTCAAAAGCTAAAGCTATTTAAGTCTCAATGCCCAGAGGCTAAGGTCGCGCTTGTTGGTGAAGATAAGATATTTTTCTTTTGGAGAAAGTTTGGGGTTAATTAGGTCGATGTCAGTACTTAGTTCTTGTTTGGGTTCTGCGAGAAGTTGAGCAATGTTTGAGGTAGTCTCAAACCTCCAAATGCGATCCGAGAACAGAGTCTCACCTCGATACCAACTATCCAAATTTTTTGGCACCAGGCCACTATTAGGAGATCCACAATAAACCACTTCGATTTCTACAGTACTCCAAATACATTTCTCAGCTAGCGTAGCTGAAGAAATTTCGGCATTAACATCTTTCTCTATATTGCGAGCCACTAGGTGTGTGGTGTTGCCGTCGCTGTAAGAATAGAGGACGCGACTACCAGAACTATTCGGTATTGCTACAAGTCCATTTAGAGGTCCAAGTAGTTTTGAGAGTGAGCCGCTCGAAGTATTGAGTCGGTACACTACGCCATCCGAGCTACTCTCAGCCTTGGGGTAGATAAGTACAATGTTGCCGCTGGCGGCGAGTCTCCAGTTGGTAAACTTAGATTCTAAAAGCGTTTTGGTATTGGCTCCGGTGAGAGTAGAGCTAACAATTCTAGCTGTGTCTGTAAGGGAGTAGATTAGAGTGTTGGAGGTGTCGAGAGCTACGCTACCGATCCGTCCACGGATCGGGGTGGCACTAACTGTATAGAAGTCTGTGGTTGTGCCTTGTTTGGGAGGAGTAAGGGCAATAGCCAAGTTCTCGATCTCGTCAGACTCGTCTCTAAGCGAGCGGAAAAGTGCTCCCGTACCGTCGTTTCGGAAGTAGGCCTCATAAGTCTTGGGCAAGGTGTTGTTGGTCAGGCGAGTCTTGGTAAAAGATTGAGAGCTTGTAGATATAGGGAGTACCACTTCATAGATATGCCCAGTTGCTCGCTCTGCGTATCTCACCACCACATCGGTTCCTCTCTCGAAAATTACTGAGCCCGCGATAGGAGTATTGGCCAGGCGGAAAATATTTTTAGTTGGAGAGGAGAATTGATCGAATCCTGCCTCACCATTTTGTCCAGAACCGGACTCGTTCTGGTTCTGGGTTGTAGGAATATTAATATCCTCTCCAGATCCGAAGGGTAAACCATTCTCATCTAGAGAAACTATTGGGTCCTCGGGTGTTTGGAAGAAGAAGTACCAAGCTCCTCCCGCAATAATAATGAGGAGTAGAAGGATCAAAATTAAATAAGTCTTTTTCATAAATTAAAATGAGGCGTGCCAGTGATCATTGGTAGACGCAACTTCTCCCCCACACTTAGAACCTAGTGGTTCCCATAACCAGCGGCCACCTCCTGCTGAATATGTTTGGCAAGCTGATAGGGGAGCACTATTTGCAACTGTGCTATTTAATCTAATGTCTGAGCGTACATCTACAGCTATACCACTATAATGACTAGAACCTGTAGTGTGCCCACCCTCTGTGCCAGCAGTAATTACTATAGAACAATTACATGGAGTATTTCTTACAGCGACTAAGCCATTAATTACTGACGGTTGTAGGCCGTTAAGATTTACACAGTTTCTAGTTTGCCCTTCAATACAAGGTCCTCTGTAAGCACTTATACCAAAGGGTAACGATTGTCTAACTGCTGTATCAGCAGCTATTTGTTCAGCTGTCATAGGTACACCTATTGTAGAGGCTCCGGTAGCTGGTGGATTATTAGGAATAGTTTGGCGTTCCAGCGTACTAAGATCGAAGTTAACAAAAGGATTCTTATCATTTGGACTAATAGAATAGAGGATGAGCCATGCTCCGATCGCAAGGAGGAGTCCCCAGATAGCATTTGTGATTGTGCCCTTAGCATTACCCTTCTCGGTAAAGGCCTCACTCGACATATACTTGATGCCTCCAATAATTATCATGAGCACAGCCAAGACTCCTGCAAGTGCGATGGTGAGCTTGAAGACTCCTACAAGATAAGCTGAAGCATTAGTCTTACATTCTGTATTGGCGGCACCAGTACATCCGCTTTCTTCCAAAGGAATAGGGGCAAGGAGATTGTAGTTAGTAGGTTGTGGAGTCTGGGCAAGGGCTCGCTCGGCATTCAGTAAGGATGTCGCACTTACTACTAACAACAAAAATGTAATTATTCTTATCATAACGATGGATTGACGCTACTTACATTCTTAAAGTTTATATTGAAGTTAGAGTGAGCATCTTGAGTGACGAGCTTAGAACTTCTTACCCTTAGAGATACTGTAGCTTCTCCTTCTGTATCCGCGGGGGCGCGATAGGTAACCATCCTAGTCTTACTCGTCTCTCCAGAGTTGGTCGTCCAGTTGTACTCTAGGTTGGAGTTACTAAAGAAGAGCGGGAAAGCTCCGAAGGTGACTTCTGCCCTCGGGAAGTTGTAGGTCTGTCTGACTGCTTCGTGGAACATGAAGCCATATAGAGGATTATCCTCAAATATGAGTAAGGAAGGAGCTTTGGGCACTATTATTATAGAGTTACTAGCTGCTACATTTTGCCCCGAGACTATCTCTAATCTAATCTCTTGAGGTCTTGAGAGGATGGAGTCGGTGTAGCTAATAGAAGAGCGACCAATGCCTGAGGCGTTGCCGAGTACCGTACCATTCCTAATCCAGCGGTAATTGAGGTTACTAGCACTACCAAGTCCAGTAGGCATAGCGACGAGAGTGATGGTCGATTCCTTAGACCACAGGCTCTTACCTAAGTAGAAGGGGGGTGTGTATGTCTCCCCTTGCCAGAGGATATCGACACTTTGAGCCCTTAGAAAGATAGGAGTAAGGAACAATAGAGAGAGTATTACAAAGAATTTCATCATTTCATTATATCTAATTTTGTTATGCCTTCTCCAGGGATAACTTTCTTAAGCTTCTTACTCAGAGCCAGGTAACTTACGGCAGCAGTCCAGGCTGGTATTGAGGCAAGGAATGGGACTGGAATTATTTCTAGAAGAGAGGCCCCACCGAAGGCTAGGATCCTCTTTGGCTTAGTGAAACTTATGTTATAGAACTTAAACCAGACATAGAAAGTGAGTCCGGCGAAGATCCCCACCACCCATCCCATATAAATAAACCCGAGTAATATCTGGAGGAAGTCAAAGAAGACTGCCACCGCAATCATAAATACTACGGTATGAGACTTAATCTCCTTTTCTTCTTTATTGCCCCACATTTTTAGCTTTGGCCTCTTGCATCTCCTTATATCTCGCAAGTTCTACGGCCTCCTTCTCTGCAATGGCCTCGCGCTTAGCTTGTTTGATAGCCAAGATCTGTCCAGGATCAGAGGTAATGATCTGGTCTTCGGTGTAGGAGGCAATGTTCTTGATAGCGACGTGCTTCAGGCCGGCGAAGAAGATGCCCTCACCCACATCGGACTCGAGTAAGAGGTACTTCTCCTCGTCGGTGAGGTTAAAAACCTTCTGCAACTCATCTATAGTAGTGGGAGATTGCTTGAGAAGCATCTGGATCGAAGAGTTGGTAATAATAGGCACACCATAAGGACTCTTGAGGAAGTCCCCCACATCTTGAGTAATAGTAGCTACTCCGAGGAAGTATTTGCGACCACGCTTGACGAGGCCCATGAGGAAGGAGGCTGTGTCCTCAGACTTCATCATCCACCAGGCTTCGTCGATGACGAGTAGGCGCTTCTTAAGATCCTTCCTAATAGCGTTCCAGATAAAGTGGGTCACGATGTACATGGCGATGGGCTTGAGCTCATCTTCCATATCGCGGAGAGAGAAGACCACAAACTTCTTATTGATATCGACGTTCGAAGGGCGGTTGATGAAGCCGGCCCAAGTACCCTTAGTATATTTAGATAATCTTTGTGCTAGTGACTCCCCTCCGGACATGCCTGAGAGCACAAGTTCGAAGTCAGACATGAGTGGAGCTTCGACATTGGTGAAGTCGGAGTCAGCGGTAATATCTTTTAGCGCATATGTCTCGGTGATAGCGCGGTCGATGATGGCATCTTCTTCGGCAGTAAGACCACCCATCATAAGTCGGAAGAGACCTACGAGGTTGATGATGTTAGAACGGAGGATATTGGCCGCGCTCTCGTCGGGCCCGGGAGGGGCTAGGTCGAATGGGTTTATATGGTGCTCAGAGTTGAGAGAGATGTTGAAGTAGCGGCCACCAGTGGCATCGGCCATGTACTCATACTCTTTCTCAGGGTCGATGACGATGACCTCAGTATCAAACATTAAGGTACGCAAGATCTCGAGCTTAGTAGCATAAGACTTACCAGCACCAGCCTTGGCGAACATTACAGAGTTATAGTTCTCAAGTGAGAAGCGGTCGAAGAGTACTAAGGATGAGTTGTGTCTGTTGATACCGTAGAGGATACCCTTATCAGAAGTTAGGTCGAAGGAGGTGAATGGAAAGAGTGATGAGAGAGGAGAAGAGTTGAGCTTGGAGTGTACACCGAGGAGGTCGTTGCCTAAGGGGAGGGTACTCTTATAACCTTGCTCTTGTTGGAAGAGAGCGGGCTTTACGTAAATTAATTTTGCCTCGAGGATTGACTTGATCTCGGACTCCACCTTGTCGAGCTCTGCCTCAGACTCTCCATATATAGTCATATATAGACCGACGTCGAAGAGCTTCTCTTGAGCTTGTTGGAGTTGGTCGCGCAAATTCTCGAGATCTTGGTATGCGATATCGAGCATTGGGTCTCGGACTAAGCCCTTCTCTTCTCGGGAGTGGATCTGAGATTGTACCTCGGCAACCTTCCTCTGGAATTGGCGTAGGACGCGCGCTGTCTCAATAGGATGGACGAAGATCGAGACGTCGAAGACCTTGTCCATATTTATAATAGGAGCAAACCAACCTTCTGTAAGAAAGCGTGGGTAAGAGATGACGAAGAAGGTGCGCAAGATCTTCTCGCCGAGGTTAATCTCCTTGGGGGTGATCTTCAATGCGGAGGGGGCAATGATGTCCTTAAGCTCCAAGGCGCCGGCCTCGAAAATCTCTTTCGGTAAGATCGAGCTAATATCCTGCTTAGCTTCTCCCTTCTTGCCTAAAATTTTGTCGAAAATTCCCATAATATTATGCTATCTTTATTGGCTTCTCTGTCTCGCCAGGGTTAAAGGCTTTGTAGAAAAGCTCGATCACTTCTTCTGTACCAAGGCGAGCGACTCGGATACCACTTCTTACCAAACCTTGCTCGACCACGGACATGCGCTCTTCGAGCTGGGTGCGGTTCTCATCGAAGCCGCTACTCGAGACTCCCGCGGAGGTCTCTGTCTTCTTGCCCAGCCCGAATTGCGCCGCGAGACCCTTGAGCCCACTCTCTCCCCCAGTTGAGCCGAGTACTGCCGGGGTATAAGGCACGACGATAAAGAAGTTCTTGGTCATGATGTTGGTGCTCTCAGTAAAACTTCGTACGAACTCAATATATTCTCGCACTTGGATCTTCATGAGGTTATTGGTTTGGGCCTTCTCTTGCCCTTCGAGTAGTGCAATGTATGGGCGGATGTCGAGCTTCCGCGACTGGATGACTATCTCTATAGAGAAGTCGAGTGAGTTGAGGAAGTCTTGGAACTGGAGGAGGATGGCATTCTTCTCATCCTCAGACTTCAGAGAGAAGTTGAGAGAAGAACACAAGAGGAGAGCACGCATGCTGTCATCCTTGAGTACGATGATGCCATCCTTAACCTCTTTTATGGGCACAAACTCTTGAGTTGCGTTAGTTTTCTCAGCCATTACTTATGATTTTATCACCTTTTACTCCGAAATCTTATCCTTAGTGACAGGATTTTGATTACTTTGGAGATCTAATTGCCAAGTAAGGTCTTTGAGCTTCGAATCTGAGAGCTTAGGCACGTATACTTGCTCTATGTCTGCGTCACCTTCTTCTCCTCTAGTTCTTATTACGGTCTTCTCCTCCTTCTTCCAAATATAAAGTTTGTTAGTGGTGTGGAACTTGAGAAAAGCCTCGACCATATTAATGAAGGGTTTGTCATTTACCTTGTAGAAAGCTAGGGCTGCACCGAAGAGGATGGCCGGTAAGGCCAAGAGTATAGCTATAAACTTGGGTAGGATGAGGAAGAGGACAACAGCCACAGCCACTCCTCCACCCACGTAGATAAACTGTTTAAAGGTCAGTGGACCAAATATCTTATCTTCTACTTCTATAAATTGTGGTACCTGGAATCTCATGTTTGTTCTCTATAAGGATCTTTGCCTCCCCCATAACGATAATCTGGTAGTGAAACCTTTTCTGCCCCGACGCTTGCGGTCGGAGTGGGCGCTGGTTGCATAGGTTTGATAACTGCCTCCTTAGATTCTTTGTTGATGATTATAGTGGGTTCAAATGTTTGGGGCTTACTTTCTATCCCTGTCACATACTGCTTAATACTTATTGGTGGGGGTGGGGTTGCGGGAGTAGGAGTTGGAGCAGCTGTCTTAGGTGGAGTTTGTTGTGTAGGCGTTGGTGTCGGTAGAGAGGGACTTGTCCCGTACCGAGCTAGCTCTGGTACGGGATGAATCTCTGGGGCTATCTCTAGAGCTTTCCCAGAATTATTTATTTCAGATGATGGGATGTATGGTTTCTCCCCCATACTTATCCGCTTTTCTATAAGCTGTTTCATTACATCTTGCTTGGATTCTTTGACAGGAACTGATACTGGCTTTATTGCTGGTGCTACTTGAGCTGCTCCCGGTATACCTTTTTTGTTTACTTCAATAAAATCTTTTATATCAATGCTGTATTTGCTGAAAACTTTTTCTTCCAAAGTGGATCTAAGTACAGAAAGATCTGTGGCATTCTTCCCAATAAGTTTTGCAATATTATTTATTGCATCCCCAAGACTTTGAAGACAATACATAGCGTACAGGATCTCACTATCTGCAGAATTTGATTGATCATCATTAAGCCCCATTTCTTTCAAGGTTTTAGCGATAAGCTCTGTGGTCTCATTGTCCATTATTAAATCCTGAACCTTTGGAGGGAGTTTTTTGTAGGCATTTCTAGTTTGTTCTGATGTGAAAGTCATTTTATGGGAAGCTAGCAATTCCAGCTGGGCTTAATAGCCATGTATGTGTTCTGTGTGTGGCTGGAAGTGTTGCCAGAATGTAAGTACGTAAGGTTGAAACATCCGCTGGGTTCATTTCTGGGGCCATGCGCTTCAATAATTCCGGAGTATAAGTCTCTGCCATAGTAGGAGTCTGGAGGTCTGTCATATCAAGAGATGCAATCTCTTTATGACCCAATCCTTTTACTATTGTTTGAGCAGTTGCAACAGCAGCAACAAACCCGGCAGCGTTACCAGCTGCATGGGCGGTATTACCAGTAGCCAATGCTGTTCTAAGCGGCTGCCTTCTTGCTGTTCGCAAAGCACCTTTTTGGCTTGTGGTAAATTTAGTACTCTTGTTTACGGTATCAATTTGGGATGGTTGCATTTGTGATACAAAATCAGCATTTCCTAGATGATCTGGATTAATCATCTCCAACTCAGTATCAGAGAGCCTTCTAATATTTGCTCGAACACTAGCTGCACCAGGTCCGCCGGGAGCTATAGCAGTATTTATCTCCCCAAACCTTCTATTCTTAAGATTATCTTTCTCTGCTTCTGAGAATTTATCACTCTTATTTATAGCATCAAGTTGTTGGACGCTTACTCTATTTGCAAATTCTTGACTATTAAGTAGGGAGCGATTGGATTCGACAATAGCCTCTATTTCTTTAGTTGTGGAATTACTAATAGCCTTTTCGAGCTTATTTGCTTGAGGTTGTAGGACTGCCAATCTAGCTGTTTGCGCAGCCGTCGGCGTTCCTCCGGCAGCAGTAACTACTGCGTTAATGGTGTCTATTTCCTGGGCCGCAGCGAGATTCCCTTGATCTGTGATGGCCAATTCAGCATCAGCTTTCCTGCCTCTCTCTACCCTAGTCTTGCGAGAGTCAGTACCAGGTCTCTCAAGGAATTCTCGGACTGCTTTTCTTTCTGCCTCAACTCCACCTTGGCCTCCAGCATTTCCCACATCTAGACCGGCCCCACCAAGCATTCCTCCCACCTTGGTTCCTCTAACATCGAATGATCCTTTTCTAGTTTTGTCTATTGTTGCCAAACTCAAACGAGCAAATGAACTATTTGGAGAGGCGGCCTCCATTCTTTTGTACATCTTACTTTCTTTGAATACTTCAGCTCCTGCGCCGAGGGTGTATCTACCCGCTCTTCCAGCTAATCCAAATGAAGCCCCACCCGCGGCTCCGGTGGCCCACTTGGTAAGACCAGATACTGCAGGTCCAGCCATGTTGGAAACATTTTTAGCAATTATTAGTGAGGCGATTAAAAATGCGATAACTATAATAAAGTTCACTAAAATCTGCACAGAACTTTGAGGTGGAAGATTTACGGCCCCACTAGCAACAGCACTCCCAGCAATTTTTGCCCAATTCTCTGGGTTCGATGGTAGACCCTTTGCGACCACTATGACTACCCATGTAAGTAGAAAATATATTGGAGCAAAGAATGCTTGACCTAAAAGAGCATTTTGCCACTGGGTTCGATACTTCCCAAGCTCTGGCATTATAAAGCCCATAAAAGCTAGTGGAGAAAGAATGATTACAAAAATTAATACCACATAACGAATAATAAACATTATAGAGATAGCAAAGAAGACAAATGCCGCAATCATGGTGACTATCGTACCCATCACGCCGATGACAAGTAATTGCTTATCGTCAATAGTATCTATTTTCCAGAGATTCTGGAGTCCTAAGGGCTGCATCAAACTATTAGAAATTCCCCTACTTATATCTAGAGAAAGGGCCCCGGGGGCAATGGCATCATAGAAAGTAATAGCTAAAACATTTGAGGCATCAATTACCACCTTGGTAAAGAAGAGGCTGAAGTTTATAAGTATGGCAACTACGATAACCTTCATGATTAACTTTTGAGTCTCACCACCCAGACCAAGAATTGTTTTAATAGCGGCATAGAGAAGTATGAAAATAAAACACATATTCGCGACATCTCTTATTGCTGTCCAAGCCTTATTGATAAAATCTGCACTCGATAAATTATCAGCCATGAGAACCACCGTATATTGAGTAACAAAGTTTAAGACAGCTCCACTAAGAAAAGTGAAGTAAGCTCCAATAGTTAGGACTAAAATAGATACATTCCCTAAGGCTTTAGTTACCCAAGTGATCGGATTAAGTGCGGCGAGTAAGCCACCCTCACTACTAACCGAACCCCAAGCCGTTCCAAGAACTGCCTCCGCGTTTTGAGGCATTATTAATAACCCAACTATAAATATAGAGGCTAGTATGGGTAGAAAATTAATTTGTATAAAAATCTTTTTCATCAATGGAATAGTCCGTCAGTAGTACTGAATACATATTTGTTTAATGCTCCAGTAACAAATGCTTCTACAAGATCTTCTAAGTGCTGGGCACTTACGAATCGATCCATGTTGGCGGGGAGAACATGGTTTAGCTGCTCTGCTATGACAATGCCAGGAGTTTGTACTGGACCACGCTTGGTACACTCGCCTACGGCCTTACCAGGGACGTGACCATTTCCCCCTACCTGCCCACTGACGTTTGTGCCGGCTTCAACCTGTATAGGCGGAGGGTTAGTTTCTAAACACTCTGACCAGCTAAGAAATCCCTGAGCCCAATCAAGTTGCTGACTCTCTATGCCAATTTGAGTTGCTAGGCGATTATCGAGCTCCACCTTCGCTTCGAGATATGCTCCGTAGGGGTTGTTAGAATTATTTTGAGTCATACTAAACCAGCCATCCCAACCTCCTTGAGAGAAGTCCCCATAAAATCCTTCTATGTTTCCAACCACATCAGTCAGGGTACATTGGAAACGATTAGGCCTATTGTATTCCGTCACTAGTGCAAGCCTGATCTGTGCTTGGAAGGGCGAACAAAGGAAACCAAGATCGCTCCCAGCTATGAATTCACCTGCTACCCCATCGGCAATATCTTGGAAGTATTGTTTGGGGTTAGTAGCATAAGCAGGATTACCCTCGAAGCCAGTGTTGGCCCACTCGACAGTAGAATCCACCATCCGCTGTATAACTGCTTGGGCAGCCGCTCTGGCAGCAATATCAGCGAAGGTCAAACTAGTTTGAGCAATAACAGAGGCATTAACTGTGGGGTCAAAGACCACTCCTCCAAACAACTGCGCTTCAGCTCGCGAAGCAAACATGGGCAAGAAGCTCGTCAGAGTGAGAGAGAGTAGGAGAAGTGATGTTGTTAGGTATTTAGAGAACATTTTAGTAAGTTATATTCCACTTATCCTTTAGATCTTTCTTGATTTCCTCCAAGACCGTTCTTTCTTTCTCCATGTTTTCTTTGAGGGCTATCAATCCGGCTAAAGCTTTCATAGGATCAGTTTCCATATCTATATAAGCCTTCATGGCTGCTTGATTAGAGAGATGAAGGTTCACTAACTCTAATTGGAGAGATGAGAAGGATGTGGGCACGGGCATACTTTTAAAAGCGGATGCAAGAGTGCTGTAAATTTTTGCGGCACTGTTTACAAACGGAACATAAGAAGTTGTAGAAGGTTGAGGACCAGAAGTGGTCATTTCTTTAGCAGAATTTATGTAAGCGTTTGAGAGTGCTTTGGAATATGTGACAACACTTTCTTCTGAGTCGTATACGACATTGATATCTAAGATGATTGCCTTGGTAAACACGTGACTTCTAAGCGTGGCCTCTACATACTCACTGGCTAGAGTGTCGATAGTTCCTTGGTCGGGAGCGAGACCGCTTGATTCTAAGTTGAGGTAGCTGAGTAGTAAGTTCCTAGTAATAATATCTGTGCTTGTTAGAGGTTCTGATGGGGGTTGCTTGACCTCCTGGGGCGGGACTTCGTGGGTAAGAGGTAGGAAACTATTGAGCATGGCTTCCTCTTCGTCTGTTGTCTTAACAGTTTTTATTGCGGCCTCGTTGTAATAGATCTCTTGGGCGGGAGCGAGGCGATACCAAGAAGCTACTCCTATAAGTAGTATCGATAATGAAAGTGCTAGTCCTAATCTAAGAGACACGTTAACTAAATTATAAGGTACTTATACACAATTTACACACTATTTTATCAACAGGTGGGCTAATTTTTTAGCAATTTTGCCAATTTTTGCCAGATTTCTATACTAAGATCCTCTGCGCGCACGTTTTCATCAAGCTTAAGCTCCTCAAAAGCTCTTTTGACCTCCTCTTTGGGCAAAATATTGGAGAGATTGGAGGAGAGTTTCTTCCTCTTCGATTTGAAGCCCACATGCACCAGGTTGAAGAAATCCTTCTCGCTAAAATTTTGGAAAAAGTTTTTAGAAATGTCTTCGATGAGTAAAATGGCGGAATCTACTTTTGGTGCGGGCACAAAGGAGCCAGCTAAAACCTTCTCAACATATTGCGGCTTGCTATATGCTTGGACCGAGAGAGATAAAATACTTTGTTTGTTATTTTTTGCTACGACTCTTTCTGCCACTTCCTTCTGTACTAAGAGCACCATGCGCTCTGGTTGCTTGTCGTTCGATAAAAACCTTTCTAATATCGCTCCGGTGAGGTTGTAGGGGATGTTGGCGATGAGTTTGTAGGTTCTAGGTTCTAGGTTATAGGTTTTAAAATCAAAATTTAAAATATCCCCATTTCTTAGAATTAATTTTTCCTCTGTAATTTCTCTCTTAAATTTTGTTTCCAATTCTTTATAGAGATAATCATCCTTTTCTATAGCTAAAAGCTTACAGCCCGTAGCCAAAAGTTTCTCTGTCAGCGCTCCTTGTCCTGGGCCAATTTCTAACACAAAATCTTCGGGACTAATCTCTCCTACCTCGACTATTCGCTCGAGCGCTCTCTCGCTCTTGAGGAAGTGTTGGCCTAAAGATTTTTTAGCGTACATGTCAGTGAGAAGTTTAGAATTCTATTTCGAGTAACGGTCTTCGAGGAGTTGCTTCATTACGAATTTCGTAATCAACAAGACTCTCAGGAATATCGAAAATAAATTGAGAAGGAATGTTTATCTGTCGGCGACCGAAGATAGTACGCACTTCACTTGAAGAGAGGAAAACTTTTTTCCTCGCGCGCGTGAGCGCTACGTAGAAGAGGCGCCGCTCTTCCTCGTTTTCTTCTGGAGTCTTGTCACTCTCAAGTCCTTGGTGAGGGAAAAGACCTTCTTCGAGCCCTGTGATAAATACGACATCAAACTCGAGCCCTTTAGCCGCATGCACAGTCATAAGTCTGACCGCTCTCTTCCCCTCATCAAGCTCATCTTGGTCGCTCTGTAGAGCCACATCGGAGAGTAAGTTGGCCACAGCAACCTCAGAAGGAAGGTGATTATATCGGGAAGCAAAGTTGACCAACTCATAAGCATTTTCTAGTCGCGCTTCACCTTCTTCTCCACCTTTCTTCCACTCTTCTTCGAGAGTGGAAGTTTTGATAATGAAGGTAAGAGTTTCGGAAATAATTTTTTCTCTTGCTACCACCGCAATCTTATCTAGAAGTTCGCGGAAACTTTTTAACTTCGCTCTCGTACCACTAGGCAATCCTTCTTCCTGGTTAGCAAAAATTTTTAGCACCGTAGTCTTGCCGATGCCACGCGCGGGAGTATTGATAATGCGCTTTAGATCAGAGAGACTCTCAGGATTAAGTGCAGCACGTAGGTACGAGATAACATCCTTCACCTCTTGGCGTTCGAAGAAGCGCGTACCAAGCATTTGGTAAGGAAGACCAGCTGTCATAAAAGCTTCTTCGAGAATGCGGGACTGGAAGTTGGCTCGATAAAGTACCGCAATCTCTTCGGGCGGTGTACCTTGGGCCATAAGTTCCTTCACCTTACTTGCCACATACTCTGCTTCTCCAATCTCATCGATATTTTGAGCGAAAATAATTTTCTCCCCACTCTCACTCTTGGTAAAAAGATTTTTCTTGCGGCGCATCTTGTTTTTCTCTATCACAGCATTGGCCGCGTCCAAAATATTTTTGCTTGAGCGGTAATTCTCTTCTAGGAGAACAACTTTTGCGCTCGGGTAATCCGCTTCGAAGTCCAAAATATTTTTGATATCGGCACCGCGCCAAGAATAAATGTTTTGATCTATGTCGCCTACCGCACAAATGTTATCTCCACTTCCCACCAGCATCTTTGCGATCTCATACTGCACTCTGTTGGTGTCTTGATACTCATCGATGTGTATGTGAGTCCAGTGCTCTTGATAGTAGCGACGTACACCCGCCTCGTCTCTAAGTAAGTTGCGAGTCTTCAGTAAGAGGTCATCGAAG
Organism: Minisyncoccota bacterium; assembly: GCA_025450175.1. Classification (GTDB taxonomy): domain Bacteria; phylum Patescibacteriota; class Minisyncoccia; order Phycocordibacterales; family Zambryskibacteraceae; genus UBA5004. Next base: position 79,080 of record JANWHY010000008.1, read on the forward strand.
TCTAGGGCGGAATCACGTTTCAAAATCTTTTCATACTCCGGCCAGACCTCACTCACCACCTTTATAAAGTATCCTTGCCTTTGGGTGCCTTGTGCCTCGCGGAACTCCTCACAAGTGAGCCCCCTGCCTTTCTCCTTAGAGATTACCCCTAAAATACGGCCAGGGTCGTGAGTCTTCGGGTCAAGGCCAAATTGGGTTAAAGCTTCCTTTACGGCCGCCCTGCTCTCCCCTCGGTCGAAGACTACGAAGTACTTCTTTATCCCCAATATATGGGCTTGTTCGCGTAAGATGTGGACTCCTAGGGAGTGGAAGGTGCTTACAAAGGGCTTCTCATCCCCGGCTCCGCCCGGCGGAGCCGTCTCCCAGCCCTTCTCAATACGATCCCTCATCTCCCGAGCCGCCTTGTTGGTGAAGGTTATGGCCAAAATACTCGAAGGAGCTATGCCAGTCTTCACCAAATGGCGAATTCTCTCGGTAATAGTCTTGGTTTTGCCAGCTCCAGCACCCGCCAGGATCAAAAGAGGGCCAGAAATAGTGGAAACAGCATCCTTTTGGGCTTCATTTAGGCCGAGTTTATCTAAATTTGACATAAGTGCTTATGGCCGGAGAGGTTAAGAAGGCAGTAGACACTATATCACGCAGGGGCTATAATTAGGCCTTACTCTATGAATTTTTCCTGAAGTGGGGCGCAAGAGGGCCTTACTTAACACCAGATAATCCGACCAACCACTACAAGTTTAACCAGGAAGTATTAGACTCTCTAAAAAGAATCCCAAATATACTAAAAAGCGTCGTGGGCTCCGGGTCTTCGCGCTTTTTATTGCAATCTCTGCCCCCTTCTTGGTTTTCGCTCGAAGTCAGGGGTTTAAGCTCTTTCTTGCTCCAGAGATAACTAGTCTCGGGAACTCTCAGACTATGAGCTTGCTTGAAGGCTATTTGAATATTAATCCTACCGGTACGGGTGGAGCTGAGATCGCTATCGTCGACGATGTGGCTCTAGCTTCTGGAGGTGGAGATAGTGAGGTATTCGTCGACCCAGGTAAGTCGGGCAATGGCCAGATTAGTGTCTATATAGTGCGTGAGGGAGATACCTTGAGTGGTATCGCCAAGATGTTTGATGTTTCGGTCAATACTATTATGTGGGCTAATGGTATCGGTGGGAGTTCTCTCAAGGCTGGTCAGGAGCTCGTCATTCTCCCTATCTCAGGTGTGCGTCACACGGTAAAGTCGGGAGACACCCTCCAATCTCTTGCCAAGAAGTACAAAGCCGATCTTGGCGACATTATCTCCTACAACGGACTCTCGACTGGCGCCACTCTTAAGACTGGTGATGTGATCATAATCCCCGACGGAGTGATCGCGGCCCCACAATCTTCTGGAGGTTCGGGTGGATCCAATACTCCTTCTTATGCTGGCTTCTATCTACGCCCCATTAACGGCGGCAAGAAGAGTCAAGGTATACATGGACACAATGGTATCGATCTTGCTGCTCCTGTAGGTACCTCCGTGCGTGCGAGTGCTGGTGGTAAGGTAATTATTTCTAAAAAGAGTGGTTACAACGGCGGTTATGGAACATATATCGTCATTAGCCACTCCAATGGTACTCAAACAGTCTATGGACACTTAAATACTAACAATGTTTCGGTTGGCGAGATGGTAAGCCAGGGCCAAGTGATCGGCGCTATAGGTATGACTGGTAAAACTACTGGACCCCACCTCCACTTCGAAGTTCGTGGTGCTAAAAATCCTTTCTAGTTTTTATACATCAAACTTTTTTGGACGATATTCTACGGCTTCTAGTATGTGAGTGTTTTTTATATCTTCGCTTTCTTCGAGATCGGCTATGGTGCGAGCTACTTTGATCATCCTGTGATACACGCGTGGTGAGAAGCCAAGTCGCTCAGACGCGAGGTCGAGAGTTCGTCTTGATGAATCATCCAGTTTTATAAGTGTCACAAGATCACGAGCTCCCATCTCAGCATTGCGTAAAATTTTCTTACCTCCTTTTTTAAACCTTTCGTCCTGGAGAGCTCTCGCTCTCGCCACTTTCCTACGGAAGATCTCGCTCCCCTCTCCATCTACACCTCCAGATAAGTCGCTGGTAGGAATCCTATCTACCTCAAGCCATATGTCGATCCTGTCGATGATTGGTCCAGACATCTTTCTCCTATAACGCGTAAGTGCCGACGGAGTACATATACAAGGCTTACCTTTGAAGCCGAAGTGCCCGCATGGGCATGGGTTCATCGCGGCGATGAGTAAAACATTGGCTGGGAAGATGGCTGTACCCTTAGCTCTTGCGACGGAAATAACTTTGTCCTCAAGAGGTTGGCGTAAGCTCTCGATCACTCTCCGATCAAATTCTGGGAACTCATCTAAGAAGAGTACGCCAGAGTGGGCGATAGTGATCTCTCCTGGTCGTGGGACAGCCCCACCGCCTACAAGTGATACATACGAAGAAGTGTGATGCGGTGCGCGGAATGGCGGATGAGTGATAAGAGTTTCGTGTAAGAGGCCTGCGACAGAGTGTATGCCCGTCGCTTCTAAAGCTTCGTCAAATGAGAGTGGCGGAAGTATGCCGGCAAAAGCCTTGGCAAGCATGGTCTTGCCCGTGCCAGGGGGTCCGTACATAGCCACATTGTGTCCTCCGGCGGCGGCGATAAGGAGCCCGCGCTTAGCTCGCTCTTGGCCCTTAATGTCAGAAAAGTCTGTAAGAACTTTCGGTCGACCTGTGCGAGTATCTATAACTGTAAGAGGAGCTCTCTCAATCCTTTTTGTCTCCAAGAGATGAGCTACAACTTCGCTAAGTGTGGAGATGCCGAAAATATTTATACCATCGATGAGTGCCGCCTCCCGCACATTTTCTACTGGGACATAGAGTTCCTGATAGCCTTGTTCTTTTATAAACTTGGCAATAGGTAAGACACCACGGATGGGTCGCACTTTACCATCTAGCGACAACTCTCCTAAGAAAATTTTACCTTCGGGATCGAAGTCGATATCCTCACTTGCAAGAAGGTATGAGAGAGCAATAGCTACGTCGTAGGAGGGGCCTTCCTTCTTCTCTGCGGCAGGGGCAAGAGATATAACGACCTTATGGTTCTTAGACTTAGGAGAATCGTAGCCAGAATTCTTGATTGCGGCACTTACTCTATCGCGCGCTTCTTCTACGGCTTTATCTGGGAGACCTACAATAGCGAAGGCATTGAGTCCGCGAGAAATGTCGGTCTCTACAGAGATCTCGGTAACTTTTAGTAATTCGTTCTGAGCGCTGTAGACCTTGGAAAAGGACATGGGGAAATTATATATGAAATCTAAGTTTTATTTTTCTCCCAAATTCCTCTCATTAGTTCGCGCAAATTGTGTGCGAGTTTCTTGTCATAAATCTCTATTAGATAATTAGGCTTCTCTTTGTAAGAAACCATAACAATATAGTGTCCGCGCACCCATACCGCAGAATTAAAATCTAAGCTTTCGTCGAGTACCACAGCTTTTCTTTGTCGGAACTGGGGCATTCCTTGCTCTGGTGCATTTGTAATAACATTTGATTTGAAATTATCTGTATGAGGTCGTGTGTAATACCACTTAATCCATTCTTGATACTTGGGTCCAAAGGTTGGATCCTGGACACTCCAGAGGGTCGAATCTACTTCCATCATACTTTTATCCCACCTGTCTGCTTCTGAATATAAGTAACTTTCTAAATCTACTTCTGGTACGAATTTTATTTTTGGGACTGAATAACCAGTATCTTTAGAAATAGCGTGAAGCTCTGGTATGAGACTCTCAACAATATTTTTCTGCCTTTGGACTAGGTAACGAAGCTCTTCTGGGGGTTGGGCAATAAGCATGTTTGGCCTCGAGCCAAGGTCCTGCACTATGTAGCCCTTATCTGCGAGTAATAGAGCCACGCTATATACGGTAGTACGGTTTATGCCTGTAATCTGTGCTACTTCCGGTATAGAAACTCGGCCTTTCTGAAGGATGGCCAGGTATAGGGTAATCTCCTTCTCTCCTAAGCCAAGTTTCTCTAATTGCTCTCGGATCATGACCCAATCTTAACAAGTTGTCGAAATTTGTCAACAAGATTATATCTTTAATATAGGCTGTATTAATAGTAAATTATATGTACTACGTTGACTATATATAACAATCGTGTTAAGATTATTTTAGAACAGTTCGGGCATATCGCCTGACTAAAGAGGTGTGAGATGAGACTTATCTGGATTGCGGTTGATCCCGCTAACTCTGCCAGCTCCAAGTTGATTGAAGATATTGTTCAACTTGTGCGCATTCACGGTGGACGAGTTCATCCCAAGGTGTTTCCCGATGCGAGATTCCCTGGCCTGGATAACGGGTTTTCTCTGGGTACTCGCTACTGTCTAAATGACATTGCGCGGGCTATGGGGATCAGGATGGTTCAAGTAGATGTACCTGAGCCGGATTAGTTCTTTAACAAATAACTCCGCGTGGCTGTGGAGAGAGAAAGGCTCAGTGACATGTCGTGGTACAACCAATATGTTGTAACCTGTGATGGTTGTAAGTTCCGTAAGGAGGTATATACAGTCAGTTCTCGGCATGCTATCGCAGAAGTCCTCTGGCTCTATGGATGTATTGACTGGGGGGAACTGAATGAGTGCATGGAGTGTGGAGGTCAGCTAAAGGTAACCCTCGAAGAGAAAAAGGAGTCTAAGGCGTCGGAGTGATCCGACGCCTTTTGTTATTGCATGTGTTCTTTACAAGTAGTTGCGGAGGGGTTTGCTTCGAGGCGATCACTCTCTATTTCTTTCCCACAGACTTCGCAGATACCATACTTATCACTCTCTATTTTCTCCAAAGCTTTTTTAACTTCGTTGTAGCGAGACTCAAGAGTGTTTACGATAGCCATCTTCTCATCGAACTCTTCTATCGCATCGGCGGCGAGATTGTCGTCGGCATGTACTCGAGCATCATCGGCTGGAGCTGGGACCCAGTCACCTGGGGTATCAGGATTCTTCCTCCCGACATCTTGAAGCTCCTTTTCTAAGAGTTTCTTCTCAGCTAAAAGCTTCTCTTTGAATGCTTGTGGGTCAATTGTCATCCTCTGATCTTAGCAGAAATGGTATTAGCGGGAAAGCTTCTCGCGAGTCAGGCGATCTATGAGTGTGCGCATAGTAGTAAGGTCGTCGGTAATGATGAGGTATTCATTTTCGAAGAAGGAGTATATGAGCAGGACTTCTCCTTCGGTGGTTACTAGTACCCTCATGTCCTTGTTCTTATCTGTGAGATCGAGGAAGGTGGCCTCACTAGAAACACCCATCAGTTTCTCCGATGTTTTAAAGAGGGGGCCAAGGTCTTGGACAATACCGTTCTCCCAATCCAGCATCCCAGCGTAAGCGTTTTCGAAAGATGAGAGTTTTATTATAAGAAAGACACTTGAGGGAGTAGTGGTAGACTCTGTCCCGACTGCTCCAAACATAAATAATGGGTCAAAAGCGCGTACCAGAGACCCGGGCGCGCGGATAGCAAGGGTCTTGAAAAACCATTCTGTGCTCACTAGCTCGTCCACAGTTGTGCGTCTCTTCACCACTATGTGAGAGAGAGTCCCAGCAGGCACTCCTCCGGTTGCTCCTTGGAGAAGAGTAAGGAAATTGGTCCTGGTAGAAGTCGCGACTAGGAGCTCTTGGGAGTTATTGGTAGAGAAGAAGCGGTTATCTGGTCCCGCGATGATGGGTGTGGCGCTCTTCCTTACGAATTCTTGATATGTATACCAAGCTCCACCACCTGCGATCGCGAAGAGGACTATGCTACCTAAGAAGAAGAGGACAAATTGTTGTTGCTTCTTCCTTCTGGTAATAGCTTCGGGAGAATTGCGCGGGTCTTGGCGTGCTTGTTCGTGACGTTGGATAGATACAAGAGACTCCTCCTGTCTTCCAAGTGCTTCGGCTACATCTCCTTGGAAGGTTCGGATCTGCTTTAAATGAATGTCTGAGTCTTGTTGCTTGCCCTGAGTAGGGTCGATGGGTGGATTATTTTCCGGAGGCATTCACTTATTATACCTCATCAATTTTTCTTCTCGAGCTTCTTGGAGTGTAAGTACTGTTGGGAGTTTGGATCAAATACTTTTTTGGATTTAGATCTAGATCTAAGAAGTCGTCAGCCGCTTCTATCAGTCGTGCTGAAGAAGATTTGCCAAACGAGACTACTTCTACCTGGCAGCCATGGGTTCTTTGTAAGTATTCGACGAGGGGCACATAGTCTCCGTCACCAGAAATAAGGATTACCGAGTCGAGCTTAGGTGCCATGGTCACAGCATCGATAGCAAGACCTACATCCCAGTCGGCCTTCTTCGCTCCACCAAGGAAGATCTGAAGTGGTTTAGATCTAACTTCGATCCCAGCTTTTTCTAGAGCGCCGAAGAAGGCATTCTCCTCTCCGGATTCGGTAGTGACCACGTAGGCCATAGCGCGGATCAGGGTGCGGCCCTCTAGAGATTCGCGGACAATAGCGGCGAAGTTGGCTCTAGAATGGTGTAGGTTCTTGGCACTGTGGTAAATGTTTTGGGTGTCGATGAAAATACCGACTCTTTGGGCTTTGTGTTTTATTACAGTCATTTAAATTTTTCGCAGAGTTAATAAATTTTTCGCGCTTTACCCACATGTGGTGGGCTCCGACGCGACTCAAAATTTTATTAACTCTGCTCTTAGTTAATAATTACTTCTTCAAACCAAGTTTCTTCTCGAGGGCGCGAGCACGTTTCGGATTCTTCTTCTCCAAGTATTTCAAATGCGTTTGGCGACTTGCCACCATGGCAAGTAGGCCTCTGCGTGAGTGAATATCTTTGGTATGCGTCTTCAAATGCCGAGCAAGCTCTTCTATGCGCTTCGTCAGTATGGAAATCTGCACTTCAGGAGAGCCTGTATCCTTGTCGTGGACAGCCACCTCCGAAATCAGTTTTGCTTTCTTGGTCTTAGAAATCACTTTACAAGTGTATCACACTTTGCTATATTGTAAAGGTATTAGTTGGACGCCCCGCGGGCGTCCAAATTCGTAATAAATAAAGCCATGTTTGACCTAAAAGTGATCAACTCGGTTCTGGGAGAGCTCGAAGAAGTTCGAGGTATTCCACGTGCATCTATTATAGAAGCCATAGAAGCCGCTCTCGCCACTGCTTATAGGAGAGAGTATGGCAAGAAGGGCCAGATTATCCGCACCACCTTCGACTCTCAGACGGGAGAAACCAACTTCTTCCAGGTGAAGATCGTAGTAGACAGCTCTAAGGTCATTCTCGATGATGAGGCGGAGCCGGCCGATGACGACACTCGAGAATACTTTAACCCTGAGCATCATATCCTCTTAGAAGATGCCAAACTTATCAAGAAGGACGCCCAGCTCGATGAAGAAATAATCTTTCCAATTGAGTCGAGGGGCGACTACAGCCGTATCGCAGCCCAAACTGCCAAACAAGTGATCATGCAGAAGATTCGTGAGGCCGAGAAAGTCTCGGTAGTATCAGAGTTTGGTAAGCGCGAGGGTGATATTGTCACCGGCACTGTGCAACGAGTGGAGCGAGGTAACATCTTCGTCGATATGGGTCGTGCTACTGGCCTGCTGCCATTCGAAGAGCAGATCCCTGGAGAGCGCTTCAGCCAAGGCGAGCGTGTACGCGCCTATCTATATAGAGTAGAAGAGAGTCCTCGAGGTGTTTTCCTCCGTCTTTCTCGCTCTCATCCTAAGTTTCTAGAAAAGCTCTTCGAAGCTGAGTCGCCCGAGCTTGCTAACGCTACGGTAGTGATCAAGTCTATCGCTCGCGAAGCAGGCTTTCGCTCAAAGATCGCTGTCGAGGCCAAGGATACTCACATCGACCCTGTCGGCGCTCTTGTAGGGCACCGCGGAGTTAGAGTATCTACTGTCATGTCGGAGCTCCGAGGGGAGAAGATCGACATCATAGAGTGGTCGGCTGATACTAAGACCTTCATCGAGGAGGCTCTCTCTCCTGCGAAGATCTTAGGTATAGAGATTAATGAGGCTGAGAAGGCTGCGACTGTAACTGTGGCGCTCAATGAGCAATCTCTTGCTATCGGTAAGGGCGGACAAAACGTGCGCCTAGCAGCCAAGCTCACTGGTTGGAAGATCGACATACGCTCAAGTGGCGGAGAAGAACTTGCTTCTGCAGAAGTTCCAGAAGATAATAAAGCCTAATATGAACCTTTGGCACGATATAGAGCCCGGAACTGCCGATGAGATCAATGTCATCGTAGAGATCAACAAGGGTTCCAAGAACAAGTACGAGATAGATAAGAAGACTGGTCTTATCGCTCTTGATCGTGTCTCTCATACTGCGCAGGACTTCCCCTTCGACTACGGCTTCGTACCGCGCTCGCTCTGGCATGACAACGACCCTCTAGATGTCGTGCTTCTTACCACTCATCCGCTTATGCCGGGGATACTGGTGCGAGCGCGGCCTATTTCGCTTATGAATATGATTGATAGTGGTGAGGGAGATGATAAGGTCATTGCCGTACCGGTAGATGATCCTCGCTTTAATAACGTAACTGACCTCGGGGAGATTAACGGCCATACTCTTAAGGAGATTGAGCACTTCTACTCTACTTATAAGAAGCTTCAGAATAAGGTCGTGGAGGTCACGGGTTTTAAGGGAAGAAAAGAGGCCCAAAAGGCTTTTGAAGAATCTCTAGAGTTATACACAAAGAAGTTCGGATCTAAATAAGTCAAAATTGCTATAATACTTAATGTATTAATAGTTAGACTTATTTGTAAGAATGAAAATAAATTATAAAGCATTGTTAGTAGCGTCTATGCTTACTATGGCAATCCCAGCTTATGGGCATGAGGTGGGAGCGGAGGTAAATACTGATGCGAAGTTAAGGATGAAGCCGGTACCGGTCGAGATGGATCTTAATGCAAGGATTAGAGCGAGTGTCAGCTCTAGTACAGCTGCCAAATGGGCTGAGCAGGATGCCAAGAGAGAGGTATTGCGCCAAGAGTTTGAGGCTAAAAGAGCTTCAAGTACTCTAAAAAGGGTTGAATTAAGGATGGATGTGGCGAAAAAGAAGCTCGAGAACACTCTTCGCAAGATGAATGCAACTATAGAGCATCTGGAAAACATTATTGCTCGTGTAGAATCAAGAATTGCTAAGATTAAGGCCAATGGTGGAGTTACCACAGAAGCTGAGACCCAGATTGCTTTGGCAAAATCTGAGATTACAGCGGCCAAAGTGGCTATAACTGCCACCGGGAGTGTCGATATCTCATCAGAAGATAAAACCAAGGCCAACTTCGACCGTATCAGAACTGCTGGAGCAGGTGTAGTAGAACACTTAAGAAAGGCCCACAACTACATTATGATGGCAGTGCGCTCTCTTATGGGCTTAAGTGTGGGTGCTCACGCTACAACCACAGCTACAACTACTAGCTCTAACTAAACTAATAAATAAACATGGATCCACAGCAAAACAACATGAATCCTAATCCCGCTCCCGCTCCTACACCTACTTCTAACTATACTCCTGGCCCTGCTGTATCAGGTGGCTCATCTAGCGGCCCTATTATCGGGATCATTATCCTCTTGGTTATCATTATTCTCGGAGCGCTCTACTTCTGGAAGGAGCGAGCCGCCACACCTATGGAGAATGAGACAGTAGATAACACGGCTATAGACCAGAGCCAATCTAGCTCGGACGATCTTAACTCTATCGAAACCGACCTCAATAGTACCGATGTTGAAACCATCGATGCTGAGATCAACGCATCTTAATCTGTAAATAAAGTTACAAAAAACCCGAGAGTTGCACTCTCGGGTTTTTTGTAATACTCTACTCGCATGTCATATTTAATTCCCACGGTTATTGAGAAGTCGCAATTTGGTGAGCGGGCTTATGATATCTACTCCCGCCTCTTGCGTGAGCGTATTATATTTTTGGGTGGGCCTATTACAGATGACGTTGCTAATATCGTTATTGCTCAGCTATTGTTTCTACAATCAGAAGATCCTAAAAAAGATATATCTCTTTATGTAAACTCCCCAGGAGGTTCCGTTACTGCTGGCTTGGCAATTCTCGACACCATGAACCATATCAAACCAGATGTTTCTACTATCTGTATTGGGGTGGCTGCTTCAGCTGCATCTGTCATCCTTTCTGCTGGGGAAAAAGGTAAGAGATTCGCACTACCTAATTCAGAAGTAATGATTCATCAGCCTTGGATTGAGGGTGTGGGTGGCCAAGCTTCGGACATTGAAATTAGGGCTAAACACATGGTTAAAACTCGTGAAATTCTTAATAAAATCCTTGCTAAAAACACAGGGCAACCAGTCTCAAGGGTAGAGAAGGATGCAGATCGAGATTTCTTTATGGATCCAGAAGAAGCCAAGAAATACGGAATCATAGACAAAATCCTATAGATTTAGTATTGTGTGGCTGTTCACTTAAACAAAATTTATTGAAACGGTTCCCTTCCTGACCTACCTCTCCGGCTGACTATTCCCCCATAAACTTCCGCTCATGTCGTTAAAACTAGCGCTACTTCTAGCATTACTTGCCGCATCTGCCGGTATCGGCTTTGGGTATTTGCTGCGCCTCATAATCTCTCTTGGTAAGAAGGGTTCTATGGAGCTCGATATCAAGGAGCTCGAACTCTCGAGTAAAACAGAGGCGCAGAGAGTCATCGCTGAGGCAGAAGAGCGAGCTGAGGAGATTCTCGAAAGGGCTCAAACGGAGGCCAGGGAGCGAGAGACGCGCGCCAAGACTACTGAGGACCGCTTGGTCAAGAAAGAAGAGTTCCTCGACAAGCGCCAAGTTGATTTGGATAAAGAGGCTCTAACAGTTAAGGAGAAGTTGGTAGATGTGAGAACTCTCCGCAAGAAGGCTGAGGCCCTGGTAGAAGCGCGAGAGAAGGAGCTCTCACGTGCAGCCGAACTCTCGCCCAAGGAGGCCAAAAACTATTTACTCCAAATGGTCGAGAAGAATGCGGAAGAAGACATTCTTCTTCGTATGCAAAAGTTGGAGTCTGAGGGTAGTGAGCGTCTGGAGGGCCGGGCTAAAGAGATTCTTGCTACGGTGATTCAACGCTTAGCTGCTTCTACTAGTAGCGAGATGATGGCTACGACCATCACTCTCCCCTCTGATGAGGTGAAGGGGAAGATCATCGGTAAGGAAGGAAGGAATATAAAAGCCTTCGAGCGTGCTACTGGTGTAGAGCTCATCATCGACGACACTCCTAACGCCATTACCATCTCTTCTTATGACCCCGTGCGTCGCGCTGTAGCTAGACTTGCTCTCGAGAACTTGATTGCCGATGGTCGTATCCAGCCGACAAAGATTGAGGAGTTTGTAGAACTTGCGATCTCTGAGACCAATAATATTATCAAGGCGAAGGGTGAGGAAGCCGCAGTTGAGTGCGAAGTATACAACCTAGACCCCAAGCTATTGGCAATACTCGGTCGACTCCACTTCCGCTCAAGTTATAACCAGAACGTGTTGTCTCACTCTGTAGAGATGAGCCACCTTTCTGGGATGATTGCTGCAGAGGTAGGGGCCAATGTGGGAGTGGCGCGGGCTGGGGCCCTACTCCACGATATTGGAAAGGCCTTAGACCACGAGGTGGCTGGTACTCACGTCGAGATTGGGCGTCGCATACTACAAAAATTTAATGTCTCTGAGGACATCATCAAGGCCATGCAAGCCCACCATGGAGAGTATCCCTATGAGACAGTCGAGTCCGTTATAGTACAGACGGCTGATGCCATATCTGGCGCTCGTCCTGGGGCGCGCCGCGACACTCTCGAACAATATGTGAAGCGCCTTGTGGAGCTTGAGGCTATTGCCACCTCTTTTGAGGGGGTCGAAAAGGCCTTTGCTCTCCAGGCTGGCCGAGAGATACGTGTCTTTGTGACCCCAGAGAAGATTTCTGACCTTGAGGCTAAGAAGCTATCTCGGGATATCGCCCTTAGGATAGAGAATGAGCTCAAGTATCCTGGGGAGATTAAGGTCAATGTCATAAGGGAGTCCCGCTCTATCGAGTTTGCCCGGTAGTAGCCCCTTGACCGCCTCTGGCGATATAAAATGGCCTATTATATAATTAATATGTACCATTTATCAGTTAGCTAGGTAATGAATCCCGTTAGAAGTTTTCTGCGGGAAGGTACTAAAACTATTATCAGTAAATAAATTAACTTCTAACCGGATGAACAAAGTAGATATTGCAAATGCAGTACACGCCAAGCTCGGTGGTACTAAAGTGCAAGCAGAAGAAGTGGTAGATATCGTCATCGATTCCGTCGTCTCTACTCTCAAGAAGGGCGGCGAAGTTTCTATCGCAGGTCTCGGCATCTTCTCTACCAAGATGCGTGCAGCAAGACAAGCGCGAAATCCTCGCACCGGGGCTACTCTCCAGGTGCCCGCTATGCGTGTGCCCAAGTTCCGCCCAGCAAAAGCTCTCAAAGAGGCGGTTAAGTAAAGTTTCATCAAATAAAAATGCCACTCACTTCTTGAGTGGCATTTTTATTTGTCTAACTATGAAACGTGATAATCTTCTCGGATTTTGTTTATTTCTTTCTCTTCCTCACTCTGGTTCTTGCTCTTGGCAACTTTCCCTAACTTAGTTAACTCCTTTTGGTCGAGGGCATGTAACTCGAGTACTCTACTATTAAGATATTCTTCAGTATTTTTCTTAGGATCATCTAGCACTTCGGACAAAAGGATTTCGAGTATAAGGCCAATTTGGGGCCCGGGTTTCTCTCCTGTTATTTTCATAATCTCTCCCCCATCTACTTTGAGTTGCTTTACAGATACGGGGTCGCGCATAGCCTCTTCGATCATGGAGTGATATTTGCGCAGTCTATATGGAGTCTCCTTGGGTCGGCCAGTGCCAATGCGATCTGCGGCGCGCGTGTTCATGAGGTCCCAGACAAGTTCTGTACCGACATTTCTTACCAGGCGTCTTACGGCAGAGAGTGTGATCTTCTCAGTATCAGAGAAGAACATATGCCAACGTACGAGTTTAGTAACTTGATCGATAATTTGTTTTGGGAATTTGAGATCCTCTAGAATTTTCTTCGCTACCTTCGCACCCACTACCTCGTGACCGTAGAAGGTCCAGTCATTATTCTTGCCAATGGCACGAGTGTGAGGTTTCGCTATATCGTGCAGGAGTGCGGCAAGACGCACATGGAGAGGAAAATTTTTCTTCGCGGCATGGTCGAGGCTTCTCAAGAGATGTTCCCACACAGTGTAGGCGTGAGCTTGGTTCTGCTCGATGCCAATCCCCTTCTCAAGTTCTGGTGAAATAAATTTGAGAATCTCCAACCTGCGCGCCATATCGAGAGCGCTCAAGGGATTCTCGGACATAATTATTTTTACAAACTCATCTCGTACACGCTCACGAGAAATATTATTTAGAAGTTCTTTGTTCTTAACTATAGCTTCTTGGGTCTCATGCTCTATGGCAAAGCCGAGTTCGCTCGAGAGTCGTAGAGCACGGAAGATACGCAATGCATCTTCAGAAAATCTCTTGCCCGGCTCCCCTACTGTGCGAATAGTTTTCTTCTCAAGATCCAACTTACCATCGAAGAGATCGATAAGTTCTTCAGTCTCTGTGTTGTACGCAAGAGCATTGATAGTAAAATCTCTTCGAGCCAAATCTTCTTGGATACTCGTTGCCCACTCAACTTTGTCTGGATGCCTCTTGTCAGAATATTCTGATTCCGTGCGATACGGAGTGACCTCGATAACTTTAAGACTCCCATCTTCTATATTCTCGTTCACCACCCCGACAGTGCCATAATCGTTTTCATAAAATGTTTTTGGGAAAAGTTTTGTAACTTCTTCTGGTGTGGCGCGCGTAGCAATGTCCCAATCCTTAGGAATTTTGTTGAGCAGAAGATCTCGTACACATCCTCCGACTAAGAAATTTTCAAACCCGGCATCGCTAAGCACACGTGAAATATTTTTCACTTCTTGAGGAATCTCCAACTTTATTTGTTCTTTCTGCATCTTTCATGTGCACCTGGCAGGACTCGAACCCACAACAACTGATCCGAAGTCAGTTATGATATCCATTTCACCACAGGTGCATAGTATCCATTGTAACAGTGCGACTAGCGAGAATCGAACTCGCGTCTCGTCCTTGGCAAGGACGCATTCTACCACTAAACCATAGTCGCAATTAAGGAAGATATTAGCCTAATTTAGCTCGGGATGCTAGAGTAAAAATTCACGGAGTGTAGTACAGCGGTAGTATACACGCTTCGGGTGCGTGAGACCCGAGTTCGATTCTCGGCACTCCGAAGCTCAATTGAACGGGCTGTAGTATAACGGTAGTATACATCCATGGGGTGGATGCGGCCCGGGTTCAATTCCCGGCAGCCCGAAAGGAAAAAATAGCGGAGTGTGGTGTAACGGCTAACATACTTGTTTTGGGTACAAGTGACTCCGGGTTCGAATCCCGGCACTCCGAAAGAATAATAATGCGGGATTAGTTTAGTGGTAAAACGACAGTTTTCCAAACTGTAGTCGGGAGTCCGATTCCCCCATCCCGCACATTAAAGCACTATATTCTCGAGCATTTCGACTCTAGCCTTTCGCGTGGACATGTTTAGCCTGACCGTTATAACGTCGAACTGCCAATCCCCGTCTATATGCTTGTCCAATAGGTAGGTCTGGATGACTCTGGAAAGTCTTTTAAGCTTCCAGGGGTGTAAGTTATCTTCTGGCCGATACCAGTTTAGATCCTTCCCTACCTCGCGCATGGTAGCTGTAACACTCTTCACCTCCACGAAATGGATAATCTCGCCAATCTTCGCCACAATATCAAGCTCACCCCACTTCCGTAGGTAGTTCCTATCTAATATCTCAAACCCTTTATTAATTAGAAAGTCTGCGGCAATACTCTCTCCCAAGTCACCCAATTCCCGCTTTTTAGTCTTGAGAGTCATGTTTCTTGTGAAAACTTAATATATTAGGTTTCATATGAAACTTAATAAAGTCTTTAATGAGGGACAATTAAACTTTAAGCCATTGATGGCTCTTATATTATGTCTTTTAGTACACAGTTTCCACACTATTATCCCCAGTTATGCAAATTTATTGCCTAATTCTCATTTTCTACCAACATATTTTTAGATTTGACCAAAGAAAAACCGCCACAACGGTTCCGTGCAGCGGTTCGTCCCGCCATGTCCCATAAAGGACTTGCGGAACTTAAAAGAGCTAGAGATACCGGGCGCTGATCCACAAGATCATTAATTAAGAAAGTGAGGACCTGTGATCTAACCCAAAACCTCTTCGAACTAAATATCAGAATGTGCCATGTGCAACCTATCAAAGTCAGAGGACTTCTAAGGTGCACGTCTAGAAGTATTGTATGCCACTAAAGGACAAAATTCTATAAGTTAATATATGAAAGTGGGGATAACTTATTTGTCTCTTAAACTAAGCTATTTTATAGCCTATTTTAAGGTTATTTGGACAGGACAATGGTCTGAGCCATATACCTTGTCCATTATTTCTACTGACTTTATCTTTTTCAACACTTCTTTAGAGGCGAAGAAGTAGTCTATCCTCCATCCTACATTTCTCTCTCGGGCAAATGTTTTCTGATCCCAATATGTATAAGCATCTTTTCTGTCTGGGTAAAAGTGGCGGAATACGTCTGCCCAACCGTGTTTAATAAGTTTATCCACCCAGGCTCTCTCTATAGGTAGGAAGCCTACATGGGTTTCATTCTCCTTGGGTCGAGCGAGGTCCACTGGGGTGTGAGCGACGTTAAAGTCCCCGCAAAGGATTATATTCGGGTGTTCCATGTGTAACTTATCGGCAAATTCTAAGAAATGATCAAAGAAATCGAGTTTATATCGCAACCTTTCTGCTGGGCCGCCACCATTAGGAAAATATATGTTAATGAGTATAAAGTCCTTATATTGGGCCATTATTAAGCGCCCTTCTTGGTCCATCTTCTCTATACCTATATCACGTGAAACTTTTATAGGCTTCTCTTTACTATAAATAGCCACCCCACTGTAACCCTTCTTCTCGGTAGGGAAGTGGAAATAAGCATGGTAGCCGTTTTTTAGATGCCCAAGCTCATCTGGGAGTTGTTCTGGCAGGCTCTTAGTTTCTTGGAGGCAGAGGATGTCAGGTTTCATCTGAAACATTTCCTGGATGTTGCCCTTGCGGTGGACAGCCCTTAAGCCATTGACGTTCCAGGAGATGATTGTTGTCATGTATACATTTTAACCTAGTTTGCTAGGATAGTGGTAGACGTGCGGCTCCTTACTCCCGCATGCTCCGGCATGCAGAAAGGTTCTTATGAAATCTCTGTGTGTCATTGTCATGGCTTTGTGCCTGACTGCCTGTGGGGGCACTTCTCCTACAAGTCCATCGGTAGAAGAAGCCGCACCGCCGGCAGTGGTTCTCAAGGCTTCCTTGTCGACTCTCTCACCAGAGGCAAGCAGCTACTACCGACCTATTGCTGAATTCAATAGGAGGATGATCATCCGAGGAGAATCTCCGCTCAAGGTCAGTGCTCCTGAGTGGGACCCTACAGTGGTTCGTCTTGCGACGAATTTCTGGGAGGAGGTTACCCAAGGGAAGGCTCAATTCCAGATCGTGGATGATCCTCTTCAGGCACATGCGGTGCTTAAGTTCGCGGAGATTGCCGAGGGCTTTTGTGCTATTTATCAGACTAACAATATAAGTCGGACCGGTCTGGTTATTCTCACGAATATCTCCTTCCGTAGGCAGCCAGCGTCGTGTAGTGAAGCTAGAGTTATCGCTCACGAACTGGGGCATACCCTTATTGGGTTACTCGGGGACACCAAGGGGCACACCCCGACTGTGTATGGCGACGTGATGATGGTTTCGGCCGTAGCACTTGCATCTTCGCCAGTGCTGAGGGAAGTAGCGAATTTCATATGGTCGTACCCTCCTGGTACGCCCATCATCGATTAGGCAGTCTTCTAAGTGAGGGTGGGGAAGTACTCCCCACCCTCTATTTTTTGTTTATGATATAATTTTTGCAGTTAAGATACTTTATATACATGAATAAAAAAGTAATACTTGCTCTAATTGTTGTCGTAGGTATAGCAGGTGGTCTTATTTACAAATTTGGCCCGATTAGCTCGATTAATAAATTAACTGGTGAAATCACTGAAGTTGGTGAGAATTTTATAGTAGTGAAAGGCTATTTGAGAAAGGAAGGTCGGGTTGTCCAATTTATTATTACACCCAATACAGAATTTAATAAATCTATTTTAGCTGTTAGTTCTGAGAAGCTAGCCGCTCCTGGCCCGGTTGCTCCTGAAAGAAGAATAGTTAAAGGAGAAAAAACTGATCTTGTTGTGGGCAAGGTTTTGGTAGTGTACAGCCAAGATAATTTACTAACCGTGAGTAAGACTGAGGCTATTAAGATTGATTATGTAGGAGGTTATGAATTTTCTAAATAATTTTATGAATAAGTTAAGATCAAGATTAATATATTTGCAAAAAAGATTTATATGGGTTGGTTTAGCTATTGTGTTGTTAGCTAGTTTCTCTACTCACAACTCTATCCAAGCGGTTGCGGATTGGGATTGCATCACACCTTCTGCTGTTCAACAGTGGACCGGAGGTTTGCAGAATCCTTCAGTTTCAGCTGAGCAGGAGTGTGATGTTGAAACTGAGACTGGTTTTCATGCCACATCATTCTGGGCGAGCTACACAACTGATTATGAAACTAGTGGTGAGTCTGCAATCACCTCTACTATGGCGGCTTGCGCCAGTGATGCCGATGGGGGCAATTCTTTGTGTGATTCTGCTGATACTTTTTCCATGTGTGGAGAGTGCCCCGGAGATCATTCAGGTTCTGCTACTGATAGTTTTATTGTAGACGCTCCTCCAGGCTCTAATTGGAAGATGGGAACTATTTTCATCTATGTCTATGCTTCTCCTGACACTTCTCTTGTCTCAGCAGTAGGACAAATGGCTTTAGATCCTGTGCTTGATGATGGTGGAGCTCCTGTTCAATGTAATGATGGAGCGGATAATGATGGTGATAGTCTGATCGACTTTCCCAATGACCCAGGATGTGATGATGCAGCTGATAATGATGAAACAAATGGCGGGGGAGGACCTACTCCTGAGCCCCCACCCCCACCTCCGTCACCAGTACCTCCAGGAACTCTCTATATATTGCCAAATCCAGTCCATGTCACTGTTGGTGAAGAAGTGTGGCTCTTCCCTTATGAAGATGACCACATTGGCAATGCTAGTGATTGGTACACGGCAGATGACGGTATCGCTACTCCTGTCTATGAGGTGAGTGATAAGGTTAGAGTCTTAGGAGTTTCTGTGGGTACCACAGAACTCTATTTTAGAGCCGGTATTCCATCAGAGCCGGCGACGATTATTGTTGAAGATCCTACACCACTAGCATGCCCCTTTTCGGCGCAATCTGGCAGAATAATAGTTAACTTTCCAGCACCCTACATTTATGATTCTGGCCCTCAAATTGATGCCACATCGGGACCTGTACCCACCTCTATCCCCGCTGGTACCTACACTGTTAGTGCCTTCTCTTATGACTTTAGGCACTTACCACCAGGGGATGGTAGTCAGCCCCATGAGCAGTGGCTTGCTCAGTTATTCGATAGTTCTAGCAACCTCATACAAAGTACATCAGTGACCACCGAGTTGGGAGATGGTGAAATAAGTCATACTAATGCCCCTCTGAATGTGAACTTCGATGTTCCAGAAAATATTGCAAGTGTTAGTGCCTATATGCCGAGTTGGCCTCAATTTATAACTGCTAGCAGTATCACGCCAGGCTGTGTTGCCTTCGATTTAGTTTCTACGCAAACATTTGACTACGTCCTCTCTAACGCAGGCAATATATCTGTCACAAAATCTGCAACTGAGAATCGTAGCGTACAAAATACTGTCACCAAGATACTTACCAATGGTTCAGCTGAGGCCGTGAGCTTGGATGTCTCGGGAGTGCCAAGCGGCGTATCTTATTCCATCTCTGGTATCAACTGCTCTCCGACTTGTCAGTCTGTAATTACCTTTACCGTTGCGCCAAGCGCTACCACGGGTACCTACCTCATCACTGTTACCGGGACTCCGCTCGGCCATCAAACCTCTTTCAACCTCACCATTAACCCGGGCGCATTCGGCGCTACTTCTTGCAGTGTGGATCCTAATCCAAGCTTTGTAGGCAGAACGGCCTCCTTTACCTCCTCGGCTCAAGGCACCCCTCCAATAACTTACTTGTGGAGTGGTGATGTCCCCAGTCCAGCGCCTACCACGGCAAACTTCACTCATATCTACACCACGAGTGGACCGAAGAGTGTCACCGTCACCTTCACCGATGGAGATTCCAATATCGAGAGTTGTGTCCTCAACTTCAATGTAGTTCTCTCTCCCAACTTCCGTGAATTTTAATTAACTCGCTCTCTTCATCTCGTGCCATGATAGAATTATTTAATCATGCACATTAACGAGCAAGAATTAGAAAGTTTTATGATCGACTCGGGACTTGTTACCGAGAAAGACATTACACTTGCTCGCGCAGAGGCGGAGAAAGAGGGGGCACTCCTCGGCAAGGTCCTAGTGCGTAAAGGCTTTCTCTCCGAAGATGACCTGCGTAAGATGCAGGCTTATCTCCTGGGTATCCCATTTGTAGATCTTAAAAATCAGCGTCTAGATTTCTCTGTCTTATCGCTCATTCCAGAACCTGTGGCCAGGAACCACAACATCATCGCTTTCAAGAAGACCAATGACAGTCTCGAAGTAGCGATGCTTGATACCGAAGATCTGACGGCTATCGACTTCGTCAAGAAGAAGGTTGGTTTGAAGATCTTGCCTCGCCTCACCGACTCCGACTCTATGAAGTGGGCTCTCATGTCGTATCAGAAAACTCTTAAGGCCGAGTTCGGTGACCTTATCCAAGAAGAGGCTAAATCTCTTTCAAAGGTGGGTCCAGGAGTGGAGAGGGAAGATGTCTCAGAAGTAGAGTTGAAGAAGCTTGCTGCCGATATCCCAGTCGTGCGCATAGTCGACACACTACTTAAGCACGCCATCATCCAAGATGCCTCAGACATACACATCGAACCAGAAGAAGATAAGGTGCTTGTGCGTTATCGCATCGACGGCATCTTGCGAGATGCTATGGTCCTGCCTAAGAACACAGGCTCTGGTATTACCGCCCGTATAAAAGTGCTTTCCAACCTAAAGCTAGATGAGAAGAGGGTCCCGCAAGATGGGCGCTTCAAGATTGAGGCTGGCGAAGAAAGGGTCTCCTTCCGTGTCTCCACTCTACCTGTCTACTATGGAGAGAAGACGGTGATGCGTGTCCTTAGAGAAGGAGCTTCGGGATTTACTCTCGAGAGTTTGGGATTCCACGGACGAGGGTTAGAGGATCTCCATAGCTCAACCAAGGTTACGACCGGCATGATCTTGGCTACTGGTCCTACTGGTTCGGGTAAGACGACGACACTCTATACCATGCTCGATATTGTAAACACCCCAGATGTAAACATTTCTACTATTGAGGATCCGGTGGAGTATCAGATGAAGCGCGTCAACCAAACCCAAGTAAGACCAGAAGTGGGGCTGACATTCTCCAATGGTCTGCGCGCTCTTGTGCGCCAAGATCCAGACATCATTATGGTGGGGGAGATCCGCGACAACGAGACGGCCTCCCTCGCTATCAACGCCTCGCTTACTGGGCACCTCGTCTTCTCTACCCTTCACACCAACTCAGCCGCAGGCGCCATCCCACGCCTACTTGATATGAAGGTGGAGCCCTTCCTCCTTGTCTCGACCTTAAATATTGTCATCGCTCAGCGCTTGGTCAGGAGGCTTGCTGCATCGAAGACCAAATACTTTTTAAACAAAGAAGAGCTCGACACACTTTCCAAATCTGTTTCTCTCGATCGCATTCTCACGATATTGAAGGAGGAGAAAATTGTAGATAAGAAAGCTAAGTTCGAAGAAGTGCCATTCTGGAAGCCGATCCCGTCTAAAGATAGCGAGGATGGTTACTCGAGCCGCATCGGTATCCACGAAGTTCTACCTGTCACCAACACTATTAAAGAGTTGATTATGAAAGGTGCTACTGCTAATGAGATTGAGGAGCAAGCCAAGACTGAAGGTATGATGACCATGCTTGAGGATGGCATCTTCAAAGCTGTCCAAGGTGTAACTACTATCGAAGAAGTGCTGCGGGTAATCTCAGAATAATATGGCCTTTTATAAGTACGAAGCTAAAGATAAAGAAGGGAAGATTTATGAGAAAACTGCCGAGGCTCATAGCCGTTACGATATCTACGCTCTCATTCGCGAGGAAGGTGGCACTCCTGTCTCTATCCATGAAGTAAGGAAGATCAACCTCTTCGCCTCTTTTGAAAACCTTTTCGGCAATGTCAAAGCCGATCAGAAAATCAATTTTGCAAAAAATCTAGGGTTAATGATGGACGCCGGGCTCTCGGTCACTCGCGCACTCTCTGTCATGAGTCGCCAGTCCAAGCGTAAGGCTTTCAAAGTTCTTCTTACTGATATAGAGAACGACGTGAGTAAGGGCGAGACTCTCTCGGCCGCACTAGGTAAGAGGCCCAAGGTCTTCTCAGCCCTCTTTGTTTCTATGGTTAAGG
Organism: Minisyncoccota bacterium; assembly: GCA_025450175.1. GTDB lineage: Bacteria > Patescibacteriota > Minisyncoccia > Phycocordibacterales > Zambryskibacteraceae > UBA5004. The sequence continues at coordinate 100,705 of JANWHY010000008.1, forward strand.
CGGGGGAGGAGTCGGGGAATCTCTCGGGATCTCTCAACATTGTGGCAAGCCAGATGGAGAAGACTCACCTCTTGGTCAAGAAGGTGCGGGGGGCTCTCATCTATCCTGGCATCATCATTACGGTGATGCTCATCATAGGTGGACTCCTTCTTATATTTATGGTGCCGGTGATGACAGAGACCTTTGAGGGCATAGGGGCCCAGTTGCCACTCTCTACTCGTATACTCATTGGCTTAAGTGACTTTCTCATTGCCAATACCATCCTCGTGTTAGGAGGGTTAATGTTACTAGTACTTGGGGGGATTGCCTTCTTCAAAAGTGCGATGGGTCACCGCGTGGTGGACATAATAGTGCTACGTATCCCAGTGATTGGAGAAATTATCAAGGAGTTCGAGTCTGCGCGCACTACTCGCACTCTCTCCTCACTTCTTTCTGCCGGAGTAGAAATTATTGCCGCCATGGATACCACTCTCGAAGTAATCCAGAACCATTTGTATAAAAAAGTTTTGAAAAAAGCCCGGTCTGCCGTAGAGAAGGGCGAGCCTATCTCAACCGTCTTTGCTGAGAATAGTCGTATCTATCCACTTTTTGTGGGAGAGATGATGGCCGTGGGAGAGGAGACGGGCAAGATCTCCGAAATGCTTATGAATGTAGCCACTTACTATGAGGGGGAAGTGGATCAGAAGACCAAGGACCTTTCCACTATCATCGAGCCTATCCTCATGATTATCATTGGTATAGGTGTAGGCTTCTTCGCCATATCCATGCTTGCTCCAACTTATTCATTGGTCGACTACATCTAATGCATAAGTTTAAAAAATATAATCAAGGATTCACCTTCGTCGAAGTGGTGATCGCTATTGCTATCCTGATCCTCTTCACCGTTGGTGTGTATCGTGGATATCGAGCAGTCTATGATGCTCTCGCCGCCGCTCACCATAAGGCTCTAGCTGTCGACCTGGTAAACGAGCGCTTCGAGATTATTAAGAACCTTCCATACGCAAGTGTTGGCACAGTAGGCGGAGTGCCGGTAGGGGTCATCACTCCGGTGCAAAACACTACTCGGGACAATGTCGCCTTCCGCATCACCACTGCAATAGTAAATGTCGATGATCCTTTCGATGGTGTGGCTCCGGCTGATGCCTTCCCTCGGGATTACAAACTCGTAGAACTCAAGGTGGAGTGTGTCACTTGCCGTATGAGTCCAGTGACTATTACTGGTAGAGTGGCTCCCACGAATCTTGAAAGTTAATATGACAAACTTCCGAACAAAAGGTTTCACCCTCATAGAATTCCTTCTTTCGGTATCTATTGCTATTGTGGTTGGCTTCGTCGTCTCCACTTTTATGAAAGATATTATCGGCTTGGGGTCGAAGGCTCAGTCCAACATGACAGCGGTACTCGAGAGTAGGAAGATTTTGTCTGTTATTGTCTCGGAGTTACGCTCCACCATTCCCTCAGCTCTAGGTTCTTATGCTATTGAGACTGCCGCCACAAGTTCTGTAACCTTCTTTGCAGATGTAAACTCCGATGACATCGCCGATCGCGTAAGATATTTCCTCGATCCCCCTACTAAAAGTATTAAGAGAGGAGTGATACTTGCATCTGGTACTCCCCCGGCCTATACCTTGCCAGAAACTTTCTCCACTCTTATCTCAGGAGTATCGAACAGTACCTCTACCCCAATATTTAATTATTACGATGCCGCTTACGACGGCACGACGAACCCTCTTACATTCCCAATCAATATTACTTCGGTGCGCCTGATTAAGGTGACCGTGTGGGTCAACGACCCGAAGGGGACAGATCCTGTCATCATGACCTCACAAGCCATGTTAAGAAATCTCAAAGACTAGAATATGAAGAATTACACTAAAGGATATTTATTGATTCAGGTTCTTGTCTTCGGTGCTATCGCTATTGTGGTGATCACTGGGTTGATTGCTTACGCTGGTGCCAATATTAAGCTAGGCCGACGCGTGGTCTTGTCCGAACAAGCTTTCCAGATGGCTGAGGCAGGACTTGAGTATTATCGCTGGCACTTAGCTCACAATCCCACAGACTACACAGATGGGACCGGCCAACCAGGGCCCTATGTAAAACAGTTTAGAGATAAAAATGGCGTACTTCTTGGCACCTTTACTCTTACCATAACCCAACCAGTAATAGGCTCAAGCTTAGTACTAATACAGTCTAAGGGCGTCCCTGCAGCTGACCCAACGGTCAAGAGAACTCTCGTTACGAAGTTGGCTATTCCTTCCTTTGCTAACTATGCCTTCGTCACTGAGGCGGCCATGCGCTTCGGCTCTGGTACAGAAGTCTTTGGGCCGATACACTCGAATAGCGGTATACGCTTCGACGGTCTAGCACACAATCTTGTCACTAGCTCTCTCTTCGCTTATGACGATCCAGATCACTCAGGCAACAACGAGTTTGGCGTCCATACTCACGTCAATGCTCCTCCCGGTAGTGGCACTACGGACAGCTTCCGTTCTCTAGAAGCTCCGTCCAATCCGGTACAGATCAGGCAAGACGTCTTCATGGCTGGGCGCTCCTTCCCTGCACCGACTGTAAACTTCGCCGATATCCAGACAGATCTCAATCAGATGAAGATTGATGCTCAAGCTAGTGGTCGTTACTTCGCCGCCTCTGGAGCTCAGGGTTATAGAGTTGTTTTGAAAACAAATGACACCTTCGATCTCTATCGTGTTAACACTTTGCAAAGTGTGCCAGGAGGTTGCGACGCTTCCTCTGGTCAGTCTGGGTGGGGGTCTTGGAGTACTAATGGAGTAACTCTGCTTGGTAACTATCCCTTCCCAGTTAATGGTCTTGTCTTCCTTGCTGACCACACGTGGGTGGAAGGTACTATCAATACAGCAAGGCTCACCATCGTAGCAGCTCGTCTGCCAGACGATAATACGAGCTTACGCAAATCTATTACTGTAAATGCTGATGTTCGCTACACCAACTACGACGGTACTGATGCTCTCGCGCTCATCGCCCAAAACAATATTAATGTCGGCATGAACAGCGCTAATACTCTTAGGATCGATGCCGCCGTGATCGCTCAGTATGGTCGAGTCGGTAGGTATTACTACGAAGATGATTGTAGTCCTTATGACACACGCAACACTATTACCTTGTACGGGACACTTATCACCGACCAGCGTTACGGCTTCGCCTATACCGATGGCAGCGGCTACCAGACTCGTAACCTCATCTATGACTCCTTCCTGCTCTATAGCCCCCCACCATACTTTCCTAAGACAGGGGACTACCACGAAGTTATTTACTGGAAGGAGATAGACTAGGCCCGTCTGATATAATAGGTCAATGGCAAAACCTATACTGGTAGCAAACTGGAAGAACCATCCGAAGTCCTTAAGAGAAGCAGGTATTATTCTAAAAGGTTTAGGGAGAAGTGCCCCTTTGTATAAGAGGTTAGCCACTTTTATCGCCGTACCCTTCCCATATCTTGACCTCGTTCTAACTAAGGCACGAAGATTTGCTAGTGTCGCAAGTCAGAACATGGCTCCAGTTCTTCAAGGCACTCACACCGGTGTTGTTACACCGGATATCTTGAAGAGCTTTGGTACCAAGCTTACAATCCTGGGGCATAGCGAGCTCCGAGCTTTGGGTGAGACAGACGCGGCGGTAAGCGAGAAAGTGCGTATGGCTATCCGCTCCGGGATCTTGCCTCTGGTATGTGTGGGGGAAAGAGCGGTAGAGGAGGATGGATCCCACTTTGAGTTTGTGCGGCAACAGCTCAAGGCCTCGCTTGCTGGTTTACGCAAGGCCGATGCCAATCGTCTTATGATTGCTTATGAGCCTATCTGGGCTATCGGGAAACACGCAAGCGATGCTCTGAAGCCCGAGAACTTATCGGAATCAATAATATTTATAAGAAAAGTTCTGGTAGAAATTTTTGGCAGAACTCTCGCTGAGAAAGTACCTATCCTCTATGGCGGCTCTGTCGAGCCAGCGGGGGTCGAGGCTCTATGGAAAGTAGGGAAGGTCCAAGGATTTTTAGTAGGTCATGCTTCACTTAGACCAAACGACTTTAAGGCTATTGCCCAAGCACTTTTATCGAAATGAGACCAATTACCGAGGAAAAAAATCTAAAAGATAAGAAGGTACTCGTCCGCGTGGATTGGAGTGTACCTATGGAAGATGGCGCGCTCAGAAATACTTACCAGATCGATCAATCTCTCTCCACTATCCGCCATCTTAGAGATGCGGGGGCGAAGGTTGTGATACTAAGTCACGCCGAGAATGATACCGACACCCTTCTCCCAGTCTATAGATATGTAAATGGTCTTATCCCGATGACTTTCAAGGAGCCGAGTGACTTGGTGCTCATGGATAATCTAAGGAAAGATCCTCGGGAAAAAGATAATGATCCGGAGTTTGCCAAAGAGTTGGCCAAACTCGGAGAAATCTTTGTAAACGAAGCTTTCCCAGTCTCGCACCGAGAGCATACATCTATTGTGGGGTTGCCTAAACTTCTACCAAGCTTTGTTGGTATTGAGTTTGCCCGCGAGATCGAGAATCTCTCTAAGGCCTTTTATCCTAAGAGACCCTTTCTTTTTATCCTCGGTGGAGCAAAGTTTGAGACCAAGATGCCTCTCTTAGAAAAATTTGTAGACATTGCCGATGAGATCTTCGTGGGGGGAGCGCTTGCCAATGACTTCTTCAGAGCTCAGGGCAAGAACGTGGGAAAGTCTGTAATAAGCGGAAAGAATTTCGATCTAACAAAGATTTTTAACTCAGGAAAAATTTTATTACCAGAAGATACTATCGAGATGAACGATATGATCCTTGATATGGGGCCACGCTCCTTGGAGGCACTGAAGGCCAAGATTAATGGAGCCAACTTGATTATCTGGAATGGTCCCTTGGGTCACTATGAGCGAGGTTACAAGGTCTCAACTCTCGAGACTGCCCAAGCCATGGCCAATTCTGGCAAGGAAAGTATCGTAGGTGGGGGAGATACGCTCGCGGCTGTAGCCGAACTTAAGCTCTTTGATAAATTTACCTTCGTTTCTACCGGTGGCGGCGCCATGCTCGACTTTCTCTCCTCCGGAACGTTAGTGGGTATTGAGGCGCTTAAATAAACTTCTTTATCTTCTCTACATTTCCCTCAAAATCTTTTGGATCTCCAACAACTTTATTATTTGGAAACACCCATATGTGGGCGTGTTCTACTTCATCCCCAATAATTTTGGAAAGAATAAAATCAGTATCAAAAGCCTTTTCTTGTGCCAAGGCAATTTTCTTCACTACTTCGAAGTATTCTCCCACATTTGGTGTGTCCCAGACCCATCTGTAATGTGCCTTAGGTATGACTTGCGTATGGCCAGGAGATTGGGGGTGGATATCTAAGAAAGCAAGAAAGTTTTCATCCTCATAAACTTTGTAAGAAGGAATATCGCCCTTAATAATTTTACAAAAAATGCAGTCAGAATTGTTCATACTTAGTACGATCTCTCTAAGATTAGCTGACCAAGATTGTCGAAAAGCTTTACTGTCTCATAATCTTCTGCCCACATCTCCCAACCTCTACCAAGGAAAACTCTCCAAGTATCTAGAGAGAAGTTCGGGTCAGAAGCATGATAAGCAATGCAGCCATTGTAGCTGAAATGAGCTTTTACGAAGGCAAGACAGGCACTTGAGACGGGCTTCCTGTCAACGCAATTGGTGCAAACATTCCCGTTTTGATCACGAGTATCAAACTCTGGGATGTGGCAACTACTTAGGCGGTCTATCACATCGCGACAGGCTGTATCTAGACTCGCGACTCCGAGCTCATCTTCGGGCATTGGACATTGGCGAGAGAGGGATGGGGTGAAGTTATACTCTGGCAAATCTTCTAGATAGCCAGTGCAAATATTTTCCTTGAAGCTTGCGAAGTGATAGCGCGAGTCGGATGGCGGTAAACCAGTGGTGATAATAGCCGTCTCTCCGGGCTTAAGTATAATATTTTGTAATTGATTATTGGTAGAAGGGGATATGGTACGTATGCCCCGAGGTATGAAAGCTGTTTCAGCTGGGAAAAATTTTAAAGAATCACCACCAGTATTGTAGCCCCTGGTATCTCGACCATTCTTAAGTTGCCAGCCAGTGATATTGAGAGAAGTCTCACCTCTGTTTTCGAGAGTGATGTACTCTTCATATGGCTGGATAGCGTACTCGGCGTTACCTCGGCCCAAAGTTACGTCGCGGCTGTATGAGCTTACTGCCTGGCTTCCTATCTTGGTCAACTCGCTCTTATCGCTATATGAGGAAGAGGAGTTATTGTTATAAAGACTTGTTTTATCTGGGTTTGATCTGCCTCCCATGAGTACAATCACAATCAAAACAGCCAAAATCACTACCGCATCCATGTTGCCAGCACCTCTATTCATGGTTCGATTGCACTCACCATGACCCTGAGGTTTTATCGAATGGGTCATAAGTCTATCTTATAGCCTGTGTTAAAATACTCAAATATGTATCCCGAGCTATTGGAATCTCTTTTTGCCGCACGCGGTATCTCGAGAGATGAGCAAAACGATTTTCTTAACCCTGACTACAGTAAGCTCCACGATCCGAGCCTTCTTCCCGATATTGAAAAGGCTAGCGACAGAGTCATTGCCGCTATGGCTAAGGGTGAGCACATTACCGTCTTCTCCGACTATGATGCTGATGGGATCCCAGGAGCGGTAGTGCTCTCGGACTTCTTCCGTCGCGCTTGCTACGACAATATCTCTTTTTACATCCCACACCGACATAACGAAGGTTTCGGTCTCAACCTCACCGCGATAGAAGAGTGTTCTAGTCGTTCTACCAAACTTCTTATCACTGTAGATTGTGGTGTCTCGGATATAGAAGAAGTGAAGGCTGCCAATGATGCGGGGATAGACGTTATCATCACCGACCATCATGAGCCGTCTCTTCTAGGTTTGCCACCTGCCTATGCGGTTGTGAATCCCAATAGACCGGATTCCAAATATCCCTTCCATGGGCTCTGTGGCTCGGCAGTGGTCTTCAAGCTAGTGCAAGCGATTCTTACCAAAGAATCTTTTGGCATTAAACCAGGGCTCGAGAAGTGGTCACTGGACATGGTCTCGATCGCGACTCTCTCAGACATGGTGCCCTTGGTAGGGGAGAACAGGATCCTCTCGCGCTTCGGCCTAGAAGTATTACGTAAGTCTCCTCGCCCTGGTATAAGAGCCTTATTAAGAAGGTTGAATATTGAGCAGAAGAATCTGACCGAAGACGATATCACCTTCATGATCACTCCGCGCATCAACGCCGCCTCGCGGATGGGAGTACCCGAAGACGCCTTCAACCTCTTGAGAACAGAAGACCAGCTCGAGGCCGAGAGATTAGCCCTTCACCTAGAGAAGATTAACAATATGAGGAAGGGCGTGGTGGCTGGGATTGTAAAAGAAGCTAAGGGAGAGTTAGCGAAGAGGGAAAAGATTGCTGAGGTCATAGTGATCGGCAACCCTGAGTGGCGCCCAGCACTCTTGGGACTCGTGGCCAATAGTCTTGTAGAAGAGTATGAGCGACCAGCCTTCGTCTGGGGGAGAGATGGCGATGGTATGCTCAAGGGCTCGTGCCGCTCTTACAATGGCTATGACTTGTTCCTTCTTATGAATGCGGTTTCGGATACTCTGCTTGAGTTCGGGGGACATAAGGGGGCGGGAGGGTTCTCCATCACTTTAGAGCAGTTAACAGTCCTAGAAGAGAAGCTCTCAGAAGCTCTTAAGACTCTCTCTAGTGAGGAAGCAAAAGTGGAAAACAATTTGAGTATAAGTTTGTCTGATATTGGAGAGAGCTTGTGGGGAGTAGTATCTCAGTTTGCCCCATTTGGTATGGGTAACGAGAAGCCCGTCTTCAAAATCTCAAACGCTCCTATCAAGAGCGTCCGCCAGTTTGGCAAAGCCAATGAACATTTAGAAGTAACTCTCGCCCCCAACATTAAGGCCATCTCTTTCTTTTCCTCTCCTACTACTTACTCTTTACTACCCACTGCCAACTCTTGTACCCTTCTTGCCAACCTAGAGAAGTCCTACTTCCGCAACCGCCCAGAACTACGTTTAAGAATTGTTGGTATAGAGCCATGATCATTATTTATACAGATGGATCTTCAAGAGGAAACCCGGGACCGGGAGGGTGGGCGGGGATTGTTATAGATGATAAAAAAGTTAAAGAGATCGGTGGTAGAGAGGATCATACAACAAATAACCGCATGGAGTTAACTGGCGCTATTAGGACATTAGAATCTGTTGACGAAAAAGATTTAGAAATCTATACAGACTCCGAATACGTTATGAAAGGTATGACCGAATGGGTCCATAATTGGCAGATAAAAGGATGGAGAACTGCAGCCAAGAAAGCAGTTCTAAATCAGGATCTATGGCAAGAACTTTTAAGAGTAAGTGAAGACAAAAATATTAATTGGAAGTATGTGGCTGGCCACTCTGGAGACAAGATGAATGATAGATGCGATGAGATTGCAACGAGCTTTGCGGACGGATTAGCCCCATCCCTTTATGACGGACCGCGTAGCCAATATAAATAAGACTCTTGTATTTATTGTAGGGGTTCTCTTGGCAGTTTTTATCTCTTCATTCCTTTTTATCCCACCACTATTAAGTGTATTTATAATATTTGTGGGAATTTGCGTGTGGCTATGTGAGAAGATTTATAAGAAAGAGGTTTCTCAAGAAGTAATTCTGCTTTTACTCATCATTATCTCCGTCGGTTTAGGAAGTTTGCGCTATGGGGTAAAAGATTTCCACGAAGATGTCCTACCAACTCTTAATGGAATTGTGATAAGTGAACCGGCAGAGAAGGAAAACTCAACTAGATTTATTCTTCGTTCTAGTAATGGTGAGAAGATAATAGTCAGTACAGACTTATATAGCCCAGTTATGTATGGTGATGAGGTAAGGGTAGAGGGCAAGCTAGATAAACCTGGGGTTATCGAGGAGGAAGACGGTCGAACTTTCGATTATGCGAAATTCTTATCTAAGGATGATATCTACTACACTCTAAATTTTGGCAAGGTAGAAGTTGTGTCTCGTGGTCATGCCTCCAGTATAAAGCGCGGATTACTTCGGATAAAAGGAGCTTTGGTCTCGAGGATCAAGGCTATACTGCCCGAGCCAGAATCAAGCTTACTTGCCGGGCTAATCGTGGCGGGGAAGGCGGGGATGCCTCAAGCTATTCTTGATGAGTTTAAGAGAGCGGGCGTAATCCACATAGTGGTACTCTCGGGTTACAACATTACTATTATTGCCGACTTTATCAGGAAAATTTTTGAACAAATTTTCACCAGAGTTAAGCTTCCTCGTATGCCTCAACTAGCCGCGGGCACTTCCCTCTTCCTTATACTCCTCTTCGTACTTGCGACTGGGGCCGAAGCTACGGTGGTTCGGGCGGCTCTTATGGTTTCTACAGTCATTGCGGCTAAACTCTTTGGTAGAAACTACTCCGCTCATCGCGCGCTCATCGCTGCAGCTTTTATCATGATACTCGTTAACCCCAAGATTCTGGTCTTCGATCCATCCTTCCAACTCTCTTTCATCGCTACTGCTTCTCTTATTTATATCTCTCCACTTATCTCGCGACTTATTAAAAGGTTGTCTGATAAGTGGGGTGTACGCTCTATGCTTGCAACCACCATTGGCACCCAGATTGGGGTGTTGCCCTTCCTTATCTACTCTATGGGGCAACTCTCGCTCGTATCTTTTCCTACCAATATTCTTATCCTTCTCGTTATCCCTTACGCCATGCTTCTTGGCTTTGCTGCCGCGTTACTTGCCTTTGCCTCACCCATACTTGCTCTACCGATATCATATCTTACACACTTAATCTTGGCGTGGATTCTCTTTGTAGCAGAACTCTTTGGCAATCTCTCTTATGCTTCTGTTGGTGTACCTACCTTCTCCTTCTCGCTAGTGGTTCTTGCCTATATCGGACTAATTATTGCTTTGTGGCGTTTGCGTATCTACTTTCGACACTCTGCCAATTTAAGTTAGAGAAAAAGTCTTCGACGTACTGCTTCTTACCCGAAGGTTGGTAGTCTGCTACATAAGAGTGCTCCCACATATCCAGAGCAAGTATAGGGATACATTGAGAGAGTTGGCCAAGGTGTTGCTCGTCTACCCAATAATTCAAAAGCCTATCAGAGACCTTGTCGTATCCTAATATTGCCCAACCTATGCCCCGAGTAAGAGCAATGGCTTTAAATCTATTGAGCCAGAATTCATATGATGGCCATTCTTCATTACCTTTCTGTCCTAAGGGGCCACTCGAGTTTACTGCTTGAGGCCCACCCTCAAAATGTGAGAAATAAATTTCGTGATTTCTCATACCGTTGAACTCGAAGGAAAAGCGGCGCTGTATCTCGCCCAGAGCATATGCATTCGACTCAGAATCTTTAGCGTATTCATCAATTTTCGCGAGGATGGTGTTAGCGTTCTTCACATACCCGCTATAGAGCTTGAGGTGTTCCTCAATAGTTTTCTCTGAGATGCCCTTAAGTGCGGGTATATTAAACTTCTTTTCTTCGAATTGTGTAGCCATAAAGGAATTATAATATAAATATTATGAAGTTTGTAAAAAGATACTTCCGCGAGCTTATAGTGGCAGGACTGATTCTTGCCAATATCTTTGTCTTCCTCGCTATGCACGCTAGGGGGGCGAGTGGGCTCTTGCGGGTCTACTTTCTAGATATTGGTCAGGGTGATGCCATCTTTATCGACTCACCGACTCACGGCCGTATGCTGATAGATGGTGGGAAGAATAGGAAAGTGGTAAGTGAGTTAGGCTCAATCCTGCCTTTTGCTGACAATAGAATCGATCTTGTGCTTGCCACGCATCCAGATGCCGACCATATTGGAGGGTTACCAGAAGTCTTCGCTCGATACGATGTTTCTGCCTATCTTTATCCTGGAGTGAGATCAGAAAATAATATAGATGAGGAATTAGATAAAAGGGTAGAGGCAGAGGGGGCAACAAAAGTGCTTGCCAGGCGTGGTATGGTTGTAAACTTTGGGGACGGAGCGAAGCTTGAAATCCTCTTTCCAAATCAAGACGTTAATAATTGGGAGACCAATAGAGCCTCAGTGGTAGCAAAACTTGTTTATGGTGAGAAATCCTTTCTACTAACCGGCGACTCTCCCATAGATATAGAAAATGTTTTAGTGCGACTCGATAAAGCAGATCTTGATATAGATGTGCTAAAGGCTGGTCATCATGGGTCTCGTACCTCTACTTCACTTGCCTTTGCCGAAGCTACGAGTCCAGAATATGCCGTGATCTCAGCTGGTAAGGACAATACATATGGCCATCCACACAAAGAAGTTTTAGATATTTTGAAAAAAGTAGGGGCAAAAGTTGTAAGCACTATAGATATGGGGACCATCGAGTTTGAAACAGATGGGAAGATTTTGGAAATGAGATAAGTGAAGGCCCCCGCGTAGCGGGGGCCTTTCGCTCAGTCTTTCGGGAATACCAGCCTCTCAAGTGAGGTTCGGTCTCCGGGATGTCGCCGCCTGATTGCGAGATAGCCTGTCGAGCAGATGATTGTTCCGATGATAATTAGCGAGCCTCCTGTCCCCGCCATGTTGGTGAATAGGTCCACCCCTTTTATGGCATGCAGTACCAATCCAGCAGCTGTTAGAGCGATACCGCTACCAATGAGTGTGGTGCCACTCAGTATTAACATCATGGAATACCCCCAGTCCTCAGTGATTATGGGCGCTTAATAAACTTCCGTCAATTTTTAAATAATCCCAGCTTTTTTCAACACAGAGTGGGCGCCGCGCTTGGCGATGGTCTTCCAGGCGCTAGTAGAGAGGGTGAGGGTGAGAGTCTTCTTGAGCTCGGGGACATAGACCCGCTTCTTCTGTAAGTTTGGGTACTTCCTTACAAACCCAGTGGGGTTGAATTGGGTAGCACGAGTTCTATTAGAATAGCCCCCGCCGACGCGAGAGCCCTTCTTGGTCACTTCACAAATCTTTGCCATAGTTGCGATATACTACCACCATGGAATTCGTTTTTCAAATAGCGGTTCTCATCATGTCTATAGTGATCCACGAGGTCTCTCACGGCTATGCGGCCTCGATGCTCGGCGACCAAACTGCACGATATCAAGGGCGACTCACGCTTAACCCCCTTAAACACGTAGACCCATTCGGTTCTATCATCCTCCCTTCCATCTCATACTTTCTCGGGGGCTTTATCTTCGGCTGGGCTAAGCCTGTGCCTTACAACCCATACAATCTTCGCCCCGGTCGCTGGTCAGAAGCAATGGTCGCTCTCGCTGGTCCAGCCTCGAACATTACCCTCGCCCTCATCTTCGGCCTTTTAATCAGGATGGGTAGTTTGGGTCCAGCATTTATGGAAATCTCTGCAGTGATCGTCTTTGTAAACATTCTTCTTGCGATCTTCAACCTGGTGCCTATCCCACCCCTCGATGGTTCTAAACTTCTCTTTGCTCTCTTTCCAGAAAAGCTCTTAGAGCTAAGAGGCTTCTTCGAGCGCTATGGGCTCTTCCTGGTATTCTTCTTTATCTTCTTTGTGTGGCAGTTTGTTTTTCCAGTTATTACTATTCTCTTCAGGCTTATTACTGGTTCCAATTTTTAATTTGCAATTTATAACATACGTGTTATAATAAACAGTGGAAAATCCCAAGCCTGGTTCTCCCGGTTCGCAAAGCAAGGGGGCGAAGGTGTAAGGTTTGCCAGTACGAACTTGACCTCTCAAAAGAGAGGATAGATGAGAAATATTCTAATTTAAAAGGGCGACTCTCCAGGATTCCTGGATTGTCGCCCTTTGTTATTGAGAGGAACCGTAAGAGCCCGGTAGTCGAGCGTCGAACCAGCGAGAATGCGCTTCCCCTACGTTGAGTTCTTTTTGGAACCGCTTGTAGCGGAAGCAGATTGATCGGTGGTTAAGTCTTTCATCGACTAGCTTCGCCCGGACGAAACCCGCAAGCATGTGCATATAGACGTGAGGTAAGGTTGCGAGGAAAAGTTCATGCTCGAAGAGTTCTTGCAGACTCCTTGCTGGAACAATAGGGAAGGAGAATAGCCATTCTAGATACTTCATACGATGCTCTGTCTTTACATTGAGCTTCGAGCAGGCATGAAGCATGAACCTAATTGATCCAAAAAAGGGAGTTTGAGAAAAACAGCCTCTCCCTTCTCTGTCTAGGTTGTATTCCATCTGGTGGAAGATCGCTTCCCCTAAGCCCCGGCATTTTTCAGGTAGGGAGTGAGTTGTGTCTTGCCACAGCGTGATGTAATGCCTACAGGTCTGCCTAAACTGATAGAGAGCCTCCACTACGAGAGCTCGTTCTTCCTCTCTGAGGGAGAACTGCCTCACTAGTTTTTCCAACAGCCGTCTCTCAACGTTGAGGAATGTTGCCTCTTTGGTGTCCTGGGGCAGATGATTGCCCAAGATCGCCTCTAAGCGTTCCGTTGCGTCCATCTGCCACCTCCATGTATAAAATAACATATAATTTTAAATTGTCAAATTATATTAAATACGTTTTTGTGTATCTTGATTTTTAGCGCTCCTTTTAGTACAGTAACAGTCTCCTTCGGGAGGGTTTTTAATGTCTACTATCAACCAATTAGTAAGAAAGAAAAGAAAGAAGGTGACCAGGAAAACCAAGGCCATCGCTCTTACTCGCGGTTTCAATAACACCAAGAACCGCCCTGTCTTTTATAACTCACCCTTCAAGCGCGGTGTGGCTACCAAGGTCACCACTAAGACTCCTAGGAAGCCTAACTCCGCTATTAGAAAAATTGCTCGAGTCCGTCTTACCAATGGTATGGAAGTTACGGCCTACATCCCTGGTATTGGTCACAATCTCCAAGAACACTCAGTAGTACTTATCCGAGGTGGTCGCGTGAAGGATGTAGGGCTCCGCTACACTATTGTACGTGGCAAGCTCGATACCTCTGGAGTAGAAACTCGAAGGCAAGCAAGAAGTCAATATGGAGCCAAACGTCCTAAGGCCAAATAAAAATGAGACGCAAACTTAAAGCCAAGCCCAAGATTGTTCCAGATTACACCTATGAATCAGAGAAGGTTTCTAAATTTATAAACTACTGCATGCAAGAGGGGAAGAAGAACACGGCTAGAAAGGTTGTGTATGACTCATTCGCCATCATTAAGGAGAAGGCGAAGACTGAGGATCCTTTAGGCATTTTTGAAACTGCGCTCAAGAACACTGGACCTATGATGGAGGTGCGTTCGAGACGAGTGGGTGGTGCCAACTATCAGATCCCTCGCGAAGTGCGTCCAGAGCGACGCCAATTTCTCTCTATGAAGTGGATCGTAGATGCTGCTCGCAATAAAAAGGGTAAACCTATGGCCGAGAAGCTTGCCGAAGAGATTATCGCAGCATCGAACAACGAAGGTGATGCAGTCAAGAAGCGTGAGAACACTCACAAGATGGCTGAGGCTAATAAGGCTTTCGCTCATTTCGCCTGGTAATTCAATATTTAAACTAACAAAGGCTCGGTGCCCTTGTTAGGGCGCCGAGCCTTTTGTGTCATGCGTGGTTATCGTGGCCGAGAGTCAGATCGCTGGTGTACACCCAATCCCTGAGCTCGATAATGTGGCTTTGGTTCTTGGCCACGATGTCGGCGTGGACTTTGTGAACACCCTGAGCGATTCTTGCTGTAACAGCTACTGGTGGCTTGAGAGTCAAGAAGCCTCGACGTTTTTCTTCGACTTCCCGTGCTGCTGCCTTGAGCTGGTCTTTAGTCATATAGACCTCCGGAAGTATTTATACTCCCTCTATCCTGAATTGCAACAGAAAGATCTTTGATATATAGTGAATTTGCGCACAGGCGCATTTTATTATGGAGAGAGATTACCCACTCGAAAGAGTCAGAAATTTCGGAATTATCGCGCATATTGATGCTGGGAAGACCACCACTTCCGAGCGTGTACTTTTTTATACAGGAGCACAACATAAAATAGGTGAAGTGCACGAAGGTGAGACTACGACGGACTGGATGGAGCAGGAGCGCGAGCGTGGCATCACCATTACTGCTGCTGCTATCACTTGTTTCTGGGGTCCAACTTATCTCTCTGATGCAGATCGAAACGACAAGAATAAGAAAATTCGTTTTAATGTCATCGACACTCCGGGCCACATCGACTTCACTGTGGAGGTGAAGAGATCCCTTCGTGTATTAGATGGTGCAGTGGTTGTCTTCGATGGCGTGGCTGGTGTCGAGCCTCAGAGTGAGACTAACTGGCGTTATGCCGAAGAGGCACAGGTGCCACGTATCTGCTTTATCAATAAGCTTGACCGTACCGGAGCCTCGTTTGAACGCTCATATAAATCTATTCTTGATCGACTTTCTAAAAAGGCGGTACGCTTTCAAATTCCAATCGGCGAAGAGGAGCGCCATGAAGGTGTTGTCGATCTCTTGAAGATGAAAGCTTATTACTTCGAAGGTGAAATGGGTAATAAGGTTGTGGAGAAAGAAATTCCCGATAATCTTGTAGAAGATGCTAAGAAATATCGTGCGGAGCTTGTCGAGCGCATAGTGGAGAACGACGACGGTCTTATGAATGACTACCTCGAAGGTAAGGAGGCGTCACTCCCAGATCTTAAAAAGGTTTTGCGCAAAGCTGTTATTGAAAACAAAATTTTCCCTGTGATGACAGGCTCCGCTTTGAAAAACAAGGGGGTTCAACTCGTGCTCGATGCTGTCGTAGACTACTTACCGTCTCCACTAGACATTCCGCCGATCAAGGGTACTCACCCTGACACTGGAGAGGAGGTTATCCGCCATGCTTCTGACTCTGAACCTTTCTCAGCACTAGCTTTCAAACTTCAGGCGGATCCATTCGTCGGGCAACTCACTTTCTTCCGTGTTTACTCCGGGACTATTGAGAGTGGTACTTATATTTATAATTCTACGACTGGTAGTAAGGAACGCCTAGGCCGCATTGTCCGTCTCCAAGCTGATAAGCGCGAAGAAGTGAAAAAAGTTTTTGCCGGAGAAATTGCCGCCGCTGTTGGTCTCAAGGATGCCAAGACTAGTCACACTTTCTCTGACGAAGCCAATCCAATTATTCTCGACCAGATTACCTTCCCAGAACCAGTGATCTCTCTCCGTATAGAGCCCAAGACCAAGGCTGACCAGGAGAAGATGGGTATGGCACTTAAGCGTCTATCTGATGAGGATCCAACATTTAAGATTAAGTCTGACCAAGAGACAGGTGAGACAGTCATTATGGGTATGGGCGAACTCCACCTCGAGATTATCGTCGACCGCATGAAGCGCGAGTTCGGCGTTGAGGCCAATGTGGGCAAACCTCAAGTAGCTTACAAAGAGACCATCCAAGGGGAGGCCGAAGTGGAGAACAAGTACATCAAGCAGACTGGTGGTAAGGGTCAGTATGGCCATGTGAAGATCAAGATCAAACCTCTCCCACAATACGATCCAGAGGACAAGGTGCCTAAGAACGCTCATCGCGAGCCTGGCTTCGAGTTCATCGACTCTATTAAGGGAGGGGTGATCCCCCAAGAGTTTATCCCTGCGGTAGAGAAGGGTATTAAGGAGGCGATGGATCGTGGCATCCTTGCTGGCTACAAGATGACCGATATTTCTGCCGAACTTACTTATGGCTCTTACCACGATGTCGACTCTTCAGAAATCGCTTACAAGATTGCCGCTTCCCAAGCCTTCCAAGAAGCGGCTAGAAAGGCTCGACCAGTGATCCTAGAACCTATTATGAAGGTGGAAGTAGTGGTGCCGGAGAAGTTCATGGGTGATATCACCGGCAACCTATCTGGTAAGCGCGGACAGATCGAGGCTATGGAAGATAGGAGTGAGCTTAAGGTTGTGCGTGCCAAGGTGCCTCTCTCCGAGATGTTTGGATATGTAACTAGCCTCCGAAGTATGACCGAAGGCCGCGGCTCTTCAACTATGGAATTCGACCACTACGCTGTGGTGCCAAATAATGTTGCAACTGGAATTATCGAAGCTCGTACTGGGGGGAAGTAGTTGGCAAAGATAGCCTAAAATAAGGGTTTTATACGAATTTGCTTGACTTTTAAATAAAAGAGGTGTATTATGATAGTAGAAGGTAGGGCTAGCTAAGTTCTCCAGCTTAGCTCCCATAAACACGGCGGCAGTGCCCAAGGAAGGCAGAATAGTGGAGAGGAACACTCACACTCTATGCTGGAGGGGTCGTCCGTAAATAATAATTTTGGCGGCGTAACTGAGGGCATGGACTATTTGTGGTCCATGCCCTTTACAATTTCTGGCCTTTTGTATAATATTGCTTACGCGTTATACGGCGTTTGACTGATCTTTGAGATCCTCTCAATACGATAGGTTAAGCGATTTGGTATGCGTTCTTAAACTTATTCAGCAACTTATTAACTTATCAAATTAAATTTATGGCAGCAGAATTCGATCGTTCCAAGCCACACATCAACGTAGGTACCATCGGTCACGTTGACCACGGCAAGACTACCCTCACCGCCGCAATTTTGAATGTACTTAGTCGTGCAGGACATCAGGCGACAGTTAAGAGCGTAGATCAGATAGACAACTCACCAGAAGAGAAGGCGAGAGGTATTACTATTGCTCTCTCTCACTCAGAATACGAAACAGATGCAAGACACTACGCTCACGTAGATGCCCCAGGTCACGCCGACTACATCAAGAACATGATCACCGGTGCCGCTCAGATGGACGGTGCTATCCTCGTGGTAGCCGCTACTGACGGTGTGATGCCTCAGACCCGAGAGCACATCCTTCTTGCTAAGCAAGTGGGTGTGCCTAAGGTTGTAGTCTTCCTCAATAAGTGCGACATGGTCGCCGATAAGGAGCTCATTGCTCTTGTGGAAGAGGAGGTTCGTGACCTCTTGAAGAAGTATGACTACGATGGAGCCAATGCTCCTGTGATCCAGGGTTCAGCCCTCAAGGCTCTTGAGGCTAGTGGTACTGATGACGAGTGGAGTAAGAAGATTCTTGAGCTCACAGGCGCTCTCGATACCTACTTCCCAGTGCCGGTGCGCGAGGTTGATAAGCCATTCCTCATGCCAATCGAAGACATCTTCTCGATCGAAGGTCGAGGAACTGTGGTAACTGGTCGTATTGAGAGAGGTAAGGTCAAGGTCGGTGAGGAAGTAGAGATCGTCGGTATCAAGGATACGATGAAGACTACTGTCACTGGCATTGAGATGTTCAACAAGTCTCTCCAAGAAGGTATGGCCGGAGACAATGCCGGTATCCTACTCCGTGGTATCAAGAAGGAAGACCTTCACCGCGGTCAGGTACTTGCTAAGACTGGTTCTATCACTCCCCACACCAACTTCACTGCTGAGGTCTACATCTTGCAGAAGGAGGAAGGTGGACGTCACACCCCATTCTTCACTGGTTACAAGCCTCAGTTCTACATTGGTACTACCGATGTGACTGGAGAAGTAGCTCTCGCTGAAGGAGTGGAGATGGTAATGCCTGGCGATCTCGCGACCTTCACCGTCAAGCTCGTAGCACCGGTCGCTATCGAGCAGGGTCGACGCTTCGCTATCCGTGAGGGTGGCAAGACTGTCGGCGCCGGTACCGTTACAAAAGTTATTGCCTAACAACGTGGCAAAAGTTCCCTCAAAACCAAAAAGGGCTTCCAAGCCCAAGAAGACTCCTAGCGCCGACTCGCCAAAATCAAAGAAAGGGGAGGAGGTCACGAGCAGACTTCGCATCCGCGTGAGAGCTTATGAGTCGAAGATCCTTGACCTCTCGGTCAAGCAGATCATCGATACCGCTCTGCGCTATGATGCCGAGATCCAAGGGCCTATTCCCTTGCCTACGGAGATCAAGAAGTATACGGTCAACCGTGCCGCCTTCGTCTACAAGAACTCTCGTGAGCAGTTCGAGATGCGAGTCCATAAGCGACTAATCGATATCTTGAATCCTACGCCAAAAATTGTAGAATCTCTCACCAACCTGAGTTTGCCCAGCGGCGTGAACATAGACGTCAAGCTTGTCTAGCACCATGACCAAGATTATTGCCAAGAAAGTCGAGATGAACCAGATCTTCTCTCTGAGCGGAGAGGTTTTTCCTGTTACTCTACTTGTGCGACCTGATGATAGTGGCGATCTTGCGGCTGCAGGACTTGTGGAAGGGGAGACTGTCACTGTTGTAGGGACCTCGAAGGGTAAAGGCTTCCAAGGTGTGGTCAAGAGGCACAAGTTTAAAGGGGGTCGACGCTCACACGGGCAGAAGCATTCTGAGCGCGAGGCGGGTTCTATCGGTGGAGGTGGTCGTGCTGGTGGGCGAGTGGTTAAGGGTATGCGCATGGCGGGCCGTATGGGAGGCGAGCGTGTCACGGTCAAGAATCTGCGGATCATTAAGCTTGTGCCTGAGACTCGAGAGATCTTTATCGGTGGAGCAGTGCCTGGTAGACGAGGAAGCTTGGTAGAGATAAGAGTAAAATAATGGAAACAGCAATCTACAATCTAGAGGGCAAAAAGGCAGGAGACATCACCTTGCCAGAAAATGTTTTTGGCCTGAAGTGGAATGCTGACCTAGTGAAGCAAGTAGCAGTCTCTCTCATGAGTAGCAAGAGGAAGCCTGTGGCCCACACCAAGACTCGTGGCGAGGTGCGTGGAGGAGGTAAGAAGCCTTGGAAGCAGAAGGGCACGGGCCGCGCCCGACACGGTTCTAGTCGCTCTCCTATCTGGGTAGGTGGCGGTGTCACTGGTGGTCCGAGGAACGACAAGAACTTCGTACGCAAGGTATCTAAGACTATGAGAGTCCAAGCTCTACGTACCCTCCTGTCACGCAAGTGGCGTGATGGAGAGATCCTCTTCGCTGATTCCCTGACTCTTAAGCAACCTAAGACGCGCGAGGCTATTGGTGCGCTTACTTCGCTCTCAAGTATTAAAGGTTTCGAGCGGGTATTCACTAAGAAGAAGAATGCTACCCTACTTGCTCTGGCTACCAAGGATAAGAAGCTCGAAAGAGCCTTCGCTAATCTTGGCAATGTAGAGATGATTGAGGCGAGGAACCTGAACCCACTTTTGCTTCTTCAATATAAATACGTAATAATCGAGAATCCTAAAGTGTCTTTGGATCTGCTTCCTAAGGCTAGAACCAAACTAAATGTCTAACCTCAATATTAAGCCTGGTAACGTGCTCCTCGGTGCTCACATTAGTGAGAAGGCCCTTGTAAATGCTGACAAGAGCGGTGTCTACGCCTTCCGCGTGTTGCCGAGCGCAACTAAGTCGAGCATCACAGCTTCGGTAAAGAGTGTGTATGGAGTCACTCCGGTAAAGGTGCGAGTGCTTACTATCCCGCAAGAAAAAGTTTTTGTACGAGGGAAGAGAGGAGTGAGAGCTGGGGGTAAGAAGGCTTATGTGTATCTTAAGAAAGGAGAGAAGATAGAAATAATGTAGCCATGAAAAAGTACAAAGCCACAACCAAGTCTCGCCGCCAAATGTCTGGTATAAACTACCGCCAGATTATCACCACCACTTCTCCCGAGAAGTCTCTGACACATGGCTTCACCCGAGCTTGGGGGCGCAACACTACTGGTCGCATTACAACTCGACACAAGGGTGGCGGGCACAAGAGACTTTTCCGCGAAATTGATTTCTCCTACAACAAGTTCGATATACCTTTTACCATTAAGACTATTGAGTACGATCCAAATCGTTCGGGCTTCATCGGTCTTGCAGTATATAGAGATGGAGCTAAGAGATATGTACTTTTACCAAACAGTGCCAAGGTGGGGGACACCTTCCTAGTATCAGAGAAGGCTCCTCTAGTAGCGGGCAATAGACTCCCACTCGGAGCTATCACTGTAGGTACCTTTGTGTACAACATTGAGGTGAAGCCCAAAGGCGGAGCTAGACTCGCTCGCTCGGGTGGTAACTATGCCGAAGTCTTGGCCAAGGATGGCGGTTATGTCGATGTGCGAATGCCCTCAAGTGAGGTGAGGAAGGTGCCTGCTACGGCCTGGGCTTCTATTGGCGAAGTTTCTAATAATGAAAACAGGTTGGTAAATCTCGGTAAGGCTGGTCGCTCTCGCTGGCTCGGTATCCGCCCAACTGTGCGTGGTAGTGCTATGAACCCAGTAGATCACGCACACGGTGGTGGTGAGGGTCGCTCTGGCCGCGGCAGGAGACGCGCTATCTCTATCTACGGTAAGCCTACAGGCAAGGGCCAGAAATCTCGCCGCACTAAAAAATATTCAAACAAGTTTATTGTCTCGAGAAGGAAGGTTGGTAAAAAATAATTATTTAAGCTAGAGTAGCCCCAGGCAATTGTCGTTGGGAGGCTGTATGGTGCGAAAGAAAAATAGTTCCTCTTCTCTGAAGGGCGCTCTCATCATGACTGATACGTTGGTTGGGCGGGTGCTTAACGATGTAGAAAAAGTGCCGCTTATCGCCCTTCATGTTATCAGAACTAAACACGTTCGTAATAATGACTGGATTGCCCAACGATGTGGATGGGCACCTACGTCATCGTGGTGGGAAGTGTGTGATAAAAAGATTTACACTACTCATGCACAACTTGGGACTTTCGAGGTTCTAGAGAAACTGCCTAAGTGGTTACATGTCCGCCACCTCAATCGACCTTCGGGAGCTCCAATGACCACGACGGTCAAGGGCCGCACCTATATAGATTGGTGAGATTCCAAGACGGACCTATCGCAGGTCCGTCTTGAATTTTATCTACTCCAACATCTCAGTCATAACGGAGATAGGGTATAATAAAAGGATGAGAAGATTAACTCGTTCTTATAAAGGTGTACCCGTAGGTAAGTATGGGCTACCTTTCTTGCGTGATTCGGATAATGATTCAACGACAAATAGGAACAATCGACGACCTCGTTATTATGCTACCTTTCATTCGGCTTTTAGGCTAAATGCTCCAAAAGATTTAATCATCATGTATGACGTTCCCAGTGAGAAAATGAGAGAGCGAGATTGGTTTCGTCGACAATTAAAGAACTTTGACTATGTGATGATACAGAAAAGTGTCTGGGTAGGGCCCTCACCACTACCCAAAAAATTTCTAGCATATGTAACATCTATTGGACTAAAAGATCAATTAAAAACACTTAAATTAGCAAAACCATACAAATTTGCTAAATAACAACCACATCTCAGTCATAACTGAGATGTGGTTGGAGGGTAAATCAGTTCAATAATTTAAGCAAGGGAATTACAAAACTTCTCTCTTACGTAGGCCGGCTTCGAGGATTGGGAGGTTGGCTTCGGTAGGGACGTAGATGACGGAACTCTCTGGTCGCTCTTCCATCATCTTGATCCATTGCCATTTTAGATATAGATCGTGTTTGGTTAGATTGGCTCCAATTTTCTCAATCTGCGCGGCTACTGCTTCTGCTTCCACTACTGCCGCTTGTTTGTTGAGATTGGCCGCATCGAGTCTCCCTTGAGCCTTTGCCACCTGCACTTGCTGCTCTTTGTGAGCTTGAGCGAGGTCCGCTTCGCCAGACTTCTGGCTTGCCCAGACGCGATAGGTAGGTATAAACCATAGTGCGAATGCTACGAGAACTATTAATGAAATAATTTCGATCATGTATGTATGTTAATTTCTAATTGATCCTACTGTAGCACTAGGCTTAAGAATTGCAATTTTCTCTCTTTGATTTTTTATATATAAAATCGTAGACTCGATAGTGGAGGGTGTGATGAATACTCTGGTTGCATGGACACTAGGAGCAATGATGGGTGTTGCTGCCGTTTTTGGCAGCGGGATCATCGTCGGGGTCGTGCTTGAGAAGGACCAAGAGAAGATTGAGAGAGCGGCGTCCAAGGCCACTACTGACGGGCAAGCTCTACGTATCGGAGAGCTTGCCCGTGAGAATGAAAGTCTCAAGGAGTCTAACGCAAAGCTCCTGGGTGAGAAAGGCGCGGTCTCAGTGATCCAAGAACTTCAGATCAGAGTGATTACAGCTTTGGCTGAGGAGAAGGCAAACGAGCGCTATCAGAAGGAGATCTTCAAAAGGGCTCTCGAAAGGCGGGGAGAGCGTGGCACACCCATGTTTGATACGCCGAATGAGCTTAAGGCATCCATTGCGCATTGAGAGCGAAGGGCGGACCCAGGTATCTGGGTCCGCCTTAAATTTTTTAATATAGACAATCTAAACTCTTTCGGGTAATGTATCTCTCGTAAGGTCAAAGACAAGGGGTGGCGCAAGCCTTAATGATACCTCTCGAGATTTTCTCACTAAGACCTTATCAGGTCGATTGTATTACAAGCTAACAAAGCTTAAGAAGCTTCAAAGCTAATTAAGCTATTGCCAATGGCTATAACTAAAGAAAAGAAAGGAGAGATTATCGAGAAGCTTGCGAGCGCCTTCAAGGGTGCGGCTTCGGTAGTTTTCGTCCACTTCAAGGGTCTTACAGTCGGAAGTACTTCCGATATGAGACGAGAGCTGAAGAAAGAAGGAGTATCTTACCAAGTTGCGAAGAAGACTCTCACCAAGAGAGCCTTGGATGAACAAAAGCTAGAAGGTGCGATGCCAGAACTTACAGGTGAGCTCTCACTTGCTTGGGGGGAGGATCTCATCGCTCCAGCACGCGGAGTCTATACCTTCGTCAAGAAGTTCCCTGAGAATCTAGCAATTCTAGGTGGTATCTTCGACGGTCGCTACATGAGTCAGAGTGAGATCGAGGGTATCGCTAGGATCCCTACCACTCCAGTACTCAGAGGAATGTTCGTAAACATTATAAACTCACCAATACAACGCTTCGCAATTGCGCTAAGTGAGATTGCTAAAACTAAGAAATAATTAACATGGAAGACACAGTAAAAACAGAAGAGAAAGCAGTTCCGGCCAAGTTCTCAAAGATTGTTAGTGAGATAGAACAGATGTCTGTGCTTGATCTCAACGAACTTGTAAAAGTTTTTGAGGAGAAGTTCGGTGTATCTGCTACAGCAGTAGCCGCCGCTGGTCCTGCTTCCGCTGGTCCTGCCGAGGAAGAGAAGGCTACAGCGAGTGTTGAGCTCACCGATGGTGGTGCTAACAAGATTGCTGTTATCAAGGTAGTGAAGGAAGTTCTTGGTCTCGGGTTGAAGGAGGCTAAGGATCTCGTCGATGGTGCTCCAGCCATGCTCAAGGCAGATATGAAGAAGGAAGACGCCGCAGCCCTTAAGAAATCTATAGAGGAAGCTGGCGGTAAAGTGACGTTGAAGTAACAAAAAGAAAGGACGATTTTCGAATCACGAAAATCGTCTTTTCTTTTTACTCGAATTTCCCTACTGGCACGAAAATGGGTGTGGGGGTAGAATACCTGGATTATGAAGTCGATCTCCAATATCCTGGGAGAAGCCAAAATCAAGATTTTAAGGCTTTTTATCTTCAATCCTACAGCCTCTTTTACCCCTAAGCAGGTCTCTAATAGGGCTAAGGAGAACTCCGCTACCACCAATAAAGAGCTTCGCCTCATGGAGAAGGGGGGATTGATCAAGAGGCGAGCTAAGGGCTATTCCCTCGATACTACTTACCCATATCTGCCTGCTTTAGAGGATTTTCTGGTGGATGTTACCCCTATTACCTTTCAAGAGATTGCTAAAAGGGTTTATCGCCTAGGCCATATACGCCTTCTCCTTGCAGCCGGCCTCTTCCTCCATGACCGGGATGCTCGCTTGGACTTATTGGTTGTAGGGGACCGTATAAGTCAGGCCAAACTTCGCTCGGTCGTCGCTTCTATAGAGGCCGAGTTAGGTAAGGAGCTTCGCTATGCCGTCTTCGAGACTCCTGACTTCCAATACCGCATGAGTATTTACGATAAGCTAATCAAGGATATTTTCGAATCTCACCACGAGAAAATCATCAATAAACTAGGGATTCAATAAATCTAGCTTCCCCAGGCTATCCACAGCTATTTCCACACCCGCAATTAATCCTTATTTATACATGTATAATCTATCTATACCCCTTATTATTTAGAGGTAAATTATTAGACGAGAAGATAAGAACATATGTTATTAAACACCTGGTCAGAAGTGCTAACTCTCTCCTTCCAGAATCTTTGGGTAGGAGTTGTTAACTTCGTGCCAAATCTTGTTATTGCCATTGTTATCCTCCTCCTAGGTTGGCTCATTGGAGCTCTCCTTGGTCGAGCTGTTTGGCAAGTAATCAAGTCCCTTCGTGTTGATGAGGCTCTTCGCCGAGCAGGACTCGAGTCGGTTCTCCGCCGTGGTGGTGTAGACCTAGACTCAGGCGCCTTCGTAGGAGCATTGGTGAAGTGGTTTGTTATCGTCATCTTCCTTGTAGCAGCCTTCGATGTCCTTGGTCTTTCCCAAGTTAACTTCTTCCTACAGGAAGTAGTATTGGGTTACCTACCAAGAGTCCTTGCAGCTGCTCTAATCCTATTGGCCGCTGGAGTTATCGGTGATATTGCGGGACGTGTAGTTTCTACCGCCGCCAAGAGCGCCGAGGTTTCTTCTGCCAACTTTGCTGGTGCTGTAGCCAAGTGGGCTGTCTGGGTCTTCGGTATTCTAGTGGCTCTATCACAACTTGGTATTGCTGCAGCCTTCAGCCAGACGCTCTTCACTGGCGTCGTTATCGCGGTTTCTCTCGCTTTGGGTCTCTCCTTCGGCCTTGGTGGCCAAGAATCAGCCTCTCGTTTCCTAGAACGACTTCGTGGGGAAATGAGTGGAA
>JANWHY010000009.1 GCA_025450175.1 Minisyncoccota bacterium
CTAAGGGTATCCAGGAGATTAGACGAGCCCTCTCTGAATTTGGAATCCCTCTTAAGTAGACATGCGTCATCACAATGCTAATAGAAAGTTCGGTCGCAAGAAGAATCAGAGGAAGGCTCTGATGAAGTCTCTTGCGCATGCCTTAGCCGAGAAGGGTAAGATCAAGACCACTGAGGCCAAGGCTAAGGAGCTCCGACCCTTCATCGAGAAGCTCATTACTCTTGGTAAGAAGGAGACCTTGGCATCTCGCCGCGAACTTATAAGTAGAGTAGGGACCGAGACGGCCAAGAAAATTGCTAAGGATCTTGCTCCAACCTACAAGGAGAGAGCGGGTGGCTATACTCGCATCACCAAGATGGTTCGAAGGAAGAGCGATGCCGCTAAGATGGCGATCATAGAGTTCGTATAGCCTGGCTATTCACTTAAAGAAACATGACCAAACACACCATAGATGCAAAGGGCAGAGTACCAGGCCGAGTCGCTACAGAGGCGGCAGTGCTTCTTATGGGTAAGAACTTAACTAGTTTCGCTCGCAACAAGATCCCAGAAGTGAGTGTCGAAGTTTTGAATACTAGTGAGATGAAGTTCGAAGACAAGAAGCGAGAAGGTAAGAGCTACTACCGCCACTCCGGTTACCCAGGACAATTGAAGAAGGAGACTATGCGTGAGGTAATAGCAAAGAAGGGTGGCGGCGAAGTGCTTCGTCGGGCTATATATGGTATGTTACCCAAGAACAAACTTCGTCCGCAGATGATGAAGAATTTGAAGATAAAATAATGGCGACCAAAGAAGACAAGTATATAGAGGCTATCGGTAGGAGAAAG
This sequence comes from Minisyncoccota bacterium, assembly GCA_025450175.1. Taxonomy (GTDB): domain Bacteria; phylum Patescibacteriota; class Minisyncoccia; order Phycocordibacterales; family Zambryskibacteraceae; genus UBA5004. The sequence goes on from JANWHY010000009.1 coordinate 825, forward strand.
ACGAGTGTGGCTCGAGTGCGTCTTACTCCTGCCAAATCAATTTCCATAGTGGTAAATGAGAAAGAGTTCGAAACCTATTTTCCTACAGTAGCATTGCAGAAGTCTATTAAGGATGTCTTCGCAGATAGTGGAGATAAGTTCACTGTCACAGCTAAGCTCAATGGGGGAGGGATCTCATCTCAAGCTGAAGCTCTTAGGCACGGTATCGCTCGCGCGCTCGTAGAGAGCAGCCACGATCTCAGAGGTAAACTCAAGACTAAAGGATATTTGAAACGTGACCCTCGCGCCAAAGAGAGAAGGAAATTCGGATTGAAGAAGGCGAGAAAGGCACCCCAGTGGTCAAAACGATAGAATCAAACCAAGTCCTCACTGACTTGGTTTCGTTTTGACCACTGGGGTAGAGTGTTAGATATATAAAATCGAAAGGCCGGACGTACGTCCGGCCTTGTGCGAAGTCATTTTGCCTTCCAGTTGAGATCATCAGGCGGGTCGCCCATGAGTTGCTTGAGCTCTGTGGTCTTGGCTTGAGCCCGTCGCTCACAGTCTTCATAAGTTTCCCCCTCGCCCTCGCGGTTCCAGCGTGGATCGATCTCGCTCCACATCTCCCACTTAAAGAGTGGCACTGTCATGCTGCCTGAATTCTTCATCTTGTGAACCCTCCATTTATCAAGATACTTTAACTTTATTTGATTTTCAAGAATTTTGAATAGTATTAACTTTTGTGTAGTATCTATTGAGGAGGGATTACATGGCTCGTTTTGAATTGGTTCTGCAAGATATCGGCCGAAAGGGTGTGCGAGTAACCCAGAGTGCAAGCACTATCGATCTTATGTTCCCGCCACACATCTCGCACGAAAATCTCGTGGGCCTCACCGCTGACATTCTTATGTCAGAAGGTTTGCCCCACCAGGGCAACTATTCCACGATGACTGTTCGTGACGGGGTCTTGCTCAGGATCTTTCGGAACTAGGAAAAAGGCACACATACCCGAAGGGTATGTGTGCCTTTCGCTTTATAAAAAACGAAGCCCGTCGGTTGTGTCGGCGGGCTGGTTAGTTTGTACTTTTGGGCGGATCTTTGACTAGTTTCCGAGCCCAAAGATTAAGCCTTACAGCTGGTCCTATGGTTGAAGTTTCCTGCTCGAGGAGTTTCAGACGCTCCTCAATGTCAGGGCAGGTGCATAATGCAATCTCATTCTTACAAAGCATGCATCTCATGGAAGTCCTTCTCCTGGTCTGGAGTCATATTACATAACCTAGATAAAAAAGAAATAATATAAAACACAAACCCGCCGAGACAGCGGGCTGTGCTGTGGCGGGCGATCATTGATTACCTGTTTACGGGTCCTAGTCGAAGGGTCGGGAGCCTGCTTGGGCCATCCCAATCCAAAACTCGTAAATCGTTGAAAGGAAGCTCGTTGTTCACGTTTATTGCCTGCATGGCAAACCTGAGCTCCTTGGCTTCTTCAGGGGTTACGCACGAGAGCTCTAGCACCTGCCTCCTTGAATCCCAGAAAATTATCATGCAATCTCCTCATGTTTTCATGATAGTTGTTGTCAGGCGGTCATTAGACTTTCACAGCGAGACAGTGCTGACACTTGCATCCATCGCTTCCTGGTACTGCTTGAATCCAAAAGAAGCGATGTGCTCGAGCGATGATCTCACTCGGTATGTTTTCTTTACAGTAACCTCCAATCAGAATATGAACTATATCGAGGCCTTCGATTATAGCCTGTTGGACCTCTTCCTCTGTCAGAGGAGCTTGTCGATGAGGAACCCTGATATTTGTAAGTACCATGCCAGCCTCCAACCTATTTATATTTTATGTAGAAGAGAAAAGCAAACATTATTCTAAAAAATAAAGAACTTCGTACTCTGCTACAAAAACGAACGCCGCCACGTAATACGTGGCGGCGGTGTTCACGCTGCGGGAGGCAGATCCGAACTGTCCTCTTGGGACCGCCCAGACCAAGATAGGATACGCGCTGGGCGGCCGATGAGGTCAGCCATATAGATCCTCAAGAAGTTTGGGAGCGTCTTATCGAGCTCCAACCCCACGTTGAATCCTGGCTTATCCCCGAACATCCTGCTTGCTTGGCGCCGTTCATCATCGTTCTTACATATCAAGTGGATGTAACCACCCGCATGTAATGCACGATTTATCAGTTCTCGAACTGACTGAGGAGTTTTGCGCTCACCCAGTTGTACGTATCTCTGCTGAAGCTCCGCCACTGTCTGCTGAGCGTAGCTCATTTGGACCTCCGTCCTGTTAGGACTTTCTGAGTAACAAAATATTATAAAAATTAACTTGAGTCAATCCGGTACCAGAACAAAGTTCGGTACCGGATATCGTTATAAAAAACCACCCTCTCCTAGTCGTAAGGAGAGGGTGGCGAAGCCAGGTGAGGTGCTAGACCAGCTCGGGGTACATCATGTCCGACATCCAGACGATTATCTCATCCGTTGTCGGGTTGTGACGACCTGTCCAGTGTTGAATGGTTGCGACAGGTTGATAGCGGCCAAACATCGTGTGAGCCCGTTCGAGCTCTCCAGTAGTTCGACACACGATAGTGAGCTTGACGCCGCTATGGAGTGCCTCATCAACGTTCACCACAATGCTGTCCACCACTTGATGACGTAGCATCTTATAGGTTTGTAAGAACTCCTCCGGCGTTATCCGGGTTACAACAGCCATTACATACCTCCTTCTTCACGGCTGGGTGGAATGAGGTCAATCATTCTCACGATCCAAGCGCCGTCTGGCGGCTTGTGTCCCGATGGGCCGTATGTAAGCCCACCACCGATGTCGAACATGTTGATCCCCATGGTGCACTCGCGGTTGTTCTGGTACTCGAGGTGGATCAAGCCGTTGTTCAGGAGTATGTCCTGGATCAGGCGTTTGACTCCCTCAACATCCCGCTTGCGCACGAGCTCTCGGTACTCACATTCGAACTCTTGCGACGTTCTCACAGCAATAGGCATGCGTGTCTCCTCTAAACACAATTATATACCAAAAGCTTGATAATGTCAATCAGCGCCCTTGATTTCTGGCCTTTATTAAGGTAAATTGTTGCCTCTATGGAAGATGACATCCAACTCGATAAAGAAGGTTTAGATGACTCTGTCGTAACAGAAGAACATCAAGGGGAGCATATAGCCAAGCTCAAGACGAAGCTCAAAGAGGCAGAGGCCAAGGCCAAGGAGTATCTGGATGGTTGGCAGAGGGAGAGAGCCGATGTGGCCAATGCGCGTAAGCGTGAGGAGGAGGGGAAGAAAGAATTTATAAAGTTTGCCAACGAAGGCCTGATCATCGAAATTTTAACTGTGCTTGATAGTCTAGATCTCGCGGCAATACATGGGAACAAAGACCTCGAGCCAGTGAGGAAGCAGCTCCTATCTGTCCTCGCCAATTACGGTCTAGTAGTCCAAGATCCTTTGGGAGAAGCCTTCGACCCGCGTCTCCACGAGTCGATAGGAGTCGTTCAGACAGAGAAGAAGGAGGAGGATCACAAGATACTTGAAGTTGCACAAAAAGGTTATATAATGGCCCAGAAAATTATCAGACCCGCTAAAGTAAAAATAGGAGAATACAATGGCTAAAATAATTGGAATAGATCTTGGAACAACTTTCTCTGCTGTAGCAGTGATGGAGGCTGGCAGTCCGAAAATCATTGAGAATGCTGAAGGTGCTCGGACCACTCCGTCTATTGTCTCTATATCGAAGACAGGAGACCGCCTCGTCGGTCTCCTCGCCAAGCGCCAAGCGGTCACCAACCCGACCAACACCATCTTCGGTATTAAGCGCTTCATCGGACACGTCTTCTCGGACCCTGCAGTACAGAAGGACAAGGCGACTGTGCCTTATGTAATAAGTGCCAGCTCTTCTGGTGGTGTGGTGGTGAAGATGGGCGACAAGGACTATCGTCCCGAAGAGATCTCCGCCATGATTTTGCAAAAGTTGAAGACCGATGCAGAAGCCAAGCTCGGAGAGAAGATCACTGAGGCCATCATCACCGTGCCTGCTTACTTCAACGACTCACAGCGCCAAGCTACTAAGGATGCCGGGCAGATCGCAGGTCTCGAGGTCAAGCGTATTATCAACGAGCCCACTGCGGCCGCCCTTGCATACGGATTTAATAAGAAGAAGAACGAGAAGATAGCAGTCTTCGACTTCGGTGGAGGTACCTTCGACATCTCCATACTAGAAGTGGGTGACGATGTGGTGGAGGTCAAGAGTACCGATGGTGACTCACACTTAGGTGGTAAGGACATCGACCAGAAGATCCTCAACTATATTGCAGATGAGTTCAAGAAGGAGTCTGGTATCGATCTGCGTAACGACACTCTCGCTCTCCAACGCTTAGACGAGGCGGCTGAGAAGGCGAAGATTGAGCTCTCCACTGCTACCGAGACAGAAGTAAACATCCCTTTCATCACCTCAGATGCTTCTGGTCCCAGGCACCTACTATTGAAGATTTCTCGCGCTAAGCTCGAGGAGCTTAGTCGTGAGTTCATCGACCGTGCTATGGAGATCACTAAGCGCGCCATGGAGGCCTCACCCTTCAAGGTGGGGGAGATCGATGAGGTGATCTTGGTCGGAGGTCAGACCAGGATGCCGGCTATCGCCGAGGCTGTTAAGAAATTTTTCAACAAAGAGCCGAACAAGTCCATCAACCCAGACGAGGTGGTGGCTCTCGGTGCCGCTATCCAAGGAGGCATTCTTGCAGGAGATGTTAAGGACGTTTTACTCCTAGATGTGATCCCACTTTCTCTTGGTATCGAGACTATGGGCGGAGTTGCTACTAAGCTTATCGAGAAGAATACGACAGTACCGACTGCTAAGTCGCAAGTCTTCTCTACCGCGAGTGACAACCAGACTTCTGTGGAGATCCACATTGTCCAGGGCGAGCGAGCTATGGTAGGAGATAACAAGTCTCTAGGCCGCTTCATCCTCGACGGCATCCCTCCTGCCCCCCGCGGCATGCCTCAAGTAGAGGTGACCTTCGACATCGATGCTAACGGCATCTTAAGCGTGAAGGCCAAGGACAAGACCACAAGCAAGGAGCAGTCCATTCGCATAGAGGCAAGCTCTGGACTCTCCAAAGATGAGATACAGAAGATGCAGAAGGATGCCGAGGCCAACGCAAGCGAAGATGAGAAGAAGAAGGATCTGGTGGATGCCAAGAACTTGGCCGAACAGCTTATCTACACAGCAGAGAAGGCGCTCAAGGATGCTCCGAGTGTGCCAGAAGATATTAAGGCTGGGGTTACGAGTAAGATTGATGTGCTTAAAAAGGAGAAGGACTCTGGAACTATCGAGTCTCTTAAGAGTGCAAGCGAAGCTCTTTCGACCGAGATGCAGAAGATTGGAGAATACCTGAGTAAGCAAGCTCAAACTGAGAATAAGGGGACCGCTGGAAGCGCATCAACAGAGCCTGAAGTCAAAGATGCGGAGGTCAAAGAGGAGAAAAAGCCCGAGGATGAGAGCCCGAAGCCTTAGTCACAGTATCCACAGTTTGATTTGTTCGTGGGGATTTGCGATTATGATTTATACATGAAGGATTACTACAAAATTCTAGGAATAGAGAGAAGCGCAAGTGAAGATGAGATCAAAAAGGCATTTAGGAAGCTAGCTCACGCTTACCACCCAGACAAGAGTTCGGGCAATGAGGCCAAGTTCAAGGAGGCAAGTGAGGCCTATGCTGTGCTCTCCGACAAGACCAAGAGGGCCCAATATGACCAGTTTGGTAGTACCGGGGCAAGTGGAGGGTTCCAGGGTGGAGCGGGCTTTGATCCATCTCAATTTGGCTTCGACTTCTCTGGTTTTGGCGCTCAGGGCTTCGACAATGGCGACTTGGGCGACATACTCTCAAGCATTTTTGGTGGTCGCCGTGTGCGAAGGGGGAGAGATATCGCGGTAGATATTGAGCTCTCGTTCCAAGAATCGGTCTTCGGTACCGATAGGAAGGTCGTCATCAACTCCAAGTTTGTAAAGCAGAAAGAGGTTTCTATAAGTGTCCCTCCTGGTATTGATAGCGGTCAGATGATCCGACTCTCCGGTATGGGGGAAACTCTCGAGGGCGGTCTTGCTGGAGATCTTTATGTAAAAGTGCATGTGAGACAGCATCCCTACCTGCGTAAGGAAGGCTACAACCTCACCATGGATCTTACCGTCAAGCTTACCGAAGCACTACTCGGTGTAGAGAAGACCGTCCACACTCTAGATGGGGAGATCACCCTCAAGGTTCCCGCAGGTACCAAGCATGCCACTGTCCTAAGAGTGAAGGGTAAGGGCGTACCCTACGGCAACAAGCCCACCTCCTCTCGCACCTCCATTGGCCGCGGTGATTTATATATCCGTATTCTCGTCACCATCCCCGAGAAGCTCTCCAAAGATGCTAAGAAACTGGTGGAAGAGTTGAAGAAAGAGGGACTTTAAATAGTAGTAAGAAGTAGGTAGTAAGTAGTAGACAAGATAAGGTTTCTAGTGCAGAATATTTTTAGACAAAAGAAAGGGGAATTCAGCCATGCTGAAACTCTGGAAGATTAACGTGTTTGTAACGATCTGGCAGGTGGTCGGTGCGTCGGCAGGGTGGGTTCTCTCTGAGGGCAACACGACCTACGCGCTAGTGGGCGCGATCGCCGCCGCGGCAGTAGCTATCGACATCTTCAGGAAGAATAAGATGGAGATGTTCTACTCCACTTCCGTGCTCTTCGGAACTATCTTCGCGGCTATTGCTGTAGGCGTCTCAGGACTTACTATCTTGGAAGACGGGGGTTGGTCGCTAGTCGCGCTGGTGTTTACAGGCTCTGTGTGTGTGACCTGGCTCTGGCTCGCTTACATGCTCAAGGCCTATCGAGAAGCTTGCGTGGCGGATCTCGACGCCTCATCGTGGGCGACCGCTTTCAGTGTCTTTCCAGTAGTTGGCATTCCTCTAGGTGGGGCACTGATCCTCTGGGACCGCCTTGCCCACAGGGGAAACGAGAACGACTCACCCCCGCCGATCCTACTCCAGTAGGGACCCGCTCTTTACTCAACAACCCGTGCGTAAGCACGGGTTGTTTTCTATATCAAAATGTGTTGTTGACATATAAGTATAGATGTTTTAAGGTGTACGCTCTTCGCTGGATAGTCCGGCGAGCGTTTACGATTCTTTGAGAGGTACACATGAGAAAGATTGTTTCGGCAATACTCCTCGCCCTCCCGCTCATCCTTTGGGGTGAGAAGGCGAGTGCGGCAGGGATCACACTCAACTGTCCTGGTGGTCTACAATCACAGCCCACCATCACCTTCGGCGGCTCAGGCATTCCCAATGACCGGGTCTGCTTCGGCAGTTTCGGCGGGGTGGATCTCGCTCTTGCCGCGACGGAGCGATTCGTCAACCCCCCCGTTGGTGATAATGGGATCGATACATATACAGCAGTTACGGGCGACGACACGGCGAACGGCCAGCCAGCCTACGGCCGCTGGAACTTCGATTGGTATGTACGGAATACGACAGGATCGGCGGTCAGTGTTGAGCTGCTCTGGGATACTGATCCAAACTTCGGCACGGATACGTCCCAGATGGGATTCATCCGTTCGATCGTCGCAGCTGGCGGCCTCGTGCAGGATTCGTGGAATCTCGGTATGGGGTTCATTGATACCGGCATCGCGACCCTAGGCTATTCTCCGGCGGCAGGACTGTTCAGTCCATACGTGGATGGGAACTACAGCTTCAGACTGAGCATTCTATCGGACACTCAGTCTGCCGGCGGTATCGGAATGCAGGTCAACGTCGGAGATCCGAGACCTGTCCCCGAGCCAGCGTCATTTCTACTCATGGGTGGGGGATTGCTCGCCGGCATTCGCAGGTTTCGCCGGCGGCGTCTTCGTTCGTAGTTCTTTCTCTCGTTTTCCTCGGCAGGCGCCCATCGTGGGGCCTGCCGATTTTTAGTTATCCAGAGGTCCCCCTAGACAAGATGCAATATTTTAGGTATTTTGTAGCCATGACATCAGATTTGGCAATAGCCATCTTCGCCGGCCTCGGCGGCATGCTAGGTTGGGGCCTGGCAGATTTTTTTGCCAAGAAGACTATAGATGAAGTGGGGGATACGGTCAGTCTTGTATGGGCACACATCTTTGGCACCGTAGCACTTTTGATCATATTTTTAGTTCAAGTCTTTAATCACAATCCTAATACAGTCCTTCCTACAAACTCTAGTGTATGGTTGGGAGTAGCTTTCTTCGGTGTGCTACAAGCTGTCGTGTATTTGTTAGTTTATCGAGGCTTTGGTAAGGGACAGGTGGCAGTATTGAGCCCTATTTTCGCCTCCTTCTCTGGGTTAACTGCAATTCTTTCGATTCTTATTTTTCATGAGTTAGTAAGTGCAGACAGATTATTTATCCTATTCGGTATATTTGTGGGGGTTCTGTTTCTCAGTCTTGATTTGAATGCATTAAGGGAGCGAAGATTTAGCATTCATTCTCCTGGTTCTAGAGAGGTTCTTTTGGCCACTCTATTTGCCGCTTTTTGGACTTTATTCTGGGATCGATTGATTGGAGATAAAGATTGGATTTCTTTTACCTTCTTTATGTATCTCTTTATGACTATAGCCCTATTAGTCTATTCGTATTGGAAAAAAATTAATCTAAAGATTTCTAAATCGTATATATGGAAATTCCTAATTCTTATTGGGGTTTGTGAAGTAGGGGCCTATCTAGCGATCAGTTTGGGATATAGCGCTACGCAATATACAAGTATTGTCGCCTTATTAAGTGGAGCCTTCTCTTTACCTGTAATTATTCTGGCCAGGATCTTCTTGAAGGAAAAAGTGAATAAGACCCAGACGCTTGGTAGCTTAATAGTTATAATGGGTATTGTACTTTTGGCCCTTGTATAAATATGACAGAAGTTTTCAGTAAGAACGACTTAAATAAATTAGCAAAGGAAGAAACCCCATTCTTCGCTTTTTCCAAAGAGCAAATACTAAAGAATTATCACGAGTTTGGTAAGTTTTTTCCTAATGTGGAGGTTTTCTATGCGATGAAGGCAAATTCGGAAGTTCCAATTCTTGAGATATTAGATGAAGCTGGTTCGGGCTTTGAAGTAGCCTCTGCTTACGAGCTAGATATTCTTGAGGAATTAGATGTTGAACCTGATAGAATTATTTATGGAAGCGCTATAAAGCCGGCTGAAGATATCAAAGAATTTTATGAATATGGGGTAAGAACTTTTGCCTTTGATTGCCTTCAGGAGTTAGAGAAGATTGCTAGTAATGCTCCTGGTTCCAATGTCTTTGTGCGGATAAAAGTTAACGACACTGGCAGTGTATTCCAGTTTTCAGAAAAGTTTGGCACTAATGTGGGAAATGTGGTCTCTCTTCTAGAAAGAGCAAAAGAGTTGGGTCTTAACCCTTATGGAATAAGTTTTCATGTTGGCTCCCAAGCTAGCAACCCTATGGCCTGGGCTCACTCTATAAAGTTATTACAAGAACCTTTAGAACAACTAAAGGAGGTTGGTATTAATATAGAAATTTTAAATTTAGGAGGAGGTTATCCCTGTCAGTATGCTTCCAGTGAATCAATCCTTACTCTTGAGGAAATAGCAAAGAATACTATGGAAGCTTACAATTTATTACCATATCAACCTAGACTCATTGTTGAACCGGGAAGATATATTGTGGCGGATGCAGGAATCCTTGTTTCCACAGTAATTGCTAGAGTAGAAAGAGATATGGGGGAATGGTTGTTTATCGATGCTGGAGTTTACAATGCTTTATACGAATCCATGGCATACCAAGGGTCTACTAGATATAGAATGACCTCTTTACGCCCCTCGTATGATTCTGGTGAGAAAGCTTTCTCTATAGCGGGACCAACAGGGGATAGCGCAGATATTGTTACTCGCGAGGCTCTTTTGCCATCAGATATAAATACGGGAGATAAGCTGGTAGTACATAGCGTCGGGGCATATAGTTTGGTGGTATCTAGCCCTTTTAATGGTTTCCCCAAACCTAAGGTAATCATGTTTGACAATATATAGGGCCAGCATACACTGAATGTATGAGGTTTAATATAGCTCAGAAGGTTTGCATAGCTTTCTATATATTGCTAGTTGTTTTCTGGGGCTACCTTCTTGCAAATGGGATAAAAGATGGTTTCTATAATTATCTGTACTCCTTCCTTTTTGGCCTAATCCCATTTTTTGGAGGTCTTGTAGCTATGATTAGCTCTAGAATTTGGGGCGGGTTTAAAAGTGCCGTGGGTAAGGGAGTATTTTTTGTAGGTTTAGGTCTATTCTTATGGGGCTTAGGAGAGAATATCTGGTCATACTATAACTTCTTTCTCAATGAGCCTGCTCCGTATCCTTCATGGGCAGATGTGGGATTTGGACCCAGCATCTTCTTCTACTGTCTTGGAGCTTTCTATCTTTCTAGGGCAACTGGAGCCAGATATGCTCTAAGGAGCCTATGGGCAAAAGTTTCTGTGGTAGCGATCACTCTGGTTTTATTGTTTTTATCCTACTATCTCTTAATTGTAAAAGCTCGAGAAACTACTTTAAGTGCTCTTCTTATTGGAAGTCATGACCTACTAAAAATAGTTCTTGATGTTGCATATCCTTTCGGAGGATTTATGGGGCTTTTATTGGCAGTTCTTATTTCAGGCTTATCCTTTAAATACTTGGGTGGGAAATTCAAATATGATATTTATGCTTTGCTTATCGGATTAGGAGTGATGTTTATCGGCGATTACTCGTTTTCCTATACCACGACAGTCGGAACTTATTACAATGCCAATTGGGGAGATATGGTATTAACTACGGGATTATTCTTTATGACCTTAGGTATTTTAGGGTTCTCTAAATTACGAGACTCATCTCAAATATCATAAATTATGAGTATTCTAGATCAAATTGCTAACAAAATAATCAAGGAACAGGAACTTATCATCGGTCCTGTAGCTTGGTATGAGGCTAAGAAGGTCCAAGGGCTCAATATTACGGGGCAAAACGGTGAGGTAAGAATAGATAGTGACAATACTTCAGTTATCGATTCGTTAGTAAAGCAGTACGAACACCTTTTCGGTCGCGCATCTCGTGAGGTTTGTAGAGAAGCCGCAGCACCACTCCTTGCCACTCTTGGTCCAGATCAGATACCTGCAAGTTTGAGATAAAAATATGGCCGATACCGAAGCAAATGATCAGATTTCCTCTGAGGAATATAAGAAAGTTACCGAGAGTCTATATAGTCAGAATCTCGAGATCGTAAGGCTCAACAAGGAGCTCGATAAGTTAAACAAGGATTTAGCTATTGCCAACGAAGGTCAGGCGAACCTCATCCATATCATCAACCATCAGATCAAGGGCTATCTGGCTAAGGCGAGGAATATTTTCTCCGAGCTGATATCGGATCCAAGTTATGGACCTATACCCGAGGCCACGAAGCCTATGCTCGAGGAGGGCTTCAACTCTCTTACTGAAGGAGTGACGTTTGTCACAGACTTCTTACATGCGACCAATATTGAGAAGGGGGAGTTTACATACAACATGATCCCTATCGATTTTAGGAAAACTGTTGAGGAGACGAGTGCTCACCTAAAGAGTGCTGCAGAGGAGAAGGGGCTACAATTTGGCTTAAAAATTGCTGATGGTGGTTACAGTACGAAGGGAGATATCGCTCAACTCACTCAAGCGGTGAGGAATCTTGTCGACAACTCTATCAAGTACACTCCTTCTGGATCTATCGATGTCAGTCTCGAGAGGGCAGGGGATAAGATATTACTTAAGGTCCAAGATACCGGCTTGGGTCTCGCAGAAGATCTTAAGCCTCGACTTTTTACCAAGGGTGGTAAGGGTAAGGATTCTCTGAAGGTCAATGTGAACTCAACCGGCTTCGGCCTTGCGTTTGTGAAGAGCGTGGCCGAGGCTCACAAGGGCCGCACCTGGGCCGAATCTCCAGGGGAAGGCCAAGGCTCCACATTCTATCTAGAACTTCCAGTTATTTAAATTAGCTCCCCATCCAGTACCCCTCTATGGTCTAATTCGCGCGAATAGGCGAATAATAGTAAAATTAAGTTAATGAAAGAAAAAGAGTTGGAGAAAATGTTTAAGGCTCTAGCAAATAAAAGGCGATTAGCAATTTTGTCGTTCTTGCGAAAAAAGAAAAAAGCTAATGTCGGTGAAATTTCCGAGGCCATAAAACTGTCCTTCAAAGCTACATCTAAACATTTAAATATTTTGGCTGGGTCTGGAATTTTGGAGAAAGAACAAAACAGTTTGTATGTAACTTATTCAGCGGGGAATGATCAAAATGACATAATGAGAAAGATTCTCGAACTTCTCTAACCCCATATTCTCTAATTCGCGCGAATTAGAGAATATGGTGGGGATAAGAACAAATAGGTCTGACTATATAATTAACCCATAGTTAATTCTTAATTGATGCCTAATTCGTTTTTAGCTTTAGTGATTGAATGGGGAATCCTACTAATCTCAATTCTTTTAGTCTTCTCGCCGTTTATATATCTAGGTATTAGGAAGTGGAGGAAACATCTTTCTGTAAATTTATGGCATGTGATAGGAGCTTACCTAATTTCCTTTGCAATTTATCCTATATGGGATTGGTGGATTTTGGGAAAGGTAGATAGATTGATTTACAACAATCATTTCAGTTACGGGTGGTTACGAGAAGCGTTTTCAGATGCAGGATTTAGAATGATTTTTGTCGTCGGCATAAGTTGGCCTCTTTTCGTTTTTTATTCTTCAATTTTAATCAAAAAAAGACCATATAGTATTTGGCATTTTGTAACTTCTCTAGCTATGTTTATTTCTATGATTTATATACTGTGGAAAGTAGCCATGTTTTTAATAGCTGTTGGTTTAGGTTACATAGGAAGGACATATTTTTAATTAAATTTATGAAAAATATTAATATAGCCGTCATCTTAATTGGATTGATAATCCCTATTGTTGGATATACTCAACCTATACAACTAGAACCAATAGTTCTTGTGCCGGGAATAATGGGATCTTGGAATAGTGAAGTAATGTTTCAAGGATCAGGGTCTGGAGATTGGAATTTTTTCCCCATTGATCATCATTGGGACAATATGATCTCTGCTTTGGAGGATGCGGGATATCAACAAGGTGTTAATTTATTTGTTAGCTTCTACGACTGGAGACAAAGTAATATAAATTCTGCTACCGATTATTTGATTCCAACTATAGATAAGGCACTTCTAAATTCTCCTACTGGTAAAGTTAATATCATTGCTCATAGTATGGGTGGATTGGTGGCTCGTAGATATATAGAAAGCAATCAATATAGAAATGATGTTGATCATTTAATAATGCTTGGTACACCAAATTATGGTTCTTCAGATGTCTATACTCTATGGGAAGGAGGAAGAATTCCAGATAATTGGGGGAGAATTGAGCAGTTTATTATTAATGGTTATCTTTGGTACATAACTGTGGCCACAGCGCAGATGGCAGATAACTACGACACTATTCATACCTTCATCCCATCTATCAGGGAGCTCCTACCTACATATGATTTCCTCACTGATTCGGAAGGGGGAGTGAAATCGTACTGGAACTTAGCTGAGGCAAGCAACCCATTTCTAGATAATCTCAATGAGTCAGACAATGTACACAAACTTCTAAATCTGGGTCATATCACTGTTATTGCGGGCCAAGGGCAGGGGACAGTGGGGGATGTTCCTGTAATAGATCGTCCAGAAGGAGAACCTAAACTCTGGGCAGATGGGATGCCAGAGCCTCTAACTCCTGAGCGGAATGATACTGATGGTGATAATAGAGTGCTTCTCTCTAGTGCTTTCTTAAATGAATCGGCGTTTATCCCACCAGTGCTGGTAGACAACTTCTGGCAGAGATTGCTCTCCATATTTATGCCAAAGGTTCATGCGGAGTTTGATGGAGATCTTGATGCATTCTTGGATCAGGTAGAGGTTGATGGTAAGCATGGAGCTCTTCCAACTCTCGCTATACCTCAGATATTGGATACCCTTGGCTTACCTCAACCCACAATAGCGTATGTAGCACCAGAAGAGCCGGATCATATAGTAGGTTTCTGGTTTGCTTCTCCTATAGCGGTGAAGGTGACGGATCCCTCTGGAAGAGTAATAACAAAAGATTCTAACAATATCCCCGAAGCAGTTTACACAGGAGAAACAGATCCAAACGGAGTAAAGATGGTCATAATTCCTAACGGGTTAGTAGGGAAGTACAAGGTGGAATTACTAGGCATAGGTGATGGGGAGTATCATATGGCTGCCACCACTTTTACCGATGGAGCAGATAAGATCGTCACTGTAGAGAAGAGTGTGTTGACGGGAGAGAAGATTGAGTACGAAGTCGATATTAATCCTGGAGCTAGCTTGGTAGCGATAGGTGAGCCCATCATCACTATGCCAGAGCCAGAGAATAATCCCTCGCCTCTGGAGATGGCGCAAGCATTACAACTTGAGCTCGATAAATACTATCAGGATAAAAAGATTACTAACAAAGGTCTCTACCAATCGCTCTCAACTGATCTAAAATTGGTTATCAAGTCTCTAGAGGTTGGTGGTGTTATTGTCGAGAGACTGGCTATTCACAAAATACAATCTTTTATCTTCACTCTAGAATCTAAACCTAACAAAAATAAGATAGATTTAGATGCTCTGTCGGACCTCATCGTTAAGGCTAGGGCGATTCTTACGAAAATTTAGTAAACAAAAAGAGCGCTGGTCATGCGCTCTTGGATTTCTTTTTTGACCAATTTGGTTAAAGAGATACGAGCTGATCTTCGATCAAGTTCTTGTAGAAACTCGATGAAGCGCAAAGCTCAGAGTGGCGTCCCACATCGACAATCCGTCCTTTGTCCATGACGTAGATTCTGTCTGCGTCGCGAACAGTGGAAAGACGATGGGCGATGATGAACGTGGTTCGACCTTCGGCTGCGTTGTCGATAGCCTTCTTAATATAGCGTTCACTCTCACCATCGAGGTTTGAGGTAGCCTCATCAAGGAGAAGGATCCGGGAGTCCTTAGAGAGCGCTCGAGCGATACTCACTCGTTGACGCTCACCACCAGACAACTGCAATCCATTCTCGCCGATTTTCGTATCCCATCCCTCCGTAAGTCTTTCACGGAAGGTGTTGATACGCGCCGCCTCAGCTACTGACTCAATCTCGTCGATACCTCGGTTACCCTTGGTACCAAAGAGCATGTTGTAACGCATGCTGTGGTCGAAAAGCTGAACGTGCTGCTCGACCACCCCCAGTGACTCACGGTATTGCATGAGATCGAGTAGGCGAAGGTCATTCCCGTCGATGAGAATCTGGCCGGTCTCCGGATCATCTCCTCGTGAAAGGAGGAAGAGTACCGTCGACTTACCAGCACCAGAGCGTCCGACAAATGCCACTTTCTCGCCTGGGTAGACGGTGAAGCTCACGTCGATAAGTGCTGGTAATTGAGGTTTTACAACCTCTTTCTTCTCATCATTTTCGCGTGGCACGTAGCACTGGTCTGAGTAGGCGTAGCTCACGTTCTTGAACTCGATTTTTCCCTCGATATTCTTGCGGATCGGGTTCTCGACTACATGGACTACAGGCTTCACATCCAGAACGGCGAAGTAGCGCTTAACCTTGGCCCAGTAGTCGAGCCAACGTCTTTGAATCGGCGCTACCTGCCAGAGGTCCCCAGTGGCCTGGTTAGACCAGCTAACCATGATCAGCGCGTTGCCGATCAGTAGGCCTTCTCTGTAGACAAGCCAGAACGCGAAGAGAAGCAAGATGCTTCTGAAGGCAAATAGGACGAAAAAATTTGGAATACCACCCTTAATGTATGGTACCCAAATCCCTGTTCCTTGCATTCCCCAGTCATCGAGCTTTTCGTTGTGTTCCTCGTACACCTTTTTCTCTTGCGAGCTAAGTTGTACGACAGATACGTTTCTGAGAAGCTCAGTGAAGTGTCTGCTGATCTCGTCGCCAACCTTGTTGTACTTCCGGATAGCCGGATAGTATTTGAGGTTGTGGCGCACTGCCAGTAGAACGAAGATGGCCATGCCCGTAAGCATGATGATCCCCGCTCTAAGGTTGAAGGTCAAGAGCAGACTCGTCGCTACCAAAATACCGATCCCCATAGGGATAACCTCGTTGAGAATCATGTATGCCATGCCCTCAAGCGATGTTCTCCCTTTGTTCACGACACTCTGGGTGATACCGGAGTTCTGACTCCGGTGCTGACTGAGTGAGAGGCCGAGATACTTCTCGAGCGTCATGTTGCTCAGATACTGCTCTACCTTGTACTCGACATTTTTCTCTTGGTAAAGACTACGCCATCGAGACAGCACAACAGCAAGCAAGAGAGATGCGAATGCAGCGCCGACAAGAAGAGTGATCTGTCCGAAACTATCCTTACGGTATGCGGCATTCACAATCTGTCCAACAATGTATGGCCAGATTTGCCATGTTCCCTGCGTCACGAAGTTGAGCAGGATGAGCATGGCAAACTCGCGACGGAATGGTCGGAAGATCTCCCAACCCTTTCTGAGTGAGGCTAACCTCTTTTTTTCCACTTTATCTCCTATATTGTGACGAACGGTCTATTAACAATTATAGCATATTCGATATATAAAGTCAAGATAAGAAAATAAGCCTATTTTTAAGGTTTGTTTGTTGTTAAAATAAAACCCATGTCAGATAAGAAAATTCTAGTATCAGGGGTAAAGCCTACGGGGCGGCCGCATATAGGCAACTACTTCGGTGCTATGAAGCAGTTCGTAGACCTACAGGATTCTTACGAATCACGCATCTTCGTGGCCAATCTTCATGCCCTAACCTCTATCCAAAATGCTTCTGAGTTGAAGGAGATGTCTCAAGGGGTGGTGGAAGATTACCTAGGTATAGGCCTCGATCCATCTAAGACTACTCTCTACCTGCAGTCTGATGTGCCGCATGTGGCAGAGCTTGCGTGGATCTTTAACTGCCTGGTCACCATGCCGACTCTTATGCGAGCGCACGCCTTCAAGGATGCAGAGGCGAAGAACAAGGAGATCAATGTAGGTATCTTCGACTACCCTATACTTATGGCGGCAGATATTCTCGTGCATGATGCGGATGTGGTGCCAGTAGGGAAGGATCAAGAGCAACATATCGAGATGGCACGCGAGATTGCGAGGAAGTTTAATGGCACATACGGTGAGACCTTCAAAGAGCCTAAGGCGCTTATTATAGATAGTGTGGCTACTGTGCCGGGTACAGACGGCCAGAAGATGAGTAAGAGTTACAACAACACCATCCCACTTTTTGCTAGTGATGAGGAGATCGAGAAGGCTATCATGGGTATAGTAACTGACTCTGGACAAGATATACCTAAGAATGTGTATGAGATCCACAAACTCATTCGTTCTGAGGATGATTTGCAAAAGTTATATAGAGATAAGAAGGGTCAGTACAAAGAGTTGAAAGGAATCTTGATCGAAGATCTAAAGAATTTCATCCAACCTATGGTTAAGAGGAGAGAGGAAAAGTCGGGAGAAGCTCAGAGTGTGATAACAGAAGGTGGTAAGAAGATGAGAGAAGTAGTCCATAATAAGATGAAAGAAGTTCGAGAGAAGGTCGGCTTAATACACCACGAATAAATGATCCAAGGATTTGTACAGGCGCTACGGGTGCAGTCGAAGATTATTTTTATAATTGTGCGTAACTTGAGCGGACTTACTCAGGTGGTAGTTGAGGCTTCGAACTCTGAGTTTGAGACCGCGAAGAACCTGACTCTTGAGTCTGTCATACGAGTGACGGGGGAGATGGTGGAGGCGCCGCAGGCGCCAGGGGGGAAGGAGATGAAGCCCGAGAAGATCGAAGTCTTGTCGAAGGCGGAGCCTGAGCTACCTATACCGGTCGTTGCTAAAGGGTCGGAGGAGACTGAGGCGCCAATACGCTTCGACTACCGCTGGATCGACCTACGTAAGCCAGAGAAGACAAAGATCTTCAAGGTTTGGACCGAGTTCGAGAAAGGGTGGAGGAAGTATTGGGACCAAAACAACTTTATCCAAGTTTATCCACCTGCCTTTATGTCGACGCCGTCTGAGAGTGGGGCAGAAGTCTTCGAGGTGAAGTACTTCGACAGGAAGGCATACTTGGCGCAATCGCCCCAATTCTACAAGCAGATGGCGATGGCCGCTGGTTTCGAAAAAGTTTTCATGGTGTCTCCCGTGTTTCGCGCGGAAGAGTCCTTCACCACCCGACACATGACTGAGTTTACCGGTTGGGACTTCGAGATTTCTTATATCAACGACCACAACGACATTATGGATGCGGAGGAGGGGATGATCATAGCTGGGTTCGAGCAGCTTAAAGAGAAGTTCCCAGAATTAAATATCAAAGTTCCTACCCAACCTTTCCCAAGGATTACTATGGTAGAGGCCAAGTCGATTTTGAAAGGACTAGGAGTTGAAAGTGGGGAAGAGCACGACTTATCTCCCGAAGAGGAGCGAGCTATATCGGAATATGTAGAGAAGGAACACAAGCATGAGTTCGTGTTTATCACTGAGTATCACAAGTCTAAGAGTGCCTTCTATCACATGAGGACGGAAGATGGGTCGGACAGGAGTCGCAGAGCTGATCTCCTTTATAGAGGGCTCGAAGTGACAACTCTTGCTCAACGGGAACACAGAGTAGAAATTCTTGAGGCTCAGGCTAAGGAAAAGGGGATGGATCTTGAAGCGCTGAAAGACTATCTAAACTTCTTCCGTTATGGAGTACCTCCGCACGGTGGTGCTGGTGTGGGCCCAGGACGATTTATTATGAAAATCTTGGACCTCCCCAATGTCCGTGAAGCCACCTTCCTCCCCCGCGACGTCAAACGTTTGAACCCATAATATTTGGGAAATAGGCTAAAAAGCTCTATAATTAGAGCCAATGGAAGGCTCATATACGGTTAAGACTCCCATCTTCGAAGGTCCTTTGGACCTTCTCTTAGAACTGGTGACAGATCGGAAGCTCTTTATCAACGAGGTCTCGCTCGCGCAGGTTACAGACGACTTTATCAAATACATTGAGACTCACGAGGAGTTCCCGATAGGTGAGTCGGCGGAGTTTATAGTTATCGCCTCGACTCTCATGCTCATCAAGAGCCGCTCGCTCCTTCCGGTGATCAAGCTTACAGATGAAGAAGAAGAGAGTATCCACGATCTCGAGACTCGCCTTGCCGCCTACGCTCGCATCAAGGAATTATCGGCAGGGTTGAAGAAGATCTTCGGCAAACAAATCATCTTCGAGAAGCTTCCACCTAAGAACCCACCAATCATCTTCTCTCCCGATGCGAAGACCGATACCGCTAATCTCTTGGGTGCACTCGAGCGACTAATAGAAGCACTACCTATCAAGGAGAAGCTGCCTCAGATTACCGTGAAGAAGGTGGTGAGTCTCGAAGAGATGATGCAGAATCTTGCCGAAAGGATCTCCAGCGCCTCCAAGATGAGCTTCAAAGATTTCCACGGAACTCGCGGTAAGAAGCTTACGTATGAGAACAAAGTTTCTATCATTATCGGCTTCCTCGCCATGCTTGAGCTCGTGAAGCGTGGGGCTATACGAGTTACTCAAGAGGGAAGAGGCGAGATAGAGATGGAGAGTGAGGCGCTAGCAATTCCTAACTATTCTAATTGACCTAATTGCTCTAATGAATTTAGAAAACAAGATAGAAGCAATACTGTTTTTCAAAAATGAGCCAGTCTCTTTTGTCGAATTGCAAAAGCTTGTGGGTGCTTCTAAAGAAGAGATTAGGGAAGCAATTTCCAAGTTACAAAACGAATATGCAAATAGAGGGATCGTGCTCATGAGCGACGGCGAGGCTCTCTCCTTCGGTACCCATCCAGAAGTGAGCGATCTCGTAGAGAAGATCCAGAAGGAAGAGTTGAGTCGCGACCTTGGTAAGGCAGGGCTCGAGACCTTGGCGATAGTGCTCTATAAGAACCCCGTCTCGCGCCGAGAGATAGACCACATCCGCGGGGTGAACTCAGGCTTTATCCTACGGAACTTGCTTATACGCGGGCTTGTGGAGCGCGGGGAGAGTATTGCGGGGGAAAGGAGCTTCAGCTATAAGCCCACTCTCAAGCTTCTCGAATACCTCGGTATTACGAAGATTGAGGAGTTACCAGAATACGAGAACGCTTTTGCCAAATTAGAAAATTTTGTGAAAACGACGGAACAAGATAATGAATCCTAAAGAATTTTTTATAAACCGAGGATCGGATTCTATGGGACTCCTATATCTAGTAGGAGTCTTTGCTCTTGTGGGACTAGTCTATCTACTCTTGGGGTTCCCGGTACATCGTCGTATCACTGACACCCATGAGCTCGCTCTACAGAGCTTCCCCAAGGTCGCTATCCAGGCCAAGAGTGCCTATGTCTATGATGTGCGCACCAAGACTGTGCTCTATGCTAAGAACGAGAATGCTCGTCTGCCTCTAGCCTCTCTCACCAAGATCATGTCTGCGGTTGTGGCAGAAGATCTCTCGCCTCTATATAGCACTATCACTATCCGCCCCGAAGCTTTGGAGGCCGATGGTGATAGTGGGCTCTTGCGGGATGAGGAGTGGTCGCTCAAAAATCTTCTAGACTTCTCTCTTGTCACTTCCTCCAACGACGGCATGAGAGCTGTCGCTCTCGCTCTCGGCGCGCTCAATAGATCAAGTTCTACACCTGAGGCTATAGTGGAGGACTTCGTAAGAGAGATGAACAAGAAGGCCGGGGCACTTGGACTCAACAATACTTACTTCTGGAACGAGACTGGTCTCGACCTGGCCTCAGCAACTCTTCCATCTACTAAGCCCGAAGCTATTCAAGAAGGGGCATACGGTAGTGCACGCGATGTGGCAGTACTCGTCGAATATGTAATCGAGAGTCACCCTGAGATCTTGGCCGCCACGCGCGAGGCTACCTCTATCTTCTACTCGCGTGAGTCGCATGCGCACTTGGCGAAGAATACCAATATCTTGGTAGGGGAGCTCCCCGGACTCTTGGGGTCGAAAACCGGTTATACTACAGCCGCGGGAGGGAACTTGGTGGTCGCTCTCGACCCTGAGATCGGTCGACCGATAGTCATAGCAATTCTCGGCTCGACTAACACTGGGCGCTTCGAGGATATGAGGAGGCTCGTCAACGCGACACTCAATTACATTAGCGAAAATTAAATATTATGTGTGGCATAGCTGGCATCATAGAACCCAAAGGTAAGGAGACGATTGAGAAGATGACTCAAGCGATCCTTCATCGTGGGCCCGATGATGATGGCTACTTTGTAGATAACTCTGTTGCTCTCGGTATGAGGCGACTCTCTATCATCGACCTCTCGCGTGGTAAGCAACCTATCTCTTCAGTAGATGAGAGGTATCAAATATTTTTTAATGGAGAAATTTATAATTATAAAGAGATCAAGAAGGAGCTTCCGGACTATCCATTCAAGACGGAGAGTGATACGGAAGTTATCCTTGCAGGATATATAAAATGGGGGGATGGAGTGCTCGGCCGGTTGCGAGGCATGTTCACCTTCGCTATCTACGATACCAAGGAGAAGAAGGTCTTCCTCGCGCGTGACTTCTTCGGGATTAAACCTCTTTACTACTGGGCTAGCGCAGGGCAGATAAAAGCTTTCTCGTCGGAGATAAAGAGCTTCTTAGAAATACCTGGTTTCAAGCCGGAGGTGAATGACACTGCGGTATATAACTATCTTTCGTATCAATACAATCCTCTGACCGAAACTTTTTTCAAAAATGTATACAAGCTCCCACCAGGCCACTCTATGACCATAGATGTTCTAAGTGGTGCGGGGACTATTAAGAAGTATTGGCAGTTCGAGTTTAGACAAGATGCAGATATGCGAAGTGAGGAAGGGGCCGAGAGGATAAAGGGTGTGATGAAGGACTCTGTGGCGCACCACATGATTGCTGATGTGCCGGTAGGCTCCTTCCTCTCTGGAGGCATAGACTCAAGTATCATCGCCACTCTTATGCAGTCTGTGAGAGGGGAGAAGAAGACCCGCCCGAACGACCCAAGTCACTCGGTCGGGCAGATTAAGACCTTTACCGTCGGCTTTGAGTCTCTCTCGGAAGGAAGAGAGGCCAAGGAGACATCTGATCCCCTCGGTACCGACCATCACGAGATCACCGTCGGGGCTGACCAGTATTTCGAGGCTCTACCAGAGGCTGTGTGGCACTTCGATGAGCCAGTGGCCGACCCTTCGGCCTTAGGAATATACTTTTTGTCTAAGGAAGCTAGGAGGCATGTCAAAGTGGTGCTCTCCGGCGAGGGCTCGGATGAGCTCTTTGGTGGCTATAACATCTACCTTGCGCCTATTGCAAGCGCCAAGCTCAAGTGGTTGCCTCAGGTTGTACTCAAATTATTTTTACAACTACCCTTCGAGTATTTCGGTAAGAACTATTTGCGCCGAGCAGCAACTCGACTTGAAGACTGGTACATTGGGCAAAAATATTTTAACGAGTCTATCTTCCAACGAGATGAGATACGTAAGATTTGGAAGGGAGAGCCACTAGAATTTAACTCTCTTAAGTCGTTATATAAAAATATTTCTCACTTGAGCGATTCTACGAAGATGCAATATGTCGATATCCACACTTGGCTTGTAGGGGACATCTTGGCTAAGGCCGACAAGATGACAATGGCTCACTCGCTTGAGCTAAGGGTGCCATTCTTAGACCGCGAGGTGGCTCGAGTAGCCGCCACGATCCCAGACAAGTTTAAGTGGAGGGGAGGGGAGACGAAATATCTCTTGCGTAAGGCCTTCGAGAACATATTGCCGGAGTCGGTGCGCACGAGGAGGAAGCTCGGCTTCCCAACACCTATCAAAAACTGGCTTACAGAAGATCGCACTGAGCTCTACGATACTATCCTCAATAATATTTATATTAAAAGTCACTTAGACGTAGCTGAGATTAAGAAAATAATAAACGATCACTTGGCTAAAAGGAGAGATAATTCTCGTAAGATTTACCTCCTCCTTATGCTTGCACTCTGGTACAATGCCTTTATAAATCATGGACATTCTTAAGATTACATTCCCAACTCTACTCACCTTCCTTATCGGGATCGGGATCACACCGACCTTTAGTAAATACTTCTACCAATACAAGATGTGGAAGCGCTCTTCGCGCGCCCAAGCCGATACCTCAGCGGCTTTCGGCCAGGTGCACAACGAGAAGGGGGAGTTGAGTACGCCTCGTGTAGGAGGGATTATCATCTGGGTGGCAGTGCTCTTTGCTGTCTGTGTAATCTACTTCTTATCTATCGCGGTACCTTCGGATCTCACTCTTAAACTCAACTTCTTCTCGAGAAGTCAGACCTTGGTGCCGCTTGCGGCCTTCTTCTTCGCGGCTTTCGTGGGCTTAGCTGACGATCTCCTGCATATTTATGGTCTTAGGAGTTTCAAGCAGGATGCTCTCATATATAGAAAGATTAAGATACTCCTCGTCACTCTTATCGGTGTAGTTATAAGCTCGTGGTTCTACTTCAAGATCGACTACAACGCAGTGCACATCCCGTTCTATGGCGATTGGGTGTTGGGAGTATGGTTCATCCCATTCTTCATCGTAGTGATGCTTGCAACCTTCTCGACTTCGGTAATCGACGGTATGGATGGCCTGGCTGGTGGGGTGCTCGCTATCGTCTTTACCGCCTTTGCGGTGATCGCCTTTATGAACAATCAGAACGATATCTCGGCTTTTTCTGGAGCGATCCTCGGGGCAATACTGGCCTTCCTCTGGTTCAATGTGCCTCCGGCGCGCTTCTACATGGGAGAGACGGGGATCATGGCTCTCACGGTGTCTCTTGCGGTAATAGCCTTCCTGACGAACACTGTTTTACTCTTGCCTATCATCGCTCTGCCACTTGCGGCTACGACAGCCTCAGACATCATCCAGATAGTCGGGTT
Source organism: Minisyncoccota bacterium (assembly GCA_025450175.1). GTDB lineage: Bacteria > Patescibacteriota > Minisyncoccia > Phycocordibacterales > Zambryskibacteraceae > UBA5004. The sequence goes on from JANWHY010000009.1 coordinate 24,757, forward strand.
TAAATTGTTTAAGGGTCATCGCGTCTTCAAGGTCGCGCCGCTCCACCACCACTTCGAAGCACTTGGATGGCCGCGAGAGAAGGTAGTAATGCGCTACTGGATCGTCTCTGTCATCTCCGCCATCATCGGTGTCATCCTCGCGTTGGTGAGTTAGAACTACTTCGCTAAGATAATACGAAAAACGCGCGCTCTAAACCGCTAACTCCGCTCGTCAGCGTCCGTGACGTTTTTCTTAATTACCTTAGCTGCGTCTAAATATAAAGCGCCGCGCGTACGCGCGGCGCTAAGAGATATTGAGTCTCTAGTCCAGATAGGCTAGGGGATCGTCTATCTCACCCTTCTCATCAGATAGGGTGAAGACGTCGTAGTACCGCCCATTTGCTACGAGTTCACGTAGATGCCACTTCGCCACGTCGACGAAGCAGTAATCACCAATGATGGAAAGTTCTCCGTCGGACAGATCTTCCCGCATGATACGGTATTTTCCCTGAGGGGCCTTAAAGTCCTCAGGGGTAACTTGTTCTGGTGTTTTCACAGACCCTCCAGTCTCTAGTTATTATACACCTAAAGAACTTCAATGTCAAGTTTTGATAATAAGACCTAATTTTAAGCTGGGATAGGGTGATATAATTTCTGAATGTTTGTCAAAGGTAAGATTGATCGGCCCTTTTTGATCATCTCAACAATTTTGATCGTGGGAGGATTCCTCATCTTCTCCTCTGCCGCCCTTGGTCTCTTCGCCAAAGGCGGAGCGACTTACTCCTCAGTAGCCTTTTCTCAAGTGGTGCTCGGTCTCTGTCTTGGTACAGTTGCCATGTTCATAGTCTCGAGGATGAACCCGGCCGTCTTCAGGAAGATGGCTTTCTTCATCTTTCTACTTGGTATCATTCTTAACATTCTGGTCTTCGTCCCGGGACTTGGCTTCGAACACGGAGGAGCTAAACGCTGGCTCTCTATAGGTTCCGTCTCTCTCCAGCCGGCAGAAGTGCTCAAGCTTGCCTTCGTCATATACTTCGCCGCCTGGGTGGCGAAAGTGGGGGAGAGGATCAAGTACTTCCGCAGTGGTTTCTTACCGCTCGTTATCCTCTTTATGATCTGCGGCGGACTCTTACTTCTCCAGCCAGATACAGACAACTTCTCTATGATCATCTTTGCGGGTCTTGCAATGTTTATTGCCGCCGGTGGCAGGTGGCGCTTCGTCTTCCTCATGATTACAGTTGGTATACTGGGCTTAGGTCTCCTTGCTCTCACTAAGCCCTATATCAAGGATCGCCTTATGACCTACATTAACCCGAAGACGGATGTATTGGGTTCGAGCTTCCAGCTACGCCAATCACTTATCGCTGTTGGCTCTGGGGGATTCTGGGGTCGAGGCTTCGGTCAGAGTGTCCAGAAGTTTACCTATCTACCTGAGCCGATGGGGGACTCGATCTTCGCCGTCGCGGCAGAAGAGTTCGGTTTCGTCGGCGGGATATCTTTGCTACTTATATTTGTGCTCTTCGCTACTCGCGGATTGAAGATCGCTATGAGGACTAAGGACAACTTTTCTCGACTGCTTGTCGTGGGGATTGTTATAATGATAGTTATGCAGGCCTTCGTGAATATTGGGGCCATGCTTGGAGTGGTACCTCTCTCGGGTATTACCTTACCCTTCATCTCTCACGGTGGGACCTCACTCTTCTTTACCCTCCTTGCGACTGGCATGGTGATGGCAGTATCGAGAACAAAATCTGCAAAATAATTTATGAGAATTTTATTTACTGGTGGCGGGACCGGCGGACACTTCTATCCGATCATTGCTATTGCTGATGAGATCAATCGACTTGCTAAGGAGAAGAGACTCTTGGAAGTGGAGCTCTTCTATATGTCTCATACGCCCTACAACCAAGGTCTACTCTTCGAACACGGGATCACTTACAAGAAGAACAGTGCAGGTAAGATCCGTAAGGCTGGCGGGCTTAAGATGTTCTTCAACTTCTTCGACCTCTTCAAGACCTTCTGGGGGATACTCATCTCCTTGATCCAAGTTTACCGACTCTATCCTGATGTGGTCTTCGGTAAGGGTGCATATGCCTCCTTCCCGGCACTCTTGGCCGCGCGAGTCTTGCGCATCCCAGTGGTGATACATGAGTCAGACTCCATACCAGGTAAGGTCAATCTCTGGGCAGGTAAGTATGCCACGCGGGTGGCAGTCTCGTATCCTGAGGCGGCTAAGTACTTCCCTCAAGATCGGGTGGCCTTCACCGGACAGCCAGTGCGCACCGAGATCATGGCCCCAATAACTGCTGGATCACGGGAGTTTTTGAAAATTGAAAATGATGTACCAGTCGTCCTGGTGCTGGGTGGTTCGCAAGGGGCGGTCAAGATCAATGAGGCTGTGCTTACAGGTCTCGCTAACTTGGTAGAGAAATTTATAATAATCCACCAGGTAGGGAAGAAAAATCTTCTAGAGGTGAAGGCGACTGCCGATGCCGTACTCTTCGACTCTGCACACAAGGAGAGGTACAGACTTTATGACTACCTAGACCCTCTCGCCCTCCGTATGGCGGCAGGTGCGGCCTCGGTGGTTATCTCACGAGCGGGCTCTACAATCTTTGAGATTGCGGCTTGGGGTCTGCCAAGTATCATCGTGC
>JANWHY010000010.1 GCA_025450175.1 Minisyncoccota bacterium
CCCTTCTTCTGTATTTTGTGGTGTTTTGGCAAGCTTTTCTCCTTGGGAAAGCCTGGTCGCTATCTCTAGGTAGCGCTCTTGGGCAAGATCGTTCAGTTCTCTAAAAAGCTCTTTAGGACTTCTTAAGTCCGTTACGGTGATAGTCTCGAGTATCGGTCCTGTGTCTACCCGTGCCTTAGCGATGTGAATAGTAGCACCAATGTTCTTGTAATCCCTTTTCATCACTGCCCGTTGGTTCGCCACTGCTCCGCGATAGTGAGGACAGAGACCCATATGCAGATTGATGACCTTGTCGGCCATGGATAAGATCTCGGGTCTCATGATCATCCCACCCCAGATGACCATAAGATCTGGAGAAATATCTTTGAGAATCTTTAAGACACTTCTGTCATTGATAGAATACGTTTCTAAGATTTTTGGTAGAAATTCTGATTCAGAAACTAGGGGGCTTCTCTCTCGGAAATATCCCAAGGCATCTTTAAGAAGAGTACTACTGCGCAAGAGAGAGGCGTAGAAAATCTCCTTAGGCAATCTCCATGGCCCTACCGATCTATAGAGACGGCGTAGGCGCTCTAGAAAGGAGTTATGGTTGGGCTTAGGCTTCTGGATGATGACTAGATCGACCTTACCTTGCGTTCTTTTGTAAAGGGAGTTAGCAAAAGCCTTCTTATCTTCTCCGGGATTGGTAATGATTACAATACCCATGGACTCCTGATTATACACGAATAACAAAGGCGCCGAACTGGTGTTCGGCGCCGTGCACTCTCTCACTTGCGGTTTTAGTGAACCTTCTCGTCATGCTTTAGACTGGTTACAGTCTCGTTACTCACAGGGGGAACCGACCTTAAGTGCTTATCGAATGGAAAGGAACTTTTGAGTGGGGCGACTTCGATAGTCCTGATCTCTTCCATCATTTCCACTTGCCAGATCCCATTCCCCTTGGAGTAAGTACGACAGAATGTTGCAATGGTATTACCACTGCCTAGTACCCCAATAATGTTTAGGGAACGGAAATCTAGATCTCCTGTCGCCTCTTTTCTTTCGGAATCGAGCATGTGCTCGCGAGGTAGCCCTGTGCGAGTCGCACTCACATTCCATGTGTACGACACTAGTACTGTCCCCTTGAACTTTTCGGCGATCTTCTTCTGAAACTCGAGTAAGACGCACATGTCCCAGGGATAGAGCGTGTTGGTATATGGCTCTTGGCTTGGGTTGGAAGCCGAGAGCTTGTGGATCCTCAGTCGGATAGGACCTCTTTTGAAGTAGACCAATCCGAGGAGGAGTGCACCTCCCAATATGAGCGACGCGAGCAACACCATTCGAACCTCCGCAGGGTAACCACGGAACACAATTGTTCAGATCTATATACATACTACCCCACCCGCCAAAATTTTTTATGAAGAAGCTTTGCGGAGGCGCAGGGATTCGAACCCTGGAATCCTTGCGGATTACACGCTTTCCAAGCGTGCGCACTAGACCACTATGCGACGCCTCCTTATCTTTGCTTCAGGATATCATCTACTAACTTAATCTCATGGTCAATTCCTTCTATCAAATCATATTTTGGAATCTCATCGCGAGAAATCCAAGCAAACTCTGTCGCATCTTCACCAAGTACCACTTCCCCACCCAAGTATTGTGCAAAGTAACTAAGAACGAGTACGGGAGTCTTCCCACCTTTTATAAAAGTGAGATCAAGCAGATATTCTGGCTTATCTATCTCGAGTCCGACCTCCTCCATCACTTCCCTCTTCAAAGTATTGGTCAGTGCATAGTACCACTGGTTTTTATGTGTAAGAGGTGTATTGATGTAGTCGTCGGTTGATAACTTGCCACCCGGGACAGTCCATCTTCCAGGGAAGTGTTCTTCCTCCGCTGATCTTTTGGTAATAAGAAATGTTCTATCTAGCTTGTAGACAATAGCTGTGATCGCAACCTTATGGAGTTCTTTGTCTTCCATCCATTAATTTTAACCTACTTTATAAAAAGAAAGAGCCCCGTGCGCGTACGCCGGGGCCCTCAAAGAACAGAAAGAACTATCGACTACGTATTCTCACCTCACTTCGAGAAGGTTTGGGCATTTTGTTTCGTGTCAACAAAGCACCTATTCCTATTCCCACAAACAAGGAGATCACAATTACGAGGATGTAGTTAATTACCAGCCCCGAATTCGTAGATGGTCTCTCCTGGACAACTAGGGGGGGTGCCTCTTGAGGCCTAACCTCCACTGGTCTTGGTGCGACCTCTGGCTCTCGCGCCGTAGTCGGTGTTGGAGCTTGAGGTTCTAGGACTTCCGGAGTGAGTACTACAACTTCCTTTTCTGGTGTTCTTGGTGCTTGCGGAACTTTTGCTTCGCAATTCACGGAACTCCGCAGATAGATGTGCCGGTTGATCGCTAACCCATTCCTTATTTCGGTTTGAGTTATCGAACTATCTCGGACCACCTGGTTGTACCAGCTTGGATCACAACCAGCCTTCTTGAGTACCGAGAGAACAGTTCTCTCGGTCTCGGTGATGTCGCCTAGCCATCGGTATTGTCCTTGGGCCAGGCTTGGGGTGGGAAGGGTCGTGAGACCCAAGCCCACCAGTACGATGAACAGGATTCTCACGACCTCTCCTTATTTGAGGGCGTCGGGATGCTTTTCAATTTACCGCCCAGCGATCTCTCTTGGTGAAAAAGATTCTGGAAGGTACTTTCGAAGTCCCGACCACCTACCACCATTTCCATTTGTCGAAGACTTCTCGACAGAGTTGTTCGGTTGCGGCGGTTCCTTCGATGTGGATACACTTTGGATCCGCTGAAACCTATGGATGACGTCTGGATCTACGGCGGAACCATTCGAGCCATTGGTGTGCGCAGCAGGCTGTGCCGCTGCCTGTTTCCTGACCGCCCCCTCCTTTTGTGGAGGAGTTACGATAAGTGTCGCAGGGGATGCCGGCGTCGTATCGGGCGCGGGAATCTCCGGCGTTGGGAGAGCAAGCGTGATCCGGGGAGCGCCGAGAGCTACAAGCTTGGATGCTTGAGCTTCGTCGCCGGGTCCGGGACCATTGGTGATGAGTGACAATATGACCCCACCGTCTGGTAACGGTCGGCTATCGACTCCAAGATGAATCTCAATATTTCGACCTGATTCCTTAAGAATCTGCTGTCGAAACAACGAGTTCACCTTTTTTCCCAGGATCGCTGGGAACTTGGCTCCGAGCTGTCTCATACCTGCGATCTTTGCTCGCTTGTAACGAGTCGGGTCTTGGAGCCCAGTCATGGTCAAGCGTTGATGCAGATCAGGGGCCATCTTGTTCTCAAGATCTTCCTTGGAACACTCTCGAATCTTATCTAGTTCCTCCTTGGAGATCTTGATAGCCCGATAAAACAAGTATGACCCGTACTCCTTATCGGTAATGGTTGTGAGGTCAGCTTCGTCACTGTGAATCGTGCGCGCGAAGCTCAAGAAGACGTTCTGGAACCCTTCCACGATAGGCATGAGTTCCTGTTCGTCTGCAAGTGCGTGCATCTCCTCAAGATCGAGGAGGTGGTAATTGGGGTGACCTTCCCTCTCCAGATGATCGATGATGTAATCATTGAAGATCTGAATAGTTGCCACCCCTCGACCCATGAGTCGAGCATGAGCCTTGATAGCACGTGCCCAACGATCATCACCCTCTTCTTCTTCGTGGGGCATGACGACCCACGCAGTCAGATGTGCATCAGGGAATTCATCCTGGATGAGTTCGGCGGCGGCTGTAATAGCTCCCGTGCCGCTTCCTCCACCCAAACCCGCACCCAAGAAGATGTGGTCTGCTCCAGCGAAAAGCGCCCTGATCTTCTCGATGCTTTCCTTGAAGGCCTCTTCACCTACCGTCTCTTTTCCTCCGGCGCCACGTCCTTTTGTAAGAACTGCTCCGAGAGGAATACGGAGGAATCGGCCGCTCGCCAGCCACTTCCTGAGATTCTCGCTCGCCCCCTCCATAGAGAAGAGGTTATCCAGCGCACTCTGGTCAGTGTTGGCTACTCCAATTCGAAGATTGGGATGATCGGCGGGATCGTTCTTGTCCACAAAGCGCAACCCTTGATTGCATGCGCACCCACCGAAGAAAGCCATGACTACTTGAATTACGTGAGGTTCTGCCTTGAGTTCAGTGAGATTCTCCACGATACTCTCCGTCTCGCCTTGGGGCGGATGTTTACGATTAGTCGGCATTGCCCAGGCTCACGACTTTCATCGTATTCCTGGCAAAAATCATTCGAGATCTGTCGGATCTTTCCCATTTTTCTAGGGTTTTCAACCGACAGCTCAAGTGCAATAACCATTTGTCCGAAAGAGAATAGACTCTCTCTCTTAATTTTGACTCGAGCGAAGGTCTTGTCCCCCGCTACTTCCGGGGCACCCGACCACATCCATTCATCCAAGCGATGGCGAACCTCATGTGCATTTTCTTCTAAACATCGTCTACGCTCCTTAAGTCTCACAAGGTATGGGCGATAGAAGACTCCTCCTATCGCCGTGGTCAACACAACGGCTAGGATTAGCCAATTCATTCGCACCTCCTTCGTGCAGTCTGGGGATGAAAACTACCACTCGAGGTGGGGCTGGGTCAAGTGAATATTTTGTGTTCTAATATGTACTTTCTCCAACTAGGGCCTTAATCCGCTCTTCAATTGGCGGGTGGGTCAGGAATAGGTTTTTAAGTTTAGAGGTCTTTAAGGTTCCAAAAGGGTTCGAAATGAAGAGGTGAGCTGTGGCGGAGTTTGCTGTGCGCATGGGTTGTGATGCCGTACTGATCTTCCTTAGAGCACTGGCAAGACCTTCTGGATATCGAGTGAGAAGTGCCCCAGAGGCATCGGCAAGGAACTCTCTCTTACGCGAGACCGCAAGTTGTATGAGTGTTGCAGCAATAGGCGCAAGGATCGCGAGTATGAGTCCAATGACTAAAATGATTGAGTTAGCATTATTCCTCTCTCTGTTTCCGTTTCCACCTCCCCACATACGAGAGCGTAGGAACATATCCGAGAGCAGTGCGACGAAGCCTCCCATGACCACTACCACGGTCGAGATGAGAATATCTCTATTGCCAATATGAGAGAGCTCGTGCGCTATCACTCCCTCAAGCTCGTTCTTATCTAAAATATTGAGGAGGCCAGTTGTCACACACACCACAGCGTGCTCCTTATTACGCCCAGTGGCGAAGGCGTTGGGGCTTGGGTCGTCGATCACATAGACCTTCGGCATAGGCAGGCCTGCACCAATAGAAAGGTTTTCTACAGCATTCCAGAGGTCGAAGTATTCTTCGCGAGTAACAGGCTTGGCCTTGTGGAGCTTAAGTACTATCTTGTCCGAATACCAGTAAGAGAAGATGTTGGTAAATATCGCAATGACGATCGCTATAAAGATAAGCGAGCTATCTTGGTAGTAGTAAGAGATGACCCAGCCGAGACCTATTACAAGAGTGCTGAAGACCCCGACAAGTAGCCAGGTCTTAAGAATATTTTCACTCTGATGAGTGTAAAGGTTTGACACTATAAAATTAGAACTTAACTTCTACAGGATTCTTGGCTGCAGCTTCTTCAAGTTGGAAGAATTCCATTGGACTAAACTTAAATAAATTTGCTATGAAGTTAGATGGGAAAGTTTCTATCCTAGTATTAAGATCTCGCACATTGGTGTTATAGAAGCGACGAGCAGCTTGGATCTTGTTCTCAGTGTCAGAAAGTTCCTTCTGCAGTTCGAGGAAGTTGGTATTGGCCTTGAGCTCTGGGTAAGCTTCTGCCACAGCAAAGAGTGACTTAAGAGCGCCACTGAGCATATTCTCAGCCTTGCCCTTTTCCTCAAGATTGCCTGCGCCCATGGCGGCGGCTCTGGCTTTAGTAACATTTTCGAAAGCGCTAGACTCGTGTTCGGAGTAACCCTTGACAGTGTTTACGAGGTTAGGGATGAGGTCGTAACGTCGCTTGAGTTGGACGTCGATATCGGCCCAAGCTTCCTTCGCACGGTTCACCAGTCTGACAAAAGAGTTATAAGCCAAGATCGCCCAAAGCATCACGACCCCAAGGACGATAAGGATGATAGTTAAAAGTGACATGGCGCGATTATAGCATAAAAAATGACCGAAGGTGATACGCGCGTGCGTTTTGAATATCACCTTCGGTCATGGACAGAGCGATCTTGCCGCTTCTCGAATATCATGGCCCTGCCATGATTGTAATCCTGCATCGGCATTCTCCACTTAAAAATCTAGCACAAGTTTAAAAATTAGTAATCCACAGGACCGCCGTGCTCATGAGACTCTTTCTTCGGCTCGGGCTCGTCCGCAATGGCGACTTCGGTAGTGAGGAGTATAGAGACAGCACTCGAGGCATTCTCGAGAGCGACGCGAGTGACCTTCACTGGGTCGATGATCCCCGCTTCGAACATATTATCTACGTATACACCCTTCAGGGCGTCGTAGCCGAAGTTCGGCCCACCCCGTTGTACGCGCTCGAGCACTACCCCACCTTCCTCACCTGCATTTTCGGCAATCTGGCGAAGTGGCTCTTTGAGTGTCCGCTCTACTGCAGTGTACCCGGCCCAGAACTCCACCTCTGTCTTATTCTTCAAATCAATCTTGGCCACGCTACTCTTCGCCTCTAGCTTGCCTGCCACCTTCACAAGAGCGCTTCCTCCTCCAACTACGATTCCCTCTGAGATGGCAGCTTTGGTGGCGTTAACGGCATCCTCGATCTTGAGCTTAAGATACTTCATCTCCGTCTCCGTAGCGGCACCCACCTTGATCACAGCCACTCCACCAGAGAGTTTACCAATCCGCTCATCTAGCTTCTCTATTTCAAATTTGGACTTAGTATTCTCCCTTTGTTTCTTCAAACTCTCTAGTCTCTTGGTTATCTCATTCTTATTACCCTTACCACCCACGATCACAGTACTGTCCTTGGTGGCGATGATGCGGGATGCGCGACCCAAGACATTCACATCTACGCTCTCGAACTTGAGTCCAACTTCGTCTGAAATCACTTTGGCTCCCACAGTAGCAGCAATGTCGGCGAGCATCTCTTTCTTTCTGTCGCCGAAGCTTGGGGCCTTGATAGCCAAGACATTGAAGGATCCTCGGAGCTTGTTGACGATGAAGGTAGTGAGAGCCTCGCCATCGACGTCATCGGCGATGATTACAAGCTCCTTCTTGCCGGTAGCGGCAATCTTCTCGAGGAGAGGAAGAATCTCTTTCACCGTTGAGATCTTCTTGTCAGTGATAAGAATATTGGGATCGCGATACTCAGCTTCCATGCGCTCTGAGTTAGTAATCATATAAGGAGAGAGATAGCCCTTATCAAACTCGAGCCCCTCGACAATCTCAGAATCCACGCCGAATACTTGTGACTCTTCTACTGTAACTACCCCATCCTTACCAATCTTCTTGATAGTGTCAGCGATGATAGCTCCTATCTCTTCTGACTCGGCAGAGATTGTCGCTACTTGGCGGATCTCGCTGTCAGACTTGATAGGCTTGGCAATCTTCTTAAGATTCTCGATAGCATCCCGTGTGGCCTCCTCGATCCCCTTACGTATACCCATGGGGCTGTGGCCGAGCAGAGCGATCTTGAAGCCTTCTTCTACCAAAGCCTGAGTGATCACTACAGAGGTAGTGGTGCCGTCTCCGGCGGTGTCGTTAGTTTTGCTCGCAACCTCCTTCACTATCTCAGCACCCATGTTTTCGAACTTATCCTTGAGAGTAATGTCTTTGGCGATGGTCACCCCGTCGTTGGTAATAGTAGGAGCACCATAGCCCTTATCGAGTACGACATTCCTACCCCTTGGACCAATAGTGATGCGTATAGCATCTGCTACCTTATCTACACCACGCTTAAGTGCACCCCTTGCTTCCTCGTTGAAAAGTATTTTCTTTGCCATTTTTAGGTTAATTAGAAATTAGAATAATTAGGTCAATTTTTGATAATGGCCAACACACTCTCCTCCTTCACTAGATAAAATTCTTCTCCCCCCTGCTCGACCTCATCGTATCCATACTTAGAGAAGACTATTGTGTCCCCCACCTTCACTCTCATAGGGATGAGTCTACCTTCTTCATATTTTCCCTCACCAACGGCTAGCACCTTACCCTGAGCCGCTTTCTCCTTGGTCATCGAATCAGGAAGGATGATGCCAAAACTTTTACTCTCACCTCGCACCTCTGCTTCTGTAAAAGGTCGGACAAGTATCCTGTCGCCGAACGGCTTAATCTTTGTACTTTCTGATTTGCTTACTGTCTTAGAGACTTTCTTAGTATTTTTCTTTTTCATGGTGCCGCAATTATATGCAAAAAATTCATGAAGTCAAAGTCTGTAGGGGTTGAGGTCTTCGCCAGGTTAGGGTATGATACCTCCTTGTACGTTATGATCGGTATTCTTCCCTACATTCAAGTCGGATTAAGTATTCTTCTCATTACAGGCATTCTCCTCCAGCGTTCTGAGGAGAGTCTTGGTGCTGCCTTCGGATCCGAGGGTGCTGGTGGAGGCCGCTTCCTTCGTCGTGGGTTCGAGAAGTTCCTCTTCAATGCCACTCTTACAGTAGCGGCACTCTTTGTCCTGGTAAACTTCCTCGGTCTTCTACTTGCTCGTTAGTCTACTAACCATGTACAAAAATCTGCGCGACCTCTCTTCAAAGCGCTTCTCTCTTCCTAAAGAGCAGGAGGTGAGGAAGACCATCCGCTCCTTTACCATAGCAGAGCGAGCGGTCTTCTCCTTCTTCGCTCTTTTCTTCGTCGTTTCTGGACTTATCCTACTCCTCAAGGTTAATGGTGAGTTCCTGGTCGAGGTGCCTACCACTGGCGGCAAGCTCGTGGAAGGTGTGGTAGGTAACCCGCGTTTCATTAACCCTGTCCTTGCTATATCCGAGGCTGACAAGAACTTGGTCTCACTTGTTTACTCAGGCCTGGTGCGCCTCACTCCTCAAGGTGAGCTGGTGAACGACCTTGCAGCCAATATCACCATATCCGACAACCGCCAGAACTACACCGTAGCCCTACACCCAGAAGCACGTTTCCACGACGGTAATCCCATCACTGCAGACGACATCATCTTCACTGTACAGAAGATCATAGACCCTGCTATCAAGAGTCCGCGACGAGGCAACTGGGAGGGGGTGACCATCGAGAAGGTCGATGACCTCACCGTAATCTTCACTCTTAAACAGCCTTACACGCCCTTTCTATACAACTTAACTATCGGTATCCTCCCCAAGCATATTTGGAAGAACGTAACCAACGACGAGTTCTCCTTCAGTCAGTTCAACACCTATCCTATCGGCTCCGGCCCTTACGCTGTAAAAGACGTTACCAGAAACTCTGGTGGCATCCCCAACTTCTACCAACTTGAGCCCTTCAGTGCTGTCCTCGGCCAAGCACCTTTTATCAAGACACTCGAATTTAAATTCTACTCAAGTGAGGAGGCACTTCTTGAGGCTTTCGATAACCACGAGATCGAGAGTTTGAGCGGACTGTCTCCAGAGAATCTCGCCGAGCTTAACCTCAAGGATTCGAGCATCCTCTCTGCGCCTCTTCCACGAGTCTTCGCCGTCTTCTTGAACCAGTCCAAGTCTCGCGCTCTTCTCCAACCAGAAGTCCGACGTGCGCTCGATCTTGCCGCTCCTAAGGAAGAGATCATCAAGGAGGTGCTTCTGGGTCAAGGTAGTGCTATTGAGGGTCCATTACCGGCGGGCTCTTATGCGGGTAATAGTATCGCTGACCTCGCTACCACTACAGAAGGCAATATCCTAGAGGCACAAGCTATCCTTGCTAAGGCCGGCTGGAAACCAAATGTAGATACAGGCGTTCTTGAAAAAAAGTCAGGCTCTGCTACAATAACTTTGTCGTTTTCAATCTCTACTGGTGATGCAAATGAACTCAAGGAAGTAGCTAACCGCTTAGCTCTCTCTTGGCAGAAGTTGGGTGCAGCGATCGAGGTCTTGTCCTTCGAGACAGGAGACCTCAATCAGACCGTCATCAGACCGAGAAACTTCGACGCTCTCTTGTTTGGCGAGGTGGTAGGTAGAGACGCCGATCTATACCCCTTCTGGCACTCTTCGCAAAGGGCTGATCCAGGGTTGAACATTGCTCTCTACGCCAACAGTAAGGCTGACAAGCTCCTAGAAGATGCAAGGAGCGCAACTACCAGAGAGAAGGCCCGCGAGATCTACCTTGCCTTCTCCGAAGAGTTAAAGAGGGATAGGCCAGCCGTCTTCCTATACACCCCAAGCTTCCTCTATGTGGCCCCGAAGCAGGTACATGCTATCGATCTCGGTCAGTTGGCAGTCTCTCAAGACAGATTCTTGGGCATAAGAGAGTGGTATATCGAGACAGATCATGTTTGGAAAATATTTGCAGAAAAACAATAGACTATAAAAACAACTAATAATCCTTAATGAACAATACTTTTTCTAGAGGCCTGAGAGGTAAGACCCATCGTCGCCGTGGCAACACTCCTATAGCGGCCAAGAAGCCTGCCGACATTGTCCCTCCTATCGGAGACGCTATTCGCATCATCCCCCTTGGTGGTGTAGAAGAGATCGGCAAGAACATGACTGTCATAGAGTATGGTAACGACATACTTGTAGTAGATGCGGGTATCCAGTTTACCGATGATGACACTCCAGGTGTTGATTACATACTGCCTAATATTAAATATCTTGAAGAGAGGAAGGATCGCATACGCGGTATCGTGATCACTCACGGCCACTTGGACCACATTGGTGGCATCCCCTACCTCATCACTCGCCTGGGTAACCCCCCTATTTATACCCGTGAGTTCGGTGCTCTCCTCATCCAGAAGCGACAAGCAGAGTTCCCTCACCTAGCACCACTTGATATTCGCATCATCGATGCGACAGATAAGTCCTTACCTATTGGCGAGCATCTCAAGATCCGCTTCTTCGGCCTCACTCACTCGATCCCAGACTCAACCGGTATTATCATCGAGACTCCTTATGGAGATATAGTAAACACCGGAGACGTGCGTATCGAGAACGAAGGTGGTGTCCCCGTCGAGCGAGAGATTGAGCAGTACAAGATGTTTAAAGATAGGAAGGTGCTCCTCTTCACCATGGACTCAACCGGTATCGATAAACCCGGCTTCTCCCCTTCTGAGGCATCTATTCTTAAAAACATCGACAAGATCGTGGCCGAAGCACCAGGCAGAGTGATCATCGCCACCTTCGCCTCTCAAGTGGAGAGAATTATCGAATTTTTAAACACTGCTCGCCGCTATGGTAGGAAGGTTCTTATCGAGGGTCGCAGTATGAAGACCAATGTCGACATCATCAAGCACCTTAACCTCGTCGACACCTCTCACATCGTGCCTATTGAAGAGATAGAGAAGTATCCGCCCAACAAGATCATGATGATCGCCACAGGTGCGCAAGGAGAGGAGTTTGCCGCTCTTATGAGGATGTCCAACAAGACTCACAAGCTCGTGCGTCTCCAGGCTTCAGACACTGTGATCCTCTCCTCTTCTGTTATCCCAGGCAATGATCGCGCTGTAGAGAAGCTCAAGGATAACCTCTTCCGCCATGATGCACGCATCATCACTTACCTAGACTCCGATGTACACACTTCCGGTCATGGCAAGCGTGGTGAGCTTGAGTGGGTACACCGCCAGATCCCTTACAAATACTTCATGCCAGTACATGGCAGTCACTTCCGTCTCAAGATGCATGCTGAGCTTGCAAGAAGTCTAGGATGCCCACCTGAGAACATCATCGTTCCCGAGAATGGCTCTATCATCGAGATTCAAGACAAGGGCGAGAAGCTCGTAAGACTCCCAGAGAAAGCACCTTCAGATGACATGGTAGTGGAGGGTCTCTCTATCGGTGATATCTCAGAGGTGGTGATCCGCGACAGGAAGATGTTGGCAGAAGATGGCATCTTCGTAGTCATCGCCCTTGTCCATGCTCGTACAGGCAGACTTAAGAAGTCGCCCGACATCATTGCTCGCGGATTCGTGTATCTGCGCGAATCACAAGACCTTCTCTCCGAAGCTCGCCTAGTAATCAAGCGCTCTATAGAGTCGACTACTGTAGGAGCTAACCCCATCAACTTCGACCACACCAAGAATATCGTGACCGAAGATGTGTCCCGCTTCCTCTTCCAACGCACCGCGAAGAAGCCAATTGTGATACCTGTAATATTAGGGGTCTAAGATACTAATACAATAGTGCGCCGATAAAGACTGCTCCATTGGAGAAGAACCATAGAGTGTAGGCCGTTACAATCGGCTTCTCCTTATGCGCAAGACCGTAGATAATCCATGGGATATCGAAGGCGGTGAATGCAAGCCACGAGATTGGCGATAGGCCAGTGGCGTTGTGGGTGCTGTATATGAGATAAATTTGCGGGATCATCATCGCTGGAGCGACGACACCTACACCCAAGATGATGTTGTCGAGAAGTCGAAGAGCCCATGAAGGTGCGGGGAAGGAGAAATAAGCCTTGCCTGACAGTCTCTTCCTTTTATGTAAGTGGTAAAGAGTCACTCTCTATATTCTACAATCTTTCCGGATTTTATTTCAATTTTATCTGCGAGTCTGAGTCGCTTTGCAGCCTTCTCTCCAATGATTTGTGTGTGCGGTGAGCGATCGAGCTTAAGAGCGAGGTCTACCAAATTACTCTTGGTCGTAAGCCAGCTCGTACCTTCTCTAGATAAGTCGAAGGGCCTGGAGAAACTCCTTAGAGTCTTCTTACCATTGAACAAGAAGTACTCGTGGAAGTAGCTCATGGCAAGTTCGCGCACGCTCGCATAGACCGGTTCCCGATAGCGGAGTACGGCATGGTTAGTCTTAGATATAGCGCCCCACTTCTTCCCATTCCTAAACAAGGCCACAACGTGATCTGAGTCTCCCCGAGAAGCTTTGAGGTCAAGTAGGAAGGGTTTGTGGCCATGCACCCAGAGTGCACTCGCGGCGAGGAGTGCCCCCTCGAAGCAGTGGGCCTTGTTCTTCTTAAGAACAACTCTCGGCGAGTAGTGTGTGTCGCCGAAGTTGAATGGAATCTTATTGAGGTAATCTTGAATCTTGGTGGGAGTGTTTAGCCGCTTCAATTTCTGCCACTCTATATCACTAAACCCGGACTTCTTTCTTATCAACAGTTGTCGAGCCATGGACCCTATCTTACAATAGTATTCTAGAACCCGATCCCAAGGAGGAACATGGACGACTTCACGAATCCTGGTAAATGGCCGTCAGAACTCAGACGAGCTTTAGACCAAATTCCGTCACTCGATGTCGCGACAAAGGAGCGCGAAGCAGCTGAAGAAACTAAGAGGACCCGTAAACCCAAGACCCCAAGACCAGCCAGCGTGCAGGCCTCGTGGTACGAGGAGCCAGGGTACTCCAAACGTTAAATTCCTCCCCCAAAGCGCCCCCGAGATACTCGAGGGGCGCTTTACCATCTAATTTAGAACCAGTGCACCCATACTCTCAAACCCGTATCTGTTTCTATCAAACAGATGGTCGGTAATATCGGTGAGGCTATCATACTGACGACGCGGCAAGTTTTGTAACGCGATGAGAATATCTTGGCTTGCTCCACTATTCTTCGCATGATCTATGAGGATAAGTTTGGTAGATGGATAATCGAGACCCTTAAGATAAGATTGCACATTCATTGCACTCGCCATTGTTTTATATAATTTATTAATAAATACTACCCGAGACTGTGATAGAACATCATAAACACTGATCGATGAAGCGAAAATGAAATTGGGCGAATATGCTAAAATGTTTACGCAACAGCATGAAAAAACTTATTGTTATCCTGATAATTCTTGCTCTACTAGGCGCAGGTTTCTACTTATTTAAACATGCCCCATCCTTTTCTGCCCCTCCACCCTCCAGTAATACACCTACCAAGAGTGTCGTATCTATCAGACTCGGGAGTAGCGCTGACCTATCGGGCATCAAGATGACTCCTCGAGTGGTCGTGGAAGACAGTCGCTGCCCTACAGACGTGCAATGTATCCAAGCTGGCACTGTGCGAGTGAGCGTAGACTTTTCCAGCTCTAACATGGCTACCACTACACAAATCTTTAAACTTAATGAACCCACTACCCTTCTTGGTCTAAACATCACTCTGACTGAAGTCTACCCAGCCAAACTCTCCACAGTCCCTCTAACTGCCAAAGATTACCTTCTCTTTTTCAACGTTGAAAAGTTGTAGTTGACAAGATTCCTTGACACGAGGGTCTATCTGTAAAATGCGGGAATGTCCCAGCAAAGACTCTTTGAAGTGCCTGAGGAGGCGCTTAAGTGGCCACCAGGCTTCAGATATAAGGCCGATTTCATCACGCTCGAGGAGGAGGAAGAGTTTCTTAGGGAGTTCAAGAGGACGACTTTCAAGAACTTTATGTGGGAAGGTTATGAGTCTAAGAGGCGTATAGGAAGTTTTAACCGTAAGAGTGGCTACCCCGAGTTCTTCAAACCTATTGTGAAGAGAGTTGCAGCCTTTGCTGGTATATTGCCAAGCCAGATTGATTACGCTCTCATAAGTGAGTACTCTCCTGGCACTCAGATCGGTTGGCACCGGGATAAGGGTGGTTATGCGAAGGTTATAGGTATATCTCTTGGATCTATAGCTACCTTCCGGCTGCGCAAACTGAGTAATATTAAAAATAAGAATAAGTGGCCCCGCTTCAATATAACTGCTGAACCCCGCTCGCTCTACATCATGAGTGGCGAAACGATGTTTAGTTGGCAACACTCTATCCCTCCCATCCCCGACTTGCGTTGGTCCCTGACGATGAGGACGGTGGAGAAATAGAAAATCCGCCCGGTGCTGAAGCAGTGGGCGGATTTCAATACTGAATTATGTAGGTTTCTCGGTCATTAATACGACCGAAGCTTCCAAACCCGGAGAAGAACATCTTCTGCGGGATATACAGGGTATTGCTTCCAATCACAGGAAGGAGACAGACCGGTTGCACAAGTTGCATCCGACGCTTCAATACTCTATTGGCGTATGGATTCTGCAGAGCTCCTTCTGTCACCTCATGAATCATGGTGACTTCTCCGAAACCTGGGATATCAAGGTAGTCGACAACGACCTTAACCTTATCAGGGCGCTCATCATCGGCTCCCCCACCCATAAGCCACTGACAAGCGAAGTCTCTACATCCCTGAGGACGAGTCTCATAAATCTTGCAACCCTTAGATATTTCACAATGTGGACACCACACTCGAGCTGGATTATTGATCTCAAGAATTGGATGTGTCTTGCAGCAGGCTGTACAGCCGCCGCATAGGCGCTTCTCGGCCATAAAGCCCTCCGCAAAACATCTTAGATGTTAAATATTTAAATGCAAATGGTGGGCCTTAAGACCCACCATTTCTGATAACTAGTACATTTCTTCCCGGATCTTCTCGAGCTTGGCGATCACAACAGGATCAATAATCTTCGTGAACCTGGGTATCCTCTCCCCTCCCGGCTCCACGGTACTCATGGCCATCTCAAGTGGACGAGTATCGAAGCATGGGACACCAAGCTCTTGCGAGGCTTTGTATACAGAGGCATCGTAGAGCGGCCGGTAGAGGAGGAAGTGCCTCTCCTCCTCTCGAGCATGCTTCTCAGTGTGGAAGCCTACGCCCAGGATCTCGTAGGCATAATTGTTGACCTCACCATTCGGATCATGCTTATAGTGATAATAGAAGCCCGGCTCAGGTACTTTCTTCGGCATTGGTAAGCTCATATGTGTCCTTTCTCACGCAAGATTAACTAAACAGATTATTAAAATCAATCTAAGACCTAGATCGCGGCGCCGTCGAGATGCATGTCGGCCTTATAGCGGTCGATGACTTCTGGATGCTCGCCATTCTTACACTCTTCTACGAACTTTGCCGAAGCTTCTCCACTTGGGAAGGTCATGTAGGCAAGGGCACCTTCGCAGACTGTGTTAACGTCGATCTTAGCTTGATCTCCCGAGTTTGTATCCCCCATCTCTTTGGTCGTAGAGTCTTTAAAGAATAAGAAGTATCCTCCAACTAGTACGGCCAACACTAATATTGTTATTACTACTGTTTTCATAACACTTATTATAACAAATTCATCTATCAAATAGAAAACCCGCCATCGAACGCGACGGCGGGTTTCGTCGCCCTCTATGGCGGGTTGTTAATAGCTTGGTACGAACTTCTCGGTCTGATGCTCTCTCCGTTCCAAATTCTGACTCCGGATATGCTCACAGATTTTCCGTGGCATCTCGACCACCTCAGTGGTCAGAATTTGGGTTGGCGTGAGCATCTCTCGTAACATGAGGAGCTTTTTCCAACAACTTACAGTATGTCGATCAGTCTTGCTTAATCGATCATATATCTCTGTGAGGGTAATCGCCTCATGCCCGGGCCGCTCGATTTCTTGAGAGCGAGGGTTGGTAGAAAGCCTCGTTTTAAGAAGCTCTCTCACATCCCTCACCTGGTGGTGACTGAAGAGTTGCGCGATCCTTTCGATCATCAAAGGACTGCCAGGTTCCTTCTTGACCATGTTCGACCTCCTACTATCTATATTACACCTATTTTACAAAATGTCAAGTACGTGTTCTATCCAAACATCTTTTTACTTCTTCGATTTCTTGCCCTTACACTTTTCGCATTTGCAACCGAAGGGACCTATATAGTCATTGAAATATTCATCCCCATAATCATAAGCGAGCTCCTCCCCCACCTTTATCTTCCGGAGAGAATAAATGTACACATGACCTCTTGGTCCATCTGCTTCGCAGTTGGGTTTGCACGAGTGGTTGATAAACCTTGCGGTGTTACGCTTGATGTTGCCATCGATCATCTTCTTCCTCCCGGTCCAGAAGAGGTACCTACCTTCCGCAGTCTTTTGTTTCGCTACTGGGACAGCCTTTCCCACATACTCGATAATCCTTTTTTTCTTCGGGATCACCTCCTCGGCAAAGACGCCTTTCCCCGCAAGACCCATACCCACCCGCAGTTTAAATTTAGACTTCGTCACTCTGATGCTAGAACCTTATCTTCCCAAGAAGTAGAGACCAGTAACTATTATTATCTGAGTAAGAATTCCCAATAGAAGCTTCTTCGTACCAGTAGTGGAATGAACGGACGAATATGCGGCAAAAGATACACCATAGAGGATCACTGCCAAGACCATAACTATGAGCAAATTGGGACCCTCAGGATCGTTGAAAAGGGCGAACATTGTCCTCGAAGAGACGAGAGCTGTTAGGCCGAGGATTATTCTCGAAGCCTTTTTTGAAATATTCATGCAAATATTATATCAGATGTAACCTTACAATGCTGCTCCCGACCCCACTCCTGTTCGAATCCAAGATGGGTAGGATTTTAAATTATCATTATATACATCAATAAAAAGAGAATCTAACCCTTTTTCTTTGGCGATTTTTTATACATACAGAAAGCCCACCACGGGCGGTAGCTAAGCTACCCACTGCCAGTTTCCCGGCATAGGATTAATTATACAGAATTTATTAATTTAAATTTCTTCTCCCTTCTCCATCCCTTAATTTCAGCTTCTCTTTGTCTTGCTTCTTTTAAAGTTTGAAAAGTTTCTTTGTACATCAATATTACTGGCCTTCTTAACTTCGTATAGTGAGCACCCCATTTGGAATCATTATGTTGCTTTAATCTTCTATCAAGATTGTTGGTACAACCTACATAAAGCGATTTGTCTGCACATTCTAGGATATAGACAAAATACATAGGTCAATAATACTACTCTTCGTCGCCGGGCTCCTCAGAGCCTTCTTGCTTTTATTTATCAGTGCCGAAGGCCCTGATGACCGAAGGGAAGAAGGGCTGCGGGACTTGGATTCGAACCAAGGTGACATGATTCAGAGTCATGTATCCTACCACTAGATGATCCCGCAATGGTCATAATTTAGCAGGAAAATTAAGAAACTCCAATTTGGAGTTTGTGATATGATAAACCCATGAAAAACCTTGGACTTCCCAAAGTCATGTTCTGGTCTCTGGTAGCCTTAGTAATCCCCTTCCTCGGGAATCATTTTGTCGATGGGTGGAACTGGGAGTGGCACGACTTCCTCTTCGCGTGGGTTTTCTTCGTGATTATGGCTACAAGTATTAAGGTGGCTATGAGACAAGTCCCTAACAAGAGTTACCGAGTTGTGATTGGAACTCTAGTGTTTCTCATATTTGCAGCAATTTGGGTAATGCTCGCTACAGGATAGATCGCCCTAACTTAAATAGTGGTATAGTTAACATATGGAACAAATTGTTGTAACACATGGTGATGGTTTGGGATGTTTGTGGGCTATAGGATGGCTATTTACCATTGGATATTTGAAGCTCCACTTCTGGAACGGGGTTAAAGCTATCATCATCTGGCCCTACTACATCGGCAAACACTTCCGCAAAGAAGGTAACTAGAAAGTTTTATCGTCGGCGGAGGGTCCGTAGATACTAGGCACGGGTATATTATTTAGGCGCATATAGACTGTCAGTTGTCCCCGATGATGTACCCAATGGTTCAGAGTAGAGCCCACCATCTCTTTCAACGTGGAGGTCATAAGAACTTGTTCGCCATTTTTAAGAACAAAATTTTCTTCTAATCTTGTATCTGTTACTTCTTCTAGAAGTTTTTTTACTTTCTCCATATTTTCATCAAAAACTTTCAACAAATCTTCCGCAGTTTTAAACTCTGCTGATTTGTAAGTTTTGAAGTCGACTTCTCCATCTTCTATAGCTACACTAATCCAGCGCGGAATCTCAGATGTCATGAGCATAAGATAGCCCATCTGCATAGATTTCTCATGTGGTTTGTAGTCAAAAAGTTCTGGGTTATATCTCTCCACACACTTCCGACTAGCTGGGGCTTCGGCCAATAATTCTTCCAGATATAGTTTCCCTAATGTATTTTGCATATACAAAAAGATTAGCAATTAAACACCGAACTTTCAATGAAGACCCTCTACTCACCCTACTTTCACCTTTAGCATATAATCTATCTTCTCTACGACCCCAGGGATCGAGGTTACTCTACCTTGGTAGAGCAAATGATAGAGAGCTTCCGGATTCTATAGCCTTTTTACCTTCCGCATAATACTTCTGGATCTCTCCAGAGGTGAGCGCCTCTTCAAGAATCATGACTTGGTCGATCATACCATCGAAGCCTCTTCCTCCCACTGGATTATTACCAACAGACATAAACATGGGTGGAAATGTTCCAGGCAACGGTAACAAACCAGTCTGTTCGAGCTCCCCTACTTTTGTCCCATTATTAAAATACAGTTTCAATTTATTCCCATCGAAGACCCCTGCTGCAAACTCCCACTTGTCTAGTGCGCCAGCAAGAACTGGATCAGCACTTGTAACATCATATGTAACCCCATCAGCAAGTTTTAGACGGAAGCGGAGATATTGACCACCTACTCCAGCTGGAGCAAGAGACCAGTATATGTTGGCTACATTGCTCCCCTTCTCTATGATCCTGCAACCTGCCCCAGCACAAGCGGCGAAGTCTGTAATCTTAAACCAAGCCAAGATCGTTATCTTACTTCCTGACACATTGAAGACTGGGCTAGTTACTCTACTGTTAGAAAGACTATTAAACTCCATACACCCACCTAAGCCCAGGCCACAACTTGTGGCATCTTTCCAAGCCGCACCTATCACAATACCTCTGTAGTTATAACCCGAACCATCTTCAATAAATGCGGGACTTCCTTGAGGGGCTTTATCGAACAACCACATGAGTTGAGCTTCTGCTCCAGCACCATGATAAAGCTGAGCATAGAAAGACTTTGCAGACGCGATCCGCCCACTCTCTCTAGCATTATTTAGACTCGCCATGACTATGGCAGATAAGATACCGATGATAGCTATGACTACAAGGAGTTCTATGAGCGTAAAGCCACGACTTTTCATTTAAACTTTCAGATATTTGCGGATAGCAAGAATACTAGAGATACTACCAATAAGTATACCGGAGATAAGGACAATGAGAGATATCTCTAAGATATTATGTAGGTAATAAGAATAGATGTTGAAGCCGATGAAAAAGCTCCGTGTAGTATTGCCCAGCCAATATGTAATAGGTAAGAGGAGGAGAAGCGTAAGAAGCCCCGCCACTAAGCCATAGATGATCCCCACGATCACAAAAGGTCCTTGGATATAGTTGGTAGAGGCTCCCACCAGACGCATGACTGAGATCTCGTCGCGAGCTATATAAATAGTAAGACGGATAGTATTGAAGGCGATCAACATCGAGATAATCACCATGAAGAGCGTGAGAGCGAAGCCGAGTTTGTCTGCGGAGGAGATGATGTGAGCGAGCTTATCTATAGCTGCCTTGTTCTGGAAGTAATTTACCCGGTCGATTATAGTCACTCCTCCTGATGAGAGAGCATTGTCGCTCTGGAGGAACTGGGCTACTGATGCATATTGAGACGGATCACGAGCTTTGATATTGAGTACTGCACCTAAGGGATTATCTCCTAGCTCTTCCAATGCAGAGATAATGGAAGGATCATTGGCATGACGCTCCTTGAAGGCCTGTAGAGCCTCATCTCGCGAGATATAAGTGACAAGTGAGACTTCTGACAAAGATTCTAGAGTGTGCTTGATACTCAAGATATCCTCCTCCTTGGCGGCGGTGACGAATGTGACATTGATATCGATCTTACTCGAGAGCTCACCCAATACCGTATCAAGTATCGCTCCGCCGAAGGATATGAAGGCGATGGTAAGAAGAGTTACAAGCATTACCAAAACAGAGGCGAAGGAAACAGTCCCATCTCTCCAGAAGTTGAAGAAGCCTGTGCGTATGATCCTTTTTAATTTAGTTGCAAACATTTTTAGCTAAAGTATTTACCACTCTTGTCATCACGCACAATCTTGCCACCCTCCATAGCTATCACTCTCTTCTCTAGTAGATCAATTATACCTTTGTTGTGAGTAGCGAGGATAACGGTAGTTCCCAGATCATTGATCCTCTTCAATATCTGGACGATATCGTAAGTGTTGGCCGGATCGAGATTGCCAGTAGGTTCATCGGCTATAAGAACGTCGGGCTCGTTGACTAGCGCGCGAGCAATAGCCACGCGCTGCTTCTCTCCTCCGGAGAGTTCTCGAGGGAAGTTCCAAATCTTATGACTAAGATCTACAAGCTCGAGGACGTGAGGTACATCGGTCTCAATCTCTTCGTCTGTCCTACCTGCTGCCTCCATGGTGAAAGCTATGTTCTCGTACACAGTCTTATTGGGTAAGAGGCGGAAATCTTGGAAGATCATACCTATCTTCCTGCGGAAGGCATCGATCTCGCGACGGGAAAGGTCGTGGATGTTGTTGGAGTCGTAATATATAGCCCCTTCGGTCGGAGTTTCCTCCGCGAGAAAGAGCTTCAAGAGTGTGGTCTTACCAGCTCCCGATGGACCCACGAGTGAGACAAACTCATTGGGCTCTATAGAAACAGTAACCTCATCGATAGCCCGGGAGTTGTCTGGATACACTTTTGAGACGCGGTCGAAAACGATCATATTGGCCAAATTTTATCATGGAAAGAGTGGTATAATCAAATTATACAAATTTATTTCATAAGGGATGAATAAAAGAATGAAAATTTTGATACCTCTCATCGCTATAGGTGTAGTGATAGGTATAGGACACCAGACTCTGGGCTTCGACAAGCTTATAAAAGATTTACACGTCAACTCTCTTACACAGAGAGCCCCGACCATTACCGCTAATGCTGAGGCAGTGAGGGATCAAGCTTGGAATACTCTTACTCAATATCTTACCTTCGCTAAGGCTCACGACATCACTGGTATCCGCGCTATCTCGCACCAGGTCTCTCCTACCTGTAGTGATACCAATATGCTAGAAGAATGTAATAAGATCATGGACAGTGTCGCCCTTATCGGCTCTTACCTCAACAAAGACACCTTCACCCAAGTGGTTGGCGATGATAAGCAGATCATCATCTATACCGAGGGGCCTGACCGCGTCTTCCTCTACTTCACCCGCGACACTACTGGGAGTCCTAAGGTCCTGGGTATGAGATTCTGTAGAGACGATGAGACTATTGGCTTCCTCTGTCCTTCAGTAAATGCGAGTATCACAGACTCAAATGAGAATGGTTGGTGGGACAGTGTCGAGTCTCTTTTCTACAAATAGAAAAGGCGGAGATCACTCCGCCTTTCTCGCATGTACTACCGCTCGCTCTCGCTTGCGAGAATACATGTCTTTGTCAGCTTGAGCAAATAGGTCCTCGAAGTTTCCCTCAGGGTTGTCGATCTCGTCCCGAGAAATCCTCGCTGACCCTATGGACGCAAAGAGTTCAACGCGTCGCTCCTCCCTATCAAGAAGTTTGATTCCGCGAATTCGCTCTTCAATGGTTGAAGTTACAACCTCCGCAGCCTCCTTGGGACCAGGCAACCAGACAACAAACTCGTCGCCCCCATATCGACAGACCATATCCGATTCCCGGATGTGGTCTCGGATAGCATGGGCCACCCTCTCAATTGCTTGTGTGCCGATAGGATGGCCATGGGTATCGTTGATGAGTTTAAATCGATCCATATCGAGAACAACAAGGTTAAAAAGGTCAGGATGCCGCCGACGATTCTTAGGAAGGGCTTTCTCTCTCCAGGCACCTACCATACTTCTGACTACCAACTCCTTGAAATTACGAAAGTTGGAGATCCCTGTGACCGGCTCAATAGTAGAGGCCATTAGACGTTGTAATGCTTGAGATTCAGGAGTGGTGTAAAGAAGAACTCGTTTCAGAGATTCACCCTTACTAAAAGCCGCGTAGGCTCCCGCCTTGATGGCTTCCTCCTCTATTTCTAAAGTGAGGTTCCCGCTCCAGATGTAGATTATGACCCTGTCAGAGGCCACATCCATAATCCGACGAAGAAGCGAAAGACCGGTTTCTGAACTACTCTGTAGAGCGTAGTCGAGAAATGCCACGAAGTACTCTCGCGGATACTCCTTCGTGATCAGATCAATCGCCGATCGAATATTTGAAGCTGTGATGAGTTTCGTTGTAGGAGCTAGAACCTCCCCCTGTGTGCGCACATATCGTCGAAATAACTGATCGTCGTCCACTACGAGGACGATCGGTTCAACAATCGTCGTCATGTGAACTCCTTGGCTAACGTTTCTGCCCTAAGAATACAAGGAATATAAGAGAAAGCAACCCTTTCATCATCTATTCATAAGAGTTTTATACCATTTAAACGTGCTTTCATGGTCAATAACATTTTTGGTCCTGGCAGTAATCGCAGCCATATTTGGCTTTGGCGGCATCGCCACTGTCGCAGTTGGACTTGCGAAGATTCTGTTCTTCATCTTTATCATCCTCTTCATCCTCTCATTCGTGTTTAGAGGAGCAAGAAGGATAGATGATGCAGTCTAAAGCCAAGGTCAATCTATACGAGATTAGGAGTTGCTAACCTCAAGCACTGTTTCAAGTGCTTGAGGCAACTCTTGTATATCAAGCTCTCCAAACCAAAATGAATTTTACTATCCACAATAATAAAGAAATTTCTTACGAGAACTTAGCCACAAAATCACTTCCTTCATGAAGTTTGTATTAAACAATACAAGATTTATTGCCCGCAACTAGCGTGTATCGCTAAGATAACTTCATAGAAGCTTCAGAAACGGTACGCGCTTCATGTTAATAACCAGCTAATTATTGAATGAAAAAAGAAAGAGTGGGTAATGTGCGAGTCGCGGTCTTAGATCGCGAACTTTTTGTATCCTATTATTCCCTCACTATAGGAGCGGCCATCTTTTTGGCACTCATTATGTTCTTCACAAGGACGATCCCCCTATATGCTGTAGAAGCACGGGTGGTACCATCCGACTTCCGCTTCAACTTCAACACTCCGGGAGTCCTTATTGAGGCAGGTTCTATGGATACATCAAGTAGCCCATACTTCTGGGTCAACTCAGGAGCAAAACTCATTCTCAATGCCCAAGGCGCAGGGAGCACCGTAATAGGTAACCTACCTACGAGTGATCCCTTCCGTATCCTCTATGCGGCCAATAACCCTGAGGACACAGATAATGGTTACCATCCTCAGAATATCTTCCGCCTACTTACTCGTAGCACCTGGCAAAACTCAGGCCAGGAAGTGACCTTCCGTATAAAGGCTCAGAACCTCTCGAACTCTTCTAACCGCCAAGGTCACAACGGCGTGCTCCTCATGAGTCGTTACGCCAATAGTGCTAACCTCTACTACGCTGGTATTAGGAATGACGGCCAAGCCATTATCAAGAAGAAGATCAATGGTGCTTACTATACTCTTGCCGGAGCTCAGATCTTCGGTACCGCAAGCCAGTACAACCGCAGCTCCAACCCCTCTCTCCTACCGCTCAATACTTGGATGAGACTTAAGACCGAGGTTACAAACCAGGCAGATGGCTCGGTTAAGATCAATCTCTTCCTAGACAGAGAAAATACTGGTCACTATACCAGTATCCTCTCCACTACCGACAACAACGTCGGGGGCACGGCCCTAAGGGCCGCAGGTTATGGTGGGATTAGAACAGACTTCATGGACGTCGAGTTCGAGAACTATAGGAACGTCCAGATCTAGTTAAACTCCTTCCTCATCCATCGCGTCACTCTCACCTTCCCCACTAGTATCCATCGATAGTTCCGAGCTTACATCGGTAGAACTATCGTACTCCCTATCGGGTAGTGCACTTAAGGCGCTTATAGTCTCCTCGTCGGCCCCCTTATCTCGAGCCTTCTTGATAATGGCTTCCTTATCTTGAGGATAATCTATTCCATCTATGTATCTTTGCACTGTTGCGGAATTAGTGTTTGCCATAAAATAATTTTATTAATTAATAATCTACTTGCCACCATCACCGTACTCACACAACGATACGTGAGCCTGGTGAAAGTGACATGAACCGGTATAGAAAAAATAATATACTGGTGTACATATACTTCATTAGCAATTCACTCCTGGAGTATTTAATAACTATATGAAAAGCGCAATAATCACTATCCTAATCCTCGGAGCTGTAGCGGGCCTCTTATACTTCTACTGGTTCGACTGGAGAAGTGCTGAGACTAGAGGCGACGAGAATGTCTTCTGCACCCTAGATGCCAAGCTCTGCCCTGATGGCTCCTATGTAGGCCGGGTACCTCCGACGTGCGAGTTTGCTATGTGTCCCAACCCCACCAACGCTACTAGTAGCGCAACTACTACCCCCGACGACGACATCTACAGTACACCTAACGCTTCTTAGACATAATTAAAGGGCGCCACGATATTTTGTGGCGCCCACACCATCGACCCCTATACGAGGTTTCTCTCGCTCAATCCTCGGAGAGAAGCCCTGACTGGGCCTTCTGTTGTGCCTGATCTACGGCACTCGTGTTGAGAAACCGCTCGATATCGAGGATTTGAGGATCTTTCACCTCGACTACCTCCCGCTTGGCCGTGGTTTTGTAGCGTACACGCTGGCCGTCATCTTCCTCATCCCATATCCGTCTACCAGGTGAGACGTAGTAGGACCAACCTACCTGGGCACTGATTTCGATGGTCTTGCCGAAAGTTTCGGGGAAGACCGTGTTGACGATCTCGCCGACGACGATCGGACCGATAATACCCCAGTCGAATGCCTCGCCAATAGAGATCGTGATCTCATATGAGTGGAAAAATCCAGACGTCACTCCCGGAATCGCTTGAAGTCGCGACATCAGTAACTTGCCAAGATCGCCAACCTTCTCACGACCAAACCCATAGGAACCACCAAAGCCGTACTGATCACAACCTCCTTCCGTCACATCACGAGTAATGTGAAAGCTTCTGTGAGTTGGATTCGGATGCTGAACCGCCTTCACATGCGGTCTGATGCTAGTCATGATTGGCCTCCTTTGAGCCAGATTTTCATTTCTGAAATCAATTATACACCTAAACTATATTTTTGTCAATATTAAAGTTTCCAAACTTCGAAATCTTTGAAACTAACATCCATAAAGTCCGTACGGATACCGGCGAAGCCCGCATCGTATACGGGCTTACCTCCCATTACCATGGGGCTATCCTTGGCCTCTAAGACCTTCTGCCAGTTCCCGGTACCATCTCGATCCAAGTAAAGCGTGATAAGCACTTCCTTCTTCAGGCCATTCTTTATATCGCTCTTCACACCAATCCAAGTATTCTTCGGGAGAAGATTGGGAGCACTATCTCTATCGTACTCACCCGGGAAGACGGGCTCTTGAGCCAGCGTGGTGTACTCACCATTAATCTTCTTCTTGATCACCGCCGTACCATCCACACGGATACCTGCATAGTAGAGGTTGTTTGGATCCTGGAAGCGCAGCATGAGAAGTAGGCCATTAGAAACATTTCTATTGTGACTCGTACTCAAGTTATCGTTAAGAATTTTGAACTTAGCTTCCACGGAGAAGTCTTGCCAGGTATTGCGACTTATGAGACGGAATATATTTTGTGGGTGGTACCCCTGATCTGTATCTTCTGAGTTAGAAATCTTGTAACGCAAGCGCCACTTAGATAGAGCAGAGAGATCTCCCTGGTTCGTGCGCCCGGCATTGTCCAAGATGCTCATTACTCCTCCAGAGTTGAGCCACCAGTAAGGACTCTTACTCTCGGTCATACTGCCCGACTCCTGGAGTTCTCCGGGCACATTAAAGTGGTATATAAAAGGAGAATCCACCAGAGCTACCTCTGAGGCAGAATCCCAAGAGAAGTTCAGTGCTATAAGGGCAAGGAGTAATAAAGAAGCAATAATAATTACTGTAATGCCTAATCTGTAGATTACCTGCATTATCTATTGAGTTACTTGGATATTTCTATGTTATCAAATTTTGCCTCAGCCTTCCCGTTGGTGGCATCCCATATCTCCATACCCACACCACCATTAGCTAACCTCTGACTTACTCCAGAGACAGAGATTGCAACCGCATCGTTGACGAGACATGAGACAGTACCGCCATTTACCTTTATAGAGAGCTTAAGATCTGTCTTGGGTAAGGTATATGGATTCTCGGCGAGAGTGTAAGAAATACCATTGCGCAGAGACTTCACTCCGACTTTCCCTTTATTATCGAAGTTACAACCGAAGTAGTTCTTCTCATCGGCCCGACGAGCAGCAAGCACTACGTTGCTTCCACTTATCCAGTTCACAGTAGTGCTGAAGGTGTAATCTGTCCACCACCAGCTACCTCTAAGACCCACAGAGGCTCCTGTTGTGTCCGGCTTCGCCTTGAGGGTGAGCTCATCACCCTTTAGCACATCTCCCCAATTCCCCACCCACTCATCTCCGAAGACAAACTGGGTGTACGGCAAGTCCTTAGCGAGTCCAGCCTCCATAACTTCGACTAAGTGCTCTCCTGTCCAGTCGCCAGCTGGCTCGATCCTTTTCATCATTACTTTATCGTCACTTGGGTAGTTGAAGGACTCTGCCGTGCCAATCCAGTTCTGATAGAAGGCTAGCCGATAATACTTAGATACTTCTTGTGACACTATATCTGTCGCTTCGGGATAATTAAAACCATCTTGACCATAGTCACCGAAGGGGAAGGCGAAGGCACGAATCTTCTTACCCAGAGTCTCTTCCAAATCCTTCTTAGAATTAGACATGTCGTAGACCACTCGATCTCTAAATTCTTGAGGAGTCTCTTGCCTATTCTCAGTATCAAACCAGAAAAGGTTCGAGTAATAGTGCCCAATATCACCCTCCTTATTTATAAAGTACCAATCATGACTATCTCGTCCGTGTGACTCTACTTCCCAGCGGTCGCTATTCTCTAGAGCTTGGAGTTCGTATGGAGAGAGATAGTAGGGAGACTGATCTTCGGAGGGGTGGGTAGAGCGCTTAGTAATAGCAAACATCACTGCGTGTAGACCAAGATCCGACAAGATTGGATCAGCTGGGTAGAAGGTGTCCTTTCTACCATCGTCGAAGGTAAGCAAGAACGACTTCTCTGGTAAGGCTATCCTTGAGCGGATGAAGTGCTCAAACTCATCTAGAGTAATACTCTTCCACCCTGCGACAGTAAGAGCGTGCATATGTTCAGAAAACATAGTAGGGTTGAAGTCATCTTTACTATCAGGTAACCCGTGATAAGCAAGTACTGGTATGGAGCGGGCCAGTCTCCCACTATCTCCATAATTTACAGTAGCAGCGCTTCTCTTCAGAGTTTGCTTAGACCACCAATAGTTGAGACTCTCTCCCACACGGCGGGTGTAGAGACCGTAGGCTTCACTCACCTTGTAGTGATTCTCAATAGAGAAGCTTGAAAGAGCCGCCACTCCGATAAGAGTCGACAAGACTACTAGGTTTATTATTTTTCTTTTTGTAAAAGTGAAGAACATTTTTTAAAATTTTAAATTTTAAATTTTTAACGTGTTCCCCAACGATTGTCCGACATGGTTACCATGGCCCACGGCAACTGCCAGATGAGTACCACTGTAGAGAACCAGAAGAAGACTACAGCATTGACCCAATTACGATCTCCAGCTTCGATCCTGTAGTAGATCCCATGTAGGAAGAGCATTAGGAAGAGCCCTGCCAGGTAGACGATTGGGAGCGTGCCATCGATCACCGGGTTCCAGATCACTGCGCGGAAGAAAACAAGTGGAGCAAAAACAGCTAAGAAGATATAAGTGTAGAAGAACATGGCAGCCAAAGGATTCTTCTTCCAGAGGAAGGAAGCGGCGATGATGGTCTCTCGTACCCATGACTTCTTCCACCTTTGCTGCTGTTTGATGTAGGTTCTAAACTTGTTCGGTACGACGGTGGTGGCCAAGGCCTCGCGAGAGTAGACGCTCTTATACTTGCGCAAGATATAGTTGGTAAGAGAGCGATCGTCACCGAAAGTGCATGGAGTGCCTAAGAAGGTCTGGTTCTGCCACTCATCGATAAACTCATCCAGGTAACTCTTACGATAAGCACTGCAGCAACCTGGGCAGCAAGTCACGACCCCAAAGACAGACTCCGCCGCCTTATAAATCTTGAAGGAGATATAGTAACGCAGAGACTGCATCCTAGTAAGGATATTCTCCTTATAGTTGTGTACGTCAGTGTGACCAGAGACAGCTCCAACCTCCGGGTTGGTAAAGTGCTTGACCAAGTGCCAAACACAATCCTTATCTATGAAGCTATCTGAGTCGACGAAGATGATGATCTCTCCTGTAGCCATCTTCACCCCCTCGGCCATACCATCGCGCTTCCCGCGGTTGACCTTCCAGTCTACAACGTCGAAGCGCTTAACAAGATGCCCGAACTCCTTCTGGACCTTCTTCATCTCGAGAAGAGTGTTGTCAGTAGAGCCATCATTGATAGCGATCACCTCCATCTTGTGCTTCGGGTAGTTCGCCGCATAGAAGCATCGCAAGGTTTGGGCAATATTATCTCCCTCATTTTTGGCCGGTACGACGAAGGAGACAGAGGGTACATAACTCGTATCCACCGCAACACTCTTGTGGAAGTACGACAGCGAAAAGCGCGACAGGATGTATGTCGTTATAAGCATGCTATAGATAGTAAAGACGATGTGGTCGGTGTGATGACTCCAGGAGAAAAGCTTTATCATCACAATCACGTAGATGATAAAGAAGAATGAGAAACGAAGACCCAGATCTCGAGCAATGGTATTGCCCTCTCCTCCTTTGGCCAAAGGATCGCCTTTGTACTTTATCGCCGCAGTTTGCTGCATGATGGAAGTTAGTATTAAGGAATTTCAGAAATAAAAATTCCCTCTCCATTTAAGCAATAAGAGATGAAATGAGGGTGAACTATTGGAACTTCTCTACCAGAGTTGTGATGAGGTGAGCGAGTTTGTCGAGCTCTTTAAGATTTTCTTGTAGGACTTTTTTGGCCTTGGGGTCAAGATTCTCATCCATGAGAACGAGCTCAATGTTGGCATGCATAATAGCGAGCGGGGTACGCAATTCATGTGCAATATATGAAGCTGTGCTCTTGTCTTCTCCTGGGTTCATAAAGTTTTTCGTTAAGTCTTTAAACGATACCCAATGCCACGCACGGTCTCCAAGGTGCCTTCAGCCGTCCCCCAATCAAGCTTCTTGCGAAGATTCTTTACATGCACATCTACCACGTTGGAGAAAGAGCTATAGTTGAAGTCCCATAAGTGGCTTAAGAGTTCTTCGCGCGAGATCACTTTGTCTGGGTTCCTCAAGAAGTGTTCGAGGAGCATAAATTCCTTAAGAGTAAGTGGTAACTCTTTGCCCCGCTTAGAGGCCTTGAGAGTGGTGGTATTGAGCTCCACATCGTGAGTCGAGAGGATGGTGGGTATGGCAGTGTGTGGGCGCCTGAAGATGGAGGTGATGCGAGCCAAGAGCTCATCGAAGGAGAAGGGCTTAACTATGTAGTCATCTGCACCTGAGAGAAGGAGCTCCACCTTAATGTCAGTTTCATTCCTCGCCGTTAGTATGATGATGGGGGTAGTAATGTTCCTTTCGCGCAAGGCCTTGGTTATAGAGAAGCCGTCTCTATCGGGGAGCATAAGGTCGAGGATCACCAGGTCGTAATCCATATGGTTGAGCGAGAGGCGCTTGAAACCTTCCTCACCATTGTTGATCACATCTACGGCATAGCCCTTCTTCTCGAGTCCTGCCTTAATGACCTCGGCTAGCTTAACCTCGTCTTCTACAATAAGTATTCTCATATCAAAAGCTTATAACTCCCGGATGAAGCCTTCATGAAGGAGCTTCATAATACTATACACAAAGATTTCATACTCTACATATACACTTACAAACTATGACAAAAAAACAACATGTAAAGATTGGCTGCATAGGCCAAGGGTTCGTGGGTAAGAATCAGGCAGATGACTTCGAGCGGCGTGGGTTTGAGGTAGTTAGGTATTCCTTGGAGCCAAACTTTATCAACAATGCTCCCCTCATCGAGGGTTGCGATGTGGTCTTCATAGCTGTGCCTACCCCTACTCTACCTACTGGTTTCGACTACAACACCGTACGCCAAGCTCTGACTAAGGTCGGAGTGGGTAAGATTGCGGTGATCAAGTCTACAGTGATTCCTGGTACTACAGAGATTTTGCAAAAGGAGAATCCCCAACTCATCGTTCTCCATGCCCCGGAGTTCTTGAGTGAGGCTACCGCTGCTCGTGATGCCGCCTTCCCTACTCGTAATATTGTGGGAATGCCATCTAACAGTTCCCGACACCGAATGGCCGCAGAACTGGTACTCGAGATTCTCCCTCATGCACCTTACAATAGGATCTCTTCTTCTAAAGAAGCTGAGCTTATAAAGTATGGTCGCAATACTTTAGGCTATACTCGTATTATCTTTGCAAACATTCTTTACGAACTCGCAAACCAAGTAGGAGCCGACTGGCAAGTGATAGAAGAAGCCATGAGTGCCGACCCAGAGACAGGACCTACTTACATGAGACCGCTCCATAAGTCTGGACGCGGAGCTGGAGGTCACTGCTTTATCAAAGACTTCGCCGCTATGAGAGAATTCTTCCAAGAACATGTAGGTAGCGAGAAGAACTCTCTACGAGTTCTAGAAGCTCTCGAAGAGAAGAACCTGGAACTCTTGAGATCGACGAGCAAAGATCTAGACCTCCTCGCTGGAGTATATGGTCCAGATATCTCCCCTATTCAGAGAGACGGACTAGATCCTATTCTTGCTGTAAAGCAAACTAAGAGAAAGAGTGCTTAAGGCTAATCCGAGATCTCTTACACCCGTGGCATCTTGGAGTCCGAAGCGAAGCGCAATTACAAGAAGGTGAAGAGCTAGTACGAAAGCGATAATCCGGACGAATAATCCTAAGACTAAGAGACTGCCAAGTACTATCTCGAATATCGCGTTTCCTAATACAATTCTTTCTGCTGAGAGACCAGAAAAGCTTGTGGCCCAATCTGGGACAATCCCTGCCCAGGCCGAGAGAGCTGTGACCTGTGAGAATCCGAACCAGAGAAAAACTCCTGCCAGACTCAAGCGCAATATATAGAGACCCAATTTATGATTATTCATATTCATAAAAATATTTTAGCATGAAGGCCGCGAGTGTCGAACTCGCGGCCTTAAAGATCTAGTTGTTCGTCCAGACAAGTTCCAAGGGGAACTCCTTAATCTTATCCTGATGCAGTCGGACAAGATTGCCAAGGGCTTCGTCTTCAGTATCTCCCTTGCCCTTCGCTTCGGGATTTTCAAGAAGCGTTGTAACAACTTCCCCTTCCTTCCACTTACAAAGAACCTTAGCCATAGCACCTCCGATGAGATTCTCACATTATGAGGATGAAGATTTTATTAGCTTATTTAGCTTCCATGTCGGGTTGGAAGAGTCCAAAAGTATTGCCCTCTGTATCAAGAAAATAGCCCTGCCAACACACTCCAGGTATTGCAAACTTAGGTAACGCAATTTGACCAGCCGTATCTAAAATTTTTTTAGAAGCTTCGTCGAAATTATCTACCTGCATCGAACAGGTAAAAGCATTGGTTCCGGCTGGTCCCATAGGTACAGGTGCGGGACGCTTCAAGAGACCTCCTCTTGGGCCTTTAGTTTCTATACGCCAATACTCCACAGGTAGACCCTCTGCTTTAGCAAACTTCCATCCAAACAAAGATTCGTAAAAGTTCTTAGCACGCTCTATATTGTCTGCTTGAATCTCAAAATAGCTTGGTCCATTCATACATTTAATTATAGTAAAAAAGTTGCTTGAACGTATGATGAAGTCGGAACTTTTTTGGAACAAAAGTATACAAAATGAAAGCCGCCACACCGAGAGTGCTGATGTGACAAGCTTTCTCAATGAAGCGACCTACTATTCACCCCCTATACTCTTCCAAGAACTTCTCCCATGTTGAGTCCCTGTGAACATACATCTCTCCCCAGAAGTGAGCTGCGAGAAGCCCATGAAGCTCATATGCTCCCCAAACTGCAAGTTCTTTAAACTCCATTTCCGTTTCCGTGTCTGGGAAAACTATAGACTGAGCTTTTTCATCCAGGAGCTTAAAGTCGAATTTCCTGTAAAAATCGTCATCGAACTTGGTCTCTTCCAACCTGCCATCCACGATCTTTGGTTGCCAACGACTTGAATTCAACTGAAAGCTGAAAAAGAGTGCGGGGTAATTCTTCCGCTCATCAAGATCGTGGGGTACAGAAACCATCCCCCCAGATAGATATTGGTAACTACCTTCTTGAGCTGTTCGTGGTCTGTACTCCTTCCCTTGACTATCTTTCCCAACTATTAGGATTATGCCATCAGGTTGGATACCGAGTCTATAATCAACTCTTATCAGTAATTGATCATCATTCGGATACCCCTGTTTCGAAGAAATGGCCATCATTCTTGTCAGCCTCCAAACGAACAATATAATATCAAAATTAGGATGTCAAATAGTGCGCCGTGTGATATGAAGTTGTAAGCATCCTGAGCTAGGTTAAATAGAAAAAAGTATAGTTTTCTGCTACATTGGACCCATTGCCGGATCGTCTAATGGTAGGACATCGCCCTTTGGAGGCGAGTATCTTGGTTCGAATCCAAGTCCGGCAGTTAGAGAACCTTTTGATAACTTTTGGTTATAGATGGATAGTCTTGATATTTTAAATTATTTGTGTTATCATGGAGAGATGAAAAAAGTGTCTAACCAAGTGATGCCAAACGAAATACCTCTAACCACCGTGGAATTTCTCGAAAGCTATAACAGTAACATGCCCGATAACTATCCTCGTGCCTCTTTAGCTTTGCTTGAGAAGTTTAAGCAAACTCACCTTAAGCTCTTTAAGGTAGACGGCTATTGGACTCTCAACCAACACAGGAAGCGTATAATTGAGTGGCTACCTCAGAATATCTAATTCATGAAATATTCCAATCCTAGACCCATAAGATCTTCGAAATATTCTCATACAAGACACGAGACTAGTAAGAGACCCCAGAAGAGTTTCTCCGATATTTCTAAATTTATCAACAAGGCCGTTATTACCGAAGAGGTAGAGACCTTCGTCCCCGATCACACCTTCCTAGATTTCAACCTCAATCCTTTACTTATAAAGAACATCTTAAGTAAGGGCTATGACAAACCGACCCCCATCCAAGATCGCGCTATTAGTCATATTTTGCGGCGAGAAGATATTGTAGGAATAGCAAATACGGGCACTGGCAAGACAGGAGCCTTCCTCATACCGCTCGTCAACAAGGTGTTACAAAACCCCGATGAGAAGATTCTCATCATTGCCCCAGTGCGCGAGCTTGCCTTACAGATCAATGAGGAACTTCTACAGTTTGCTCGTGGGTCCGGCTTATTCTCTACCGTGCTTATTGGTGGTGCCCATATTGGTAAGCAGATTAGAGAGTTGCGAGGTCGCTCCAATTTCATCATAGGTACTCCGGGTCGGCTCAAGGACCACCTTGAGTCGGGTTACTTGAACCTCTCTGGAGTTAGGACTCTAGTCCTAGATGAAGCTGACCGGATGCTTGATATGGGATTTATTAACGATGTTAGATTTATAGTGTCTAAGATGCCTCAAGAGCGTCACACTCTCTTTTTCTCCGCAACACTATCGAAAGATATTGAGAAGCTGATTCACGAATTTTTACAAACCCCAACAAGAATCTCAGTCAAAACTCAAGATACTGCAAAAAATATTGACCAAGATATCATCCGTCTCTCCGGTAAGAACAAGTTTGATGTGCTAAAAGATCTCCTTACTCAAAAAGAGTTTAGTAAGACCCTCGTTTTCACCCGTACCAAGCATGGGGCCGACAAGCTCTCCAAAGCACTTAAGACCCTTGGTATTAAGGCAGATGCTATACATGGCAACAAGAACCAGAATGCTCGGAATCGGATCCTCGAAGATTTCAAAAAAGAGCGGGTCAATGTGCTGATCGCTACCGACGTTGCTGCACGCGGTCTAGATATCCCCCTAATTTCTCACGTTATCAATTACGATCTTCCTGCAACTTACGAAGATTACGTTCATAGGATTGGTCGTACCGGCCGCGCTGCCAAGATGGGTAAGGCCCTCACTTTCATCGAGTAATATCTACTTAGCTATCGAACTAGCTAACGCGATTTCTAGAGCGAGTTCAGGGATACTGGTGCGACCGGAGTTTTCGTAAGCTTCGATAAATTTGAGTAGCACGTCACTAGTGAGATTGGGCCCGGCTTTGGCCGCCAAGCTTTCTAAGAATTTATAATCATCCTCAGAGATCTGACTCTCGATATAGGAGTTCATCCCAGCTTTAAGTCGAAGGAGGAAGAGGAAGCGCAGGCGCTCAAGAATGAGTTTGGCGAAGAGTTTAGAGTCGGCATTGGCCTCCCCTGCTTGTGCTATTGCCTTAAGGCCTTTTTCTAAACTATTTTCTACTATCGCCTCGAGGATATTCCTCACCAACTCTTGCTTGGGCGCTCCAGTGACCACCTCGATCTCCTCTCTAGTGATTTTCTTATCCTTCGTCGAAGAAAGCACTTTCTCTAAAATACCGTGAGCATCGCGGAAGGATCCGTCGCCAAGTAGCGCCACCAACTCCGCCGCATCAGCAGCGAGAGTTACCCCTTCCGACTTCGCCACTCCTTCTGCAAAACCTTTTAGAATAGCCTGAGTCGGTTGCTTGAATAGAAAAGTCTGGCACCTCGAGATCACAGTCTCGGGTACCTTCTCAAGCTCGGTCGTCGCTAAGATAAAGACTACATAGTGCGGCGGTTCTTCCAGAGTCTTAAGAAATGCGTTCCACGCATCACGGGTAAGCATGTGTACCTCATCGATAATATAGACCTTGTACTTAGATTCGTAAGGAAGAGTGATAACAGATTCTCGGATACCTCGAATGTCATCAATACCTCTGTTCGATGCGGCATCCATCTCCACAAGGTCGCTCTGCGAGGTGCCGATCTCGCGAGCAAGGATACGGGCCATGGAGGTCTTGCCCGTACCACGCGATCCCGAGAAAAGATAAGCGTGAGAGATGTTGCCAAGCTTGATAGCTCCTTCGAGCACCTTCACAACATGATCCTGGCCGATAACGTCCTTAAACTTTGCTGGGCGGTATTTACGATAGAGGACCCCGGCAGGCTTCTCACTTTTCATGATAGGAATTATAGCGAATATGATCGAATGATACGAATTGAAAAAGCTCCCCACCCGCCGCGTTGGCAAGTGGGAAGCGTTAGGGATTGGAGACAAGTTACGGGATAACCGTAAAGGTCTTACAATCCTTCGGAACCGTCTCAAAGGGTGACCACTGGACACAGACGACTGACGACCCCGTCGATACGAATCGGAGAAGGCCTGTGGTGGGACCCACTGATACGTTGTCTGGAACTGACGAGGTCCATCTTGGATCGCAAGAATTGGTGACCAAGCCATCGATCTTACAGACCGCTTGAGCTTGTAGCGTCGTTCCCACCTTGCCCGTGGTGAGATTGTTAGGAGTCACAAGTTCGATACTTCGAACTTGTGGATTCCTCACCTCTACAGGAACGGTTTTGACCCATTTGCCTCCTGGCCCTTCAGCCGTGAGGATATAGGTAGCGTTCGAGGATGGGGTGAGAGTCTGAGTCCCAGAGAGGGACTTCCCACCACTCCAATCGCCCGAAGCGGTCACCTTGTCGGTATTGCTATCGCAACTCCAAGTCAGGTGAACGGAATCTCCGCGGTTGATCGTTGTGTGATCAGCCGAGAAGCTACATACCGGAGGTACTGCCTCTACCGGCCCTGGTGTTGGCGTCGGTGTCGGACTTGGGCTCGGAGATGGACTCGGCGAAGGAGTAGGGCTGGGACTTGGAGTCGGCGATGGTGCCGGCTGTCCCGCTGGTCCTTGTGGTCCCTGAGGGCCTTGTGGACCTTCTGGACCCTGAGGGGTCGTAATGAAGATGTTGGCGGTCTGCTTTTTGTCGCAGGCCGTCAGCGCGAAAGCAAGTACTGCGACTGCGGCAATTAGCCTCATGGGGGCCTCCTGAAAGGGCTGAATCTCGCCCATTCTTACCATATAGAAAGTGTAGAGTCAATGAACCCGGTTTACCGGAATTGATAGAAAACTTTGTTGTCTGTCCGGAGGTCTAGGTATGAGATTCTTTCTAAGAAATTCTTCTCTGCCTTTATAGCGTCACTATTGAGGAAGAGTTCGAGGTTGGAGCGAAGAACCACCAGGTCACCTGTGGCCTTCCACATAATCTTGCCGCCCGTGGCGATGCTCAAAGCAAACTCACCTTCTCCGATTTCTAATTTCGAACCTTTAATATCTAATTCTTCAAGACCTTTAACAAACTTAGAGACAGACACAAATTGCTCCGGGACAAGAAGCTCTTGACCAATAGGCTCATCGAGATAATGAGTAGTGGTGTATACAAGATAGACACCTTCAGCGAAGTCGGGTGAGCGGTCGAAGACGAGACCTCTGTCTGTAATGAAGTAACAATCACCAAGACCCGCTCTTTCTCTACAATAAAGTGCGTATGAACTCCGGAGAGTGGGGGTTACGACAAGAGTATTCGGCCCCTCAAGAGATAAGTCGAGAGATGCGAAGCGAGGAAACTTCCTTAACAAAATTTGTTCTAATCCATCTTTGGGATATATGAAAGCATTTTTTCTTGGCAAGACATAAGAGTACGTGCCAGATAAAAAGTCTTTTGCTACCGCCTTCACATCTTCTTTGCGCGAGACATTCTCTCCTATCACCACTACAGTTTGTATCTGGAATCTCTTACTCCAGGCTATATAGAATAAAGCTACAAGGAGAAGTATAGAGGCTCCTAGCCAGATAAGTCGGCGCAAACGCTTCTGTCTCTCCCTCTTCTCATAAAACTTCGACGAGTGTATCCCCCTACCGCTTGAGATGATCTTGGACATTCATTTTATTTCTTTATTACGGAGAGGCCGTTCATGTAGGGTACGAGGACATCGGGGATCCTCACCGACCCATCAGCAAGTTGGCCATTCTCTACTATAGATACAAGAAGGCGGGGGGTAGGGGCGGCCGTGGCATTGAGAGAGTGGGCATACTTAAGAGCTCCATC
The DNA here is from genome assembly GCA_025450175.1 of Minisyncoccota bacterium. GTDB lineage: Bacteria > Patescibacteriota > Minisyncoccia > Phycocordibacterales > Zambryskibacteraceae > UBA5004. The sequence continues at coordinate 37,965 of JANWHY010000010.1, forward strand.
GGTATCGCGATAACGAATATTGAGACGCCTGGTCTGAAAGTCGTGGAAGTATGAGGTCGAGCTTATCTCTCTATATGTCTTCTCGTGAGGCACCCAGAGTTCGACATCGTACTTCTTGACCTGGCCAAGACCGAGATCACCCCCACAATTCACAACAGTGTGATATGGGATCTTAAGAGATTCAATAAACTCCTCCGTATTCCTATTGAGCTCCTCATGATACTTCACCGACTCGTCGTGGTTGGCTTCGCATAGTATCACTTGCTCGAATTTGAAAAACTCATGGACCCGTATAAGACCCTTCACATCCTTGGAGTGACTCCCCGCCTCGCGACGGAAACACGGAGAGAAGCCTAGGAACTTTTTCGGCAATTCTTCTTTAGCCACTACCTCATCCTGGTGATAACCCATGATCGGTACTTCGGCTGTGCCAGCTAGGTAATCTCCATCTTGCGTCTTATACAAATCTTCTTCGCCTTGTGGTAAGAAGCCGGTACCAAGAAGCGGCTCCCGTCTTACAAGTGATGGCGCCATATAAAGTCCGAAGCCCTTGGAGATGAAAAACTCCATAGCATAGCGCCATATAGCAAAGGAGAGCATAGCTCCAGGACCCTTCAGGAAGTACCCACGGAATCCCGCAACCTTGGTCCCCCGCTCGAAGTCCACCATCCCAAGCTCGGTCATAAGCTCAGTGTGACTCTTGGGTTCGAAGTCAAAATTTGGTATATCTCCCCACTTCTTCAACTCCTCGTTATCCTTATCGCTCTCACCATCGGGTACAGACATGTCGGGAACATTGGGCACTTGGAGCATGAGGAGTTGCCACTCTTTCATCACCTCTTTGAGCTCGCCCTCTTTGGTCTCGAGACTTGCCTTAAGAACTTTCATCTTCTCAAGGATGGCGCCGCGCTCTTCCTCACCAGCCTTCACTATGTCGTTACTAGCAACATTCTGGTCTGCGCGCATCATCTCAACTTCTGCAAGAAGAGCGCGGCGCTTGTCGTCTACGCCGATGAGCTTCTCTACATCGAAATCTATGCGTTTCTTCTTCGCCGCATCTTGGACCAGGCTCTTATTTTCTCTGATAAACTTGATATCAAGCATCGGTACAATAATACAATGATAAGAAGTCTCTCGCCAGATGAGTTTCCCGAACTTTTGAAGGAGATCAACGATCCGCCCAAGCAACTTCGACTAGAAGGCAATCTTCCAAAAGAGGGTAACAAGCTCCTCGCGATCGTCGGCTCACGTAAGTATACAAGCTATGGGCGCGAGGCCTGCGAATCTCTCATCGCCGGACTCGCCGATGCCCCCATTACAATAGTCTCAGGTCTCGCGCTCGGCATAGACTCTCTAGCACATCGCGCCGCGATGCGCTTCGGCCTCCAGACCATAGCCATCCCTGGCTCAGGACTCGACCGCTCCGTCATCCATCCCCGCTCTCATGCTGGCCTTGCAGATGAGATAGTAGAGAGCGGTGGTGGATTAATCTCCGAGTACGACGACATCATGCCTAGTGGGGTATGGGCCTTTCCTCGACGCAATAGAATTATGGCCGGAATGTGTCACGCCACTATCGTCATAGAGGCCGAGAGTAAGAGTGGCACCCTCATCACTTCTCGCCTCGCGACAGAGTATAACCGCGAGGTAGGCGCCATCCCTGGACCTCTCACTTCGCCTACTTCAGACGGCCCCCACATGCTAATCCGTCTGGGGGCAGCACTCTTGCGAGACCACAATGATGTACGTGAGCTCATAGGGCTTGATCGTAGCGACCAACACCCCACACTCGTGAATGTTGAGGATATGAGTCATGAGGAAAAAGTTTTTATAAAACTGCTTGAGCGACCCCACCCTCGCGACGAACTCATCCGTAAGTCGAAGCTCGGCACAAGCCTCGCTTCCGCCACCCTCTCGCTCCTTGAGATCAAGGGTTTGATAAGAGAGGAAATGGGTGATGTGCGCAAAACCTTCTAGATTGACTAGGCTAGCCTAAGAGAGTAGATTAAGCTTAGAAAAACCTGGCGTCACCCTGCTGGAGAAACCCATCATGGCCACTAAGACCATAGTAAAGACCAAGCGAGATTCGATATCGATAATTGCGAAAAAACGCTTGATGATCGCTGTAAAAGAGATCGAGTCTCGCCCTCACTTGTACGATCAACAAATGGTGGGGAACTATCACAACATCAATTTCCGTGCTCATCGCGTTTGTGGAGGGGCGTGTGACCTCTCTACCCACATTGTGGCCATATTCGCTGACCACCACACCCCCTTCGACATTACCAGTGAGGAGATCCCTCGTGAGGCTCTTCGACTACTCGAGCTAGAGTCGCTTAGTGACTTCCCTCTTTTCCACGAACCATCTCTCTGGCCCCTCCGGTTTAAAGAGGGAATGGAGGTAAGTCCTACAAGTCTTCGTCGTCGGGTTGAGTACCTCATCGAGACGGGACTCTTCGAATAGAGGCTCGCCTCCGCGGGGCGGCGTACCCACGCAGCGCCGCGTTAATTTGTCGTTTACATAATCGGTAATTTGGAATAAAAATTTATATATATTATTTGTGTTCTTAA
>JANWHY010000011.1 GCA_025450175.1 Minisyncoccota bacterium
GGCCTCTGTCAGAGCGTGCTTAGTGCGAGAGGAGATGTCTATAGACTCGATACGAGTCTTAAGAACTTCTGGATCTACTTCTGATCTTCCGAGAGTTTGGCTCTCTGGCATAACACCCATCTCAGCTACCACCGGCTCCTCTTCTTTGAAGCCCACAATCGACTTCAGTTGGTTGATCATGACCTCAATAGCTGTAGAGAGAGCTACCGAGGGAGAGATGGTGCCATCGGTCTCAATATTCATGCGAAGTTTGTTGAAGTCTGTTCGGTCTCCCACACGCATATTCTCTACTTCGTAAGAAGCACGCCTAATAGGAGTGAAAATCGCGTCGAGGGCGATGGTGCCAATTTCGACGCGATTCTTATCGAGGTTATCCTTATCGACGAAGCCGAGACCCTTCTCTGCACGAACTTCCATCTCACGAGTAGTGCTCTTGTCGGTAATCGTGGCGATAACAGCCTCAGGTGTGAGTATCTCTACTTGTCCAGGCACCTCTAGATCAGCAGCAGTAACCACTCGTTCCTCGCCAGCATTGCCTTTGATCTTGAGAGTAAGAGTCTGAGCCTCATCAGTAGAGAAGCGCATGCGGATCTTCTTAAGATTGAGGAGGATAGAGATGACGTCTTCCTTCACTCCCTCTATAACAGAAAACTCATGCTCTACTCCGCTTATCTTAACTGAGGTAATAGCTACTCCCGGAAGAGACGAGAGGATGATGCGACGAAGACTGTTGCCCAGGGTGTGGCCATAGCCCGGATAGAGACCCTCTATCTCGAAGATGCCGCTCTCTCCTTCTTCGGAGATGACCCTTGGTTTTGATGGTAGAAGTATTGTGTAGTCAGCCATAAAAATAAAAATTGAGTGGATAATTATAACACTAACGGTTGTAAAATTCAATAACCACACGGAGATCGAAGACCTCCCCACCTGGTGCGTATACCGGCTCTCCTACGACCTTAAGCTCTCGGGCTTCCGGATCTACCTCGAGCCACGCCGGTACCGTGAGGCTCTTAGCACGCTCAGTAAGGTCGGCGAAGAGCGGACTCGTAGCCGAGGTCGGTCGGAGAGAGACCTTGTCTCCCACCTTGAGAGCGATGGAGGGGATGGTCACTCTCTTACCATTGAGCATGAGGTGGCCGTGACTTGCAGCTTGACGAGCCTGCCCACGAGTCTTCGCAAAACCTGCTCGGTAGAGTGCATTATCGAGACGAGTCTCGAGTTGACTGAAGAGCTTCTGAGCAGGAGATGCGACCTTGAGAGACTTCAACACATAGTTACGGAGTTGCCTCTCGGTGATACCGTAGTTGAAGCGGCTCTTCTGCTTCTCGGTAAGTTCCTTACCGTACTCGCTCTTGGGCTTAGTCCAACCCTTGCTACTCTTCTCCTTACGCGCGAGAGATTGTGCGTACTTAGGACTTTGAGTTTTCTCAAATATTGGGGCGCCAAGACGGCGAGCTAATTTATATTTTGGTCCTATACGCATAAATTTAAAATTTAACTATGTCCTACGAGGCTTAGGGGGCTTGGGGCCGTTATGAGGAACCGGAGTTTTATCCTGAATCGTAGTTAAGTTGATACCCTTTGATATAAAGCCGCGGATAGCCGACTCACGACCGGAGCCTACCCCCTTAACTACGACCTTGATCTCTTTAATACCTAATGTCTGAGCCTTTTCTGCTAACTTCTCCCCTACCTTAGCGGCAGCGAAGGGGGTGCCCTTCTTTGCGCCCTTGAAGCCTAGAGAACCCGATGAGGACCAGGCGAGCGTATTAAATTTTGGATCCGTGAGGGTCAGCTTGGTGTTGTTGTAAGTCGACTCTACATACAAGACTCCTGAGTCGACACGCTTCTTGGAAGACTTAGACGAAGAAGCTTCCGGAGACTTCTCCGCCCCGCCCGAACGACCGTCCGGTCGGGCGGGCTTGTCGTTCTCTGCTTGTACTGTTGCGATTTTTTTCTTACCCATAATAAATATAATTTAAAATTTTGAATTTAAAATTTAAAATTGTTTATGTTTTCTCGGCAATTTTCCTACCGGTACCCATAGTCTTCCTTACACCACGCTTAGTACGAGCATTGGTCTTGGTACGCTGACCTCGCACAGGAAGGTTCCTCATATGGCGCATCCCTCGGTAACTCTTCAAGTCTTTCAATCTCCTAATATTAGAAGTCACTTCGCGGCGGAGGTCACCCTCGAGAGTAAGCGCCTCGATGATAGCGCGGATCTTGTTCTCATCCTCGATCGAGGCGTCCTTGGCCTTTTTGCCATATTCGATCCCAGCTTCCTTAAGTATCGACTGAGCTCGAGATCTCCCAACACCAAAGAGGGTCGTTAGACCGATTTCAAGACGCTTATCATCTGGGATGGTAATACCAAGAAGTCTCATTAACCTTGTCGTTGCTTATGTCTAGGATTAGCTTTGCAAATTACGTAAACATAGCCCTTTCTGCGGACTATCTGGCACTTACTACACATTTTCCTTACGGCCGCCTTGACTTTCATAGCAAGATTGCATTGTAACCTAAGCTACTTCGAGTGTCTAGCCTTGGCTAGGTTAGAGCCTTTTTATGATCCGGGCTTTGCCACCATAGGGCTCAAGCTCCATAACTACCTTATCTCCCACCAATACACGAATCCTATGTAGACGCATCTTACCAGAGAGATAAGCCAAGATCTCTTTAGGCTCATCTTGACTTACTCCTTCAGTCCCGCTCTCATCCAAGCGCACCCTAAACATAATATTTGGCAAGGATTCTGTGATAATACCTACCCTCTCTAGGGTCTCTCTCTTTTCAATATTCATTATTACTTATTATCTGTTGACTCTCTTTCTACCATAATCTTCGAAGCATCACTAGGGAAGGAGCTCTTCCAGAAGGGTCGGATGATTGGCCTCGCCGACACTATACTTGGGTAGTTGTTGAGGATCAGAGGCAGATCCTTCTTGTTGTGACCAACAAGATCTGCCTTGAGAGCCACCTCGTCTGAAGACCAGACGGCAAGACCCGTACCAGAGACGGAGAAGTTAATCTCAGAAACGCTCGCAAGATCAACCTGGGGGTTAGTGAAGGCAAAAGTGAGGTTAGCGAGATCTAGATCTACAGACTCATCCTTATTGATAGTGACCTTCTTCTTCGTAAGACTATTGGAGAGTTCCTTAGTTTTAAACATTACGCCGTAGAAGTTGCCCTTCTTATTGATAGTGACCTTGTCGGCCCCAGCAGCCTGACTTTGCGGTAGGTCCTCATACACGACACTCGAGAGTGCGGGGATCAAGACGAATCCATCGGGTACTTGTGAGAGAGCCTCAGAGGTGAGATCGGTCTTGAGAGTAGTCTCGAGCTCGCCAGAGACCCGTGTCTTATCTTCCTCACTCACACCCTTCTCCTTACCTACGAAGCCTCCTGCCATCGCGGTCTTAGATCGTGCATATATAGTGTTGTAGCGTTCGCTCCCCTTGAGACCCGGGAGAGTAAAGTCTGAGAGTCCCATGTTGTATGTCTCTCCCGCTTCGTCGGCATATATGAGAGTCTCAAGAGTACCTGGCTTCACCACTCCGCCAACAGTCATCTTGCCTGGCACCACTATGTCCTTGGCCACTCGATAAACTTTGCCATTCGCTGCTTCGAAGCGGGTAGTAGCAATAAGCCTCTGAGGTTCGGCTGAAGCGTTGTTGTAGACCACTATGGTACCCGAGGCCTTGCGATTTACTTCTGTCTCACCTGAAGCGGCCACCTCTTTACCAAGATCTCGAGATAGTTTGACGACGCTGAAAAGCAGACTGCCCTCCCCCTCTCTCTTGGCGGTGAAGTTATCTCGAGAGAAGGCCACACTCGTAGACTTGGGTGTGTAGACCAGAGATGAGCTATTGAAGAATGCGAGAAGGGCGAAGACCAGAACGAAAATACTTAAGAAGGTAACAATCCATACCTTAGCTCGTGATCTCCTTCGTCTCACAGGAGGCATACCAGGAGATACGCTTGTCTGTGTGGTGGAGCGCTCGACCCTGTCAATTGTAGGTGGGGGTACAGAAGTGGCGCGGCGACGGTTGGCAGGGATAGGGATATCTCGGATGCTTCGGCGCTTCTCTGGTACGATCATGTCTTCTACGCTTTTTGCCATTTGTATTTTAGTGAACTTATTAAACTATTATAACTTAATTAGAGAATTTTTGGCTACTACTCTGGCGCGAAAGTTCTTGATGCTTCTTCATCTCTTCTTTAAACTTTTCTTCGTCGAGATTGGGCACAACTTCTTTTATTATTTCTAATGGTAGTCCATAACTCGTGAAGAGGGTGAACGGGTCTGCACCTTTCTCTACTTGCTTCAATCCTGCACTTAATGCTTTCTCAAACTTGGCTAGTTCGTCATGAATTATTTCTTTAGTGTTAGGTGCGAATGTATAGAGACCCTGGTAACTTGGATGATTGATTACAGCATCTACTATTGGATCAATATTCTTATCACTGACATAAGCGCGGCGCAAAAGTCTTCGTAGAATATATCCCCTATCAGTATTGGAGGGGGTCACTCCATCTGCGATCATAAAGACGGAGGTGCGGATGTGGTCTGCCGCGATCCGCGAGCTTGTGACCCCCATAAGAGGTGCAAACAAATCTGTTTCGAAAATATTATTCTTACCTTGAAGTGCCATAGTTAAACGCTCAAGTCCTGCCCCCGTATCCACATTTTTTTGTGAAAGTTTGCCTACAACCTTTCCACCTTTCTTGAGATACTCCATGAACACATCATTCCAAACCTCTACGACTTCCTGCCTCTCATCGGCCACCATGTATTCTTCTTTAGTCATGTCTCCCAACTTGCCCGTGACATCATAAAACATCTCAGTATCTGGACCACAAGGGCCATCTTCTCCCATACTCCACCAATTCGACTTTGCCCCCATAAAGTAAATACGATTTTCTGGCATGTACTTCTTCCAGATTTCAAATGCTTCTTCGTCACGAGGAGCATTCTCATCCCCTTCAAAAACAGTTATATAGAGACGCTTTGGATCTAAGCCAAAACCTTCTTCCTTACTCGTGAGAAGTTCAAAGCTCCATTTAATAGCCTCTTCTTTGAAATAATCACCCAATGACCAATTGCCAAGCATTTCGAAAAAAGTGTCATGTGTATTGTCTCCAACTTCTTCAATGTCTTGGGTTCGCACACATTTCTGAATATTTACCAAACGCTTCCCCTGAGGATGCTCATTGCCCATGAGATATGGAACGAGAGGTTGCATACCTGCTGTAGTAAAGAGGACTGACTTATCTCCCTCTGGTATTAGAGAGGCCGAAGGAATTTTAGTATGTCCTCGTTCTTCAAAAAATTTAAGAAATTTCTCTCGGATTTCTCTGGATTGCATGCAAATGAATATAGCACAAAAAGACGAAGGGCGACGCGTAAGCGTCGCCCTGGCACAAAGTCACGCGGCAACAGAGAGTAGTACCTGGAATTTCTCGCTCGGATACCATCTCACCTGATTATTCTGGTCCACCATGGGGCCCAAACCCTCTTCTTTCGAAAGAGCGATGAACCCCGGGCAAGAACCAGAGACATGGAAAGGCCCATCCAGCGGCGCAAGTCCAATTGGTGCCACCTGCCGGACAACCTCACCTATCACACGCTGACCGCCTGTTCCCATCGAAAAATGATCGGACATGCTCTTACTCCTCCACCTAGTATTATACCACACTTTTCAAAACTTTAAAATCTTCTTGGAGAGTACTTAAGAGATGTTGATTATATATAGCGGCGGCGGGATGGTAGAGCGGCACGTATTTAAATTGATTTGCCTCGAATACTTTCCCATGCAAAGTGCTGATAGGGCCCACCTCCCACTCAAGTCCGTATCGATTCATGATGTAAACCATTGAGAAGCGGCCGAGAGTGGCCACCACTTTCGGTTTAATTATCTCGATCTGCCTATCTAGAAAGGGTGCATAGATAGATATCTCCTCCGGTAATGGATCCCTGTTTCCTTGTGGTCGGTCTTTTACAATGTTTGTGACATAAACATCTTTTCTCTCGATGCCGACAGATGCCAGTAGATCATCCAATACTTTCCCTGCGCGTCCGCAGAAGGGTCGACCCGTCTTGGCCTCATTCTCTCCCGGAGCTTCGCCTATAAACATGATGTCCGCAGAGTGACTCCCCTCTCCAATCACTGGGAAATATTTGTTCTCAATTCTGTATCGATAAAGGGGTGATGACGAGAGAGCTACTACCTCGTCTTTAATCTTCTTCAGCTCACTTGTCGCATCCGCCATTCTCTTAGAGTTCGTTTATCTCGTCTATAACAGGGATAATGTTGAAGTTCTCTCCTAAGAACTTGGTAAGAGGTGTTGGATCGTTCTTCACATCGGAGCAGAGCACCACCCTGGAGGCAAGTAAGATCTTTTTGTCTTGGTTACTTAGAGTTGTAAGACAAGTTATAGGGTGTAGACCTTCCGTCTCGATCATGCTGCGCAAGTTCCCCTCATCAGGATAATTCCAACCAATCATTTTCAAATCTTTGCAGACACCGTAGTGGATCGCCGTACTCGAGAACTTAGTATTAGTGATAAGCCAACTGTCAGTAATCTTACGATCCTTACCTCCGTAGTTAAAAACATTTTCTCGCAGATCATCAAAACGCGCTTTCATATATAAGACCACCTTGAGGTCCGACTTAGTCCCGAGTTCGTTGTGGAACTTGGCCTCAATCATTACGAGCTCCTTATCGGTGTAGGCGACGACATCTACTTCGTGAGGTACACAAGCGCCCAAGACAGTCTGTCTAGTCTCACACTTGTAACCCTTAGCCTCCAAGATCTTGGCTACGAAGTCTTCGAAGGGAAATCCTGAAGGTCCGAGATCCATGACGGCGCGGCGGAGAGAGTAGCTACGAGCTACCGGCTTAGAGATAGTCTCGAGTATAGAGAAGGCGTGTCGATAGATCTCGCTCGTGCTCATGTCGTTGTGGAGTTCTGGCAAGAGATGCTCCAACACCTTCGCGCTCGCCGCCTCACTTGCACCGGAGTGTAGGAGAGAAGCACGAAGCTTCGCGGGATCGAAGAACTCCTTCTGGCCATTTGCCTTGATGAGAGTAACCTGGTTAGTCATAGGTTAAGTATATCAACTAAGAAACCACTTTATCCATCAGAGCACCGCCGAGACATTCTTCATCGCGATAAAAGACGATTGACTGTCCAAGTGAGAGACCTCGCACTGGGGTACGGAAGGTTACGGCCAAGCGCTTGCCCTCAAGAGAAAGCGTGGCAGGGATCTTATCTCCTCGATAACGTACACGAGCACTCAAGGTAGGTATGGTGGGCTCACTGATCCAGTTGGGCTTCTTCACCACAATCTTGGTCGGTGAGAGAGCGATAATCTCTGGCTCTTCTTTCGAGACAGTGAGAGTATTGGCCTTCACATCTTTCGACACGACATAGTATGGCTTATCCTCCGGCGACTTCTCCGTAATCTCGAAGCCATGCCGCTCACCAATAGTATAAAAGACGGTGCCATTATGAGTGCCAATCACCCTGCCCTCTGTATCTAGTACCTTACCTGGCTTCGTCTCAATATAATGAGATAAGAATTTCTCAATACTGACCTCCCCGATGAAGCAGATACCCTGACTATCCTTCTTTTCTGCAACAGGAATCTTGTACTTAGCGGCGAGCTTACGCGTTTCTTCCTTCTCTAAATTGCCAACAGGAAAAAGTACGTGGGGCAAATCCTCCGGAGTAAGCGTCCAGAGAAAGTAACTTTGATCCTTCTCTTTATCTTTCCCTTCTAATAATGCAGCCTGCTTCACCTGTGCATAATGTCCCGTAGCAATGAAGTCTGCTCCCATCTCTCTAGCCTTCTTAGAGAAGGCTCCGAACTTAATCTCCCTATTGCACAATATATCTGGGTTGGGTGTACGACCCGCCTTATATTCTAGAATCATCTCATCTACTACGCCCTTCTTATATTCTTCCTCGAAGTCGAAGGATAGGAATGGGATATCGAGAGCCGCCGCCACCCTCATGGCATCCCGCCTCTCATCGCGCCAGGCACAAGGTAAGAAGTCAGGCTGCCACACCTTGATAAAGACTCCGGTGACATCATACCCTCTTTCCTTAAGCAGAGCTGCTGAGACAGCACTATCTACCCCACCCGAAAGCCCGACAAAAACTTTTTGCTTTTTCTTCCTCTTACTTGATGTATTTCCTTTTGTTGGCCACATGCTCGTCGAAGGTACGAGAATAATGCATGTTACCGTCATCTCCTGTCAAATAATAGAGATAGGGTGTGGTAGTGGGATGGATAGCCGCTCGTATGGAGTCTAGTCCAGGATTGTTGATGGGGTTGTCTGGCAAACCTTGGAATTCGTAAGTTTTCTTCTCCACATCTACTTGGAGTGGCATACCTATCTCTAACCTCTTCCACAAAACATCGGAAATCATGACTCGATCTACCTGACTCTTCGCCTCTCCTTCGATGAGCGAAGCCATGGTAATTATTTCTTCCAGAGTTTTGTCAGCAGCTTCTATCTCTGGGAGTATGGCGGCAATCTGCTTGTTGAAGTTGTCGTTCATAATCTTGATCGTTGAAGAAGCAGTGGCAGTGATGGGTATAAAGTAAGTATCTGGGAAGAGATAACCCTCCGGCGCAAGGGCTAAGAACTTATTGTGATCAAAGGAACTAAACTTAGTATCGAAGAGTTTAGAAATTTTTACCTTAGTAAAGCCTTCTGGCACAGTGACCTTCACCGTCTCAATGTCATGCTTGCCGTAGAAGACTCTCCAGGCCACTACAAAAACATTCTGAGGTTGTGACATATAGTAATCCCCCGCCATCATCCTCCGCTCACCCCCGAGGAGAATAGCCGCAGCTCTAAAGAGGAATGTGGACTTGATCACCCTGTCCTTTTCAAGCTCTTGGGCAAGGTCGTAGAGTCCCCGACCAGAGGCTACAGTCACAATAGAGTAGGTAGGAAAATTAGACGGAGGCATAATGCGCGAGACAAAAAGGAGAAGTAACACCACAATAACGAGTGCAACAAGAAAGGAGATTTTTCTATAGCGACGGGTCGGGTTCTCCATAGTTTATATAGGTAAGTTGGCGGGAGCGTCGGCCTTCTTGGAAGAGACGCGAGTGAGAGTGGGAGTAGTAGCAGCCTTGCCGGGGATGTGGAAGAGAGTCGCCACTTCTTCTGTAGAAAGTACGTAAGGTTCGCCGAACAAGTGTTTGAAGGGCACATCGAAGAAGGACCGCCTCTTAAAGGACTCTACGAACTCCGTGAGCCTCCTCTTCTTCACTATGTCGTGGAAGTCCTGCCAAGGATGCGTGGTGCTAAAGAATTCTGGCTTGATGCCATTAAGATTTTTAGAAGCGAACTGACGGGTACTGCCTATGATACCCATACCACGCGTCCTTTCGTAGTTGTCTTGAGGAGCAGTATAGAAGAAGCGCACCATAGAGTCGAAGGCGAGCTTACCAGAATTGCGTTGCATGGCTTTGATAGTGTTTTGCTGTTCGTCAGTGAGACCGAGCATCGAGGGTTGCCTATCCTTCTCAGGTTTTATGAGTTGTTCTGTCTCAATAATCTTTTTGATATCCTCTTTAATCTTCCCGGTCCAATCCTTCTTAGGTCTAAGTCTTCCGTACAAATAGTTCTCGCTGGCATGCGCACGGATCAATATCTGGATCACTCCTATTTCGTGAGGACCGAATGTGCCTAGATATTCGAGTACCGGAGTAAGAGGGTCCACAATCTCTTCTGGGACATCACCCCTCTGTTTATCTAACTCGTATTCAATATAAGTCTTGATGGGATATGAGTCACCCTTCACGAGCGAAGTTGTAACACCCCAGACATAAGTCTCTCCATAACGGTAATGTATATCTCGAGCATAGTCCTCCACTTCGCGAACCTCCGCTCCCGGGAATTGCCCATAGATCCTCGTCTCGATAATCTTCTTCCACCTGGGGAAGGCCCAGATGAAGAACCGCACCTCACCACCTATGGCCACGATCTCGAGTGAGAACCACTCTCGGAGCTTACCTGTCCAGAAGGCATCTTCGGGAGTAGATATATTAGCGTTCTCCCAAATACCTTCGAGGACAAACTCCATAGCCGCTGGCGACTTGGGTTGGTCTTGAGGTAACTTGATCTCTAAGAGGATACTTCCCTGCTCCTTGATCCAAGAACGGCGCACATAAGAGAGCCAGGTATGCCACCATGTCCAGATGAAAAGACCTGGCACCCACACCGGCCATAATAGAAAAATATAATGCAATACGGAAAAGTAAAAATCCTTACTTAGGAGAGTATCTAAGCTTTCAAACATTATTTTATTTTACCCCACCCTTAAGCGTTATGGTAGCGATTCTCTCTATCCTTGCGGAAGTATTTGGAGTTCTGGAGATTGACCAGGATAGTGTTCTCCTTGACATAGCGCTCCTTGAGCACCTTGCTGATGATCTTCTCCTTGGAGAGAGGGCCCTCCTTCTCTAGGATCTTCTTGATAACATCTTTCACAACCCCAGACATGTAACCCCATTCGGCGAGAGCATAGAGTCCTCGACCTACGAGGACGAAACGCGGGTCCTTGATAAGCTCGTTGTGAGTAGTAGCCACATGAGCCTTCTTATTGAAATAGGTATTGATAGCCTTAGCTACCTCCTTGAAGTGGATAGGAGAACCGTGCTTCCTTATGACCAAGAAGGCATAATCTCTCATACCCTTAGCATTAACATTGGGCGAAGAACTCTTACCCCACTCCCCTAATGGGTTCTTGCCGATCTTCTGGGAGATCGAGAGCCAGCGCTTGATCACCTCCTCATTTTTATACTTCTCGTTAAGATCTTTGACCTCATCGAGGAAGGAAGCGATGATGTCGCTCTCAAATACTAGCTCATCGTCAGAGAGCTTGGAGTATAACTTCCTTAAGGTGCCTTTAATCTTAGTGGCGAGCTGTGGATCGACATGCCAATGATGCTTGAACTCTTCGTCCTCCTTCTCACGCTCGAAGGCTTCTCCAATAGTGAGGAGGAAGTGGAAGTGGTTCTGAGTATTAATATCTTTGCTGAAGTGACCTAAAAGATCTTTCTCTGCGACGATACCACCGAGGGAAAGGATGATCTCCTTAAGCTCAGTGAAGATGGGCTCGGCATCTTTGTAGTTCTTCGACTTACGAATAGTGAGGAGAGAGTGGTTCTCGATCTGGCGCACACGCTCACGAGTGATGTTGTACTTCTTACCAATAGCATCTAGGGTCAACTTCTCCGATTTACTGCCCAATCCATAGCGACTAGTGAGAACATCTTGTCCCCGCTTATTGAGGCTCGACAATAGGCGTTTTGTTATCTCTTTAGGTTTGAAGCTGGTGGTTATCTTTTCAGCCATCTTATTCTATTGTCCTATTTCTATCACCCCCTATAGGTAATGTCAAGAGGCCAAGTCAAGTGACGATACTTATGACCTTATTGGGTACTACTATCACCTTCTTAGGCTCTTTGTCTAACCACTTTTTCACCTCTGGTAGTCCTAGAGCAAGGCTTTTTATCTCCTCTTCGCTCTGACCCTTCTCTATCTTGAGCGTGGCTCTTAGCTTGCCGTTGACCTGGACAGTCATAACAATCTCATCATCCACGAGTTTACCTTCATCATATGTTGGCCACGACTCAAGATGGATAGAATCTTTGTGTCCAAGCTCCGCCCAAATCTCTTCTGTAATGTGTGGAGCAAAAGGTGCAAGGAGCTTTAGAAGTGTCTTGTATTCTTCTTGTGAAATTTTCTCTTGCTTTTCAAGATTGTTCGCTAGAATCATCATACTTGAGATGGCAGTATTGAATCCAAGTTTCTCTATATCATCAGAAACCTTTCTTACAGTCTGGTGTAAAATTGCAGGGATTTCGACATTGGAATCCGCAATTTTCTCCTTCAATCTCCAAACTCTCTCAAGGAACCGGCGGGGGCCTGCGAGAGCCTCATCGCTCCACGCAATAGCTTGTTCGAAGGGGCCCATGAACATTTCATATAGGCGTAGAGTGTCAGCGCCGAACTGATCTACAATCTTGTCTGGATTTATCACATTGCCCTTCGACTTACTCATTTTCTCTCCGCCTTCCGCCAGAATAATACCGTGAGAAGTACGCTTCTTGTAAGGCTCGCTAGTTGGCACTAACTTGAGATCATATAGAAATTTATTCCAGAATCTCGAATAGAGTAAGTGGAGTACGGTGTGTTCCATACCGCCGTTGTACCAATCGACTCCCATCCAATATTTTAATTTTTCTTTAGAAGCAAATTCTTTATCATTTTTGTCATCACAATATCTATAGAAGTACCACGAGGAGCCGGCCCAGTTGGGCATAACATCGGTCTCACGTTTAGCATCACCGCCACAGCTGGGGCACTTCACACGGACCCACTCACTAATATTGGCTAGTGGAGACTCGCCATCGGGCCCGGGCTCATACTTCTCAACCACTGGGAGTTCTACTGGTAGATCCTTCTCCGGTACCGGTACCACTCCACACCCGCCCGAACGACCGTCCGGTCGGGCGGGCTTCTCACAATGTATAACCGGAATAGGCTCCCCCCAATAGCGTTGTCGCGAAAACACCCAATCCCGAAGTTTGTACTTCACCACCTTCTTTCCAAATTCTTCAAAGTCTGCTTTTTTATAATCTATAACAATTGGCAGATTGTACTTCTCAGCAAAAACTCTATCTCGTTCATCATCAGCTGGCACTCCCATAATTGCACCCGTGCCGTAATCTGAATAAACATATTCAGCTTCCCAAACAGGAATCTTTTCTTTCGTTGCCGGATTCGTCACGAACTTCCCAGTGAACTTGTCTTCCTTCCCTGAAACCACCAGAAAAGTTGCCCCACGAATAGTATCTGGTCGAGTGGTAAAAATTTCTATGTCATCAAACTTTATCAACACACCCTCGCTTCTCCCAATCCAGTTTCTCTGCTCTATCTTCACTCTCTCGGGATAATCAACTTCGTCTAAATCTTTATCCAACCTGTCTGCATACTTGGTTATAGCAAGCATCCACTGCTCTTTCTCCTTCTCTACCACTTCTGTACCACAACGTTCGCACTTACCATCGACCACCTCCTCATTGGCCAAACCAATTTTATCCTTCGGACACCAGTTAATTGGCATCTTGGCCTTATAGGCTAGACCGTTTTCAAGAAATTTTAAAAAGATCCACTGAGTCCACTTATAATACTTGGGATCTGTAGTATTGGTCTCCCTCGCCCAGTCAAAAGAGATGCCAAGAGACTGGATCTGCTTGCGGAAGGTATCTGTATTTTCTTTTGTAACTACACGCGGATCCTTGCCTGTCTTCAAGGCATAGTTTTCTGTCGGGAGACCAAAGGCGTCCCAACCTATTGGGTACAAAACATTCTTGCCTTCCATTCGACGCTTGCGCGCAATGATATCGAGACCAATATAGGGACGAGGGTGACCCACATGGAGACCGTCACCAGATGGGTAAGGAAATTCTATGAGAGCGTAATACTTCTCCTTCTTAGAATCATCTTCTGCATGATAAATTCCCGACTTCTCCCATTCCTCCTGCCACTTAGATTCTATTTCTTTAGGGTTATACTCATCAGCCATAGAGGCTAGTATAACAAACTACCTTACTGGTCTTACAGGATAGAGTTGCGGGTCGATACTTCGAGAGAAGCACTCGTGGCCGGCTTCATGTTGCCAATTCTCACTTACTCCCTTCACACCCATATCCACTGGCATAGGATAGGCTATAGAGCTACTCCCCAACCCTTCCGAAACTCGATCGAAGGTGGCGCAGAGTTCGAAGGCCTTAGCAGACTGCCCGATAAGTTTGTACTCATAAGACGCGCTTGTCTTAGGATCACGAGGTAAGGTGAAGCCGGAGATAGGATCTGCTATCTGGGAGAGGTTGTCTGGAATACTTCCCTTACTCTGATAATAATTTACAATCTGCCACTGAATATTCTGTAGATCAGAAACTCTTTGAGAGTCGTAACGACGTTCACGCTGAGAAACTGGTGAGCCAATAACCATAAAGCCGAGAATGATAGAAGCTAGGATAAATACGATAGCGACAATTCTCCAGATATTTCTCTCCCCTGCCATAATGAGATTCCTAATCTCACGCAGATAGTACAAGAAGATGCCTCCTGCGACGATGATGAGCGTCAGCACCTTGAGTAGGAAGCCGGTAGTAAGATCTTGACCATCGAGGAACATGTAGATCACAGTGATGAGATCCCCAGCAATCACTCCCCCAGCCACGAATAGGGTGATGTATGAGAGCCACTTGCGTAGCCAAGATTCACGAAGTCCGGGATCTGCCATATAACTCTTCTGCAAAAGCCACGAGAGGAAGAGAAAGAGTGGGAAGGCTACGATCAGGGTAGCGACTTGGAAGCTGATCGAAGGGTAGTTGTAATACTGATAGGTAGTAACCTTCGGATAAGCGAAGTTGATCACCTCGAAGAGGAGGGTGATAAGGGCAATAGCGCTAGCGTAGAAGGTCACGATCACTCCGAGGTTCAAGAAGAAGTCCTTTGCAGTTATTTTTGTATTCATATTTGGATTATACCATAAAAATGAACGCCGCGCAGGTCTACACTCTTATATCAAAAACTCTATAACATCTCCATCCTTCACCACATACTCTTTGCCTTCTGTTCTCACCAAGCCCTTCTCGCGAGCCTTCACCATCGAGCCATTATTTATAAGGTCTTCGTAGGCGACCACTTGAGCACGGATAAACTTATCTTGGAAGTCGGTATGTATAGACTTACCCGCCTCGGGTGCTGTCGCTCCCCTCTTAGTCGTCCATGCTCGTGACTCATCCTCGCCAGTAGTGAGGAAGGTGATGAGGTTGAGAAGTTTATAAGACTCGGTGATGAGTTGGTCTAAGCCAGTACCAAAGATTGGATCTATCTTTACATACGGTCCCGGCACATTGAAATCTAGATTTTCTGCCGCCTCAGACATATTGAGTACATAGAGTGTTGGCTTCTTAATCCCGGCCTTCTCGAGTTCCAGATTAATAATTTCTATATCGAACAAGGGATCCACCTTCTCATGTACATGGATAATATCTTTATCTTCGAAAATTCTTACCACTTCGATAATTGCATCAACCTCGCGAATGTGAGATAGGAACTTGTTTCCTAAACCCTCCCCTTCTGCTGCACCCTTCACCAGTCCAGCAATGTCTACAAACTCCACAACTGCTGGGATAGTCTTCTTCGACTTACTCATCTCCGAGAGTTTAGTAAGTCGCTCATCCGGCACCGGCACGATCCCGACGGATGGGTCGATAGTACAGAAAGGATAATTCTCCGCCGGCACCCCCTTCTTTGTAAGCGCGTTAAAGAGTGTCGACTTCCCGACGTTTGGCAGCCCTACGATGCCAACAGAAAGCTTGGACATAAGAATCTAAAATTACCTTATTTTTAAGCATTTTTCTATGGCTTGACAAGTCAAATGCTTTATGCTAGGATAGAAGATAGAGAGAATAGATAGTCCAGCATGCTTATAGACATTTGCATCGCACCGGCGTCGTTGTATCGTCGCCACAGCATGTGATTGTTATAGGCACTGGAGACGGCTCAGTTGAAGCCCCTTACGCAGACGTAAATTGGCGTCCGTGCTGGCGCCCGAGAAGTTCTGCGAGCCCAGGGTCTCTCGGCGACGATCGAGAGTAGACAGAGGTTTGCTTAGCGGAATTTGGCTACGCAGACTATCGGCGACGCACGCGCTTGCCGATAAGAGGAAGTATCTATTCCCTCGTTCTTTTAGGAAGAAGTCTAAAACAAAGTGCCGACTGCATACAAACAGGCGGACAGTGGGCCTCAGTTCATATACAAACTGAGGCCTTTTCGTTTGTAAACAAAATACTAGTCGCAAAAAATAAAATTTGACTTCTATACAAGCACGTATTCTAGATGAGAAAATTGCTTGTTATCCACTCGATATATCAGAAATGTTTTTATAAAATTAGAGCGCTAAAATAACCGCTTTCGCGGTTGTCTTAGCACCCTTATTAGTGTGTCTCGGCTTCTTATGGATTCCAGAGACGCAACCGTCGGCATCTCTAATACTAATGATAATGCTACCGAGCGACAAGTAATTGTGGGCATGATCTGTGGACAGGTGTTGGCCTCGAACGAATGGTAAAAACTAAGACCTTCAGGATTGGCAGAGACCCAGAAAATGGTGAACTCGTGACAATCAAGAAAGCTGAAAGCAACCCAAAGAAATATATCATCGAAAGAATGCCTAAAAAGGGCTATGGTGATACAAAATAATAACGACAATTAATCGTTAGAGAAAAATTGCCTTGCTCGGAGGCAATTTTCTTATTTCATTTATCGATTTCCTTTTGCCCGATTGTGGGTCTTACACAACATCTCACAATTCTTCGCTGAAGTCGCACCACTCTTGCTCCACGCTGATACATGGTCCGCTTCCATTTCGCCAAAACTCCAAATCTTTTCCTTATTGGCGTCGTGCCCAATAGCACAATGTGAACAGTTTGATTTCTCTTTGGTTTCAGCTTCCTTAGTTTGTTTTTCGTAAACAGCTCTTTTAGTTGGTTCGTCAAAAATACGAATATTAAGCAATTTTGTATCGTTTTTACCATCCAATATGTACTCAAAGATTCCCTTCTTATCTTTAACAAAAAAGTCCCCGTAGAGCTTACGCACATCAGCAGATACTTTGGCTGGATTATATTTCTCTTTACGATATTCCTCGTACAATCGTCCCCATTCAAGACCGCGCATTTCGTTTTCTACATCGGTAAATATGCTAGATACCCAATCAATGACAGTGTTAAAATACTTTTTCAACTCATCAATATTTTTGTCTTTGCGATGTTTGCTCATGTAATCGCCAATATTACCTTTACTTGTCCAATCCAAAGCACATTCCAAAAACTCCTGCCTGTTGGCACTACCAGATACATAAGCGCTCCATTTCTGAATGTTGGCATTTTGACTATTACTAAATTCCTCTTTGGCCTTAGTTACGAATGGACCAGAATATACGGCATTCAGTAATTCTTGATTATTGAGCGGGACACCAGCAATATTTATAGTCTTAAACCATTCTTTTATCTGGCTTTCTGTTCCCTCACATTCGTAAATAAGCAATTTCGCATCCAAAATTTTAGTTTGTTTGTCTTTCGCCATACCACCGAAATATTGTTCCATCCCATTCTCGTCTTTGATAGCAAATTTATCGGTGACAAATCGTCCGAGACTCGTTATACGTTGCTGTCCATCTAAAACTTCAAGGTTGTCAGCAGAAACTTTATTGAAATAGATTAATCCTATTGGGTACCCCTTCAAAACTGATTCAATGACGGCCATTTCTCTTTTGCCACCGTCAGACGCATAAATATAGTTTCGCTGATACTCCGGTTGAATAGTGAGCTTGCCAGACAAGCCAAACAAACCCTTACCCTCAAGCTCGTTATAGACAAAGCCGTCGCAAATTTCTTTAACAGCGATGCTGGACTTTAGAGTTGTGTTCATACTATTTTTTCTTCTTATGTCTAATAAAGACTCGCTTGAATGTTTCCTTGCCATTTATGTATGACCCGTACCCGTAGACTCCATTCGAGTCTTGGCCAACACCTCGATTTGAACCAAGCAACTCAAATTGATCTGGATTATATTTATCTAGAAAACTGGCAGGGACCCCCATCACCCCATCATAATCACTAGGAATAGAATCAGTAAATGGGACCTCTATAGCATTATAATTATCATACTTGGTATAAGTTTTTTTGCCCTTAATCTCTTTGTGTTTGCTGTATTTTAAATTTTCCTCCATCGTCATAAGTGGCAACATTTCGTGACGACGGCCATGATCGAGATTAGTGAACCAACAACAATTTCTGAATTTCACTAGACCTGTTTTTGGATCATACACCCCACCAGCATATTCTCTAGTTAAGGGAGTTGAAAAATAGGCATTGCCGGCATTAAAACCGTTTCCAAGCCACATTTTATTTTCTTTTATCAAAGGAAAAATCTCTTTGTAAATGATGGCATGCAAGTTGCCAATAATCACAAACTTTTTGTTGTAATCAAAAAGTTGTTTAACATACTCTCGAAACAAACTGAACGGAGGATTTGTTACCACAATATCAGATTGTTTAAGAAGATTTACACATTCATCACTACGGAAATCACCCTCGTTTTCTAATGGTGTCCATTCATTGTGTTTGTTTGCCTTTAACTGCTTGGCAACGTCTTTAAGATTAAACTCACCGTCATCATCTACGTCTTTCACTTCGTTGATAATAAATTTGTTTGCGGTTATCTTAGGACGTCCTTTCGCTTTTGCAAGCGTTTTATCATCACCAAATAATCCTAATTGGGTGTTGGCTACTGGTGAAGGCTTGTAGCTGGTGGTAATAAGCTGTTTCAACCCAAGTTTGTTAAAGTTGAGCACAAAATAGCGAAAGAAATTACTTTCGAACGGATCGTCGCAGTTACAATACACAACTTTGCCACGAAACACATCATGGTCATATTCCAAATATGCCCCGATCTCTTTTTGAATATCGCTGTATTGGGTATAAAACTCATCGTTCTTAACCCGTTTTGCATTTGTAAGATTACTGTTTGCCATAAAGTAATACCACGAACTCTATCATTTTTAGCTTATTTTAACAGTTTTTTATGGCTCAAACATTAGGCAATCAATAGCTTGACAAGTCAAGTATAGTATGATAGGATATATAAAGAATCCCTACTCGTTATGGGTAGGTGGCTCGCAAGGGCAACGGGGTCAGATTTCCTACCTTGACCAAAGGAAGTGTTCATTACAGTGAGGTCGTTATGGCCAAGATCCTGATCAAGAATGGTCCGCCCGAATTCGACATGATTCACGCCTACTTCAGGCAGAGAGGAATGGAAGGTCGTGCGTCCGAGGTCGAGATGACCTTCGGTGAAGAAGGTGATGGCGTGACCAACGTCTGCTACGTCCGCCTGGACGTCATGATCCCTTGGACCGATTCCACCAAGACGTGGAAGTTCAGGGCGACTGTCGAGACGAAGGAGAGTCGGATCGCTGGTGGCTGTCGGTGGAAGGCCTTCATTGGCACTTACAGCCTCCAGACAAGAACTGGAGAAGGAGTGTTCGTTGATGGACTTGGTCCATTGAAGGACATCAATCTCTAGCTCGTCAGAGTTCACACGGGGAGACTCAAAATCTCCCCGTTCCATCAAAGCAATTAAATCTTTTGATTTCTTTGGTGGGACCATTTCGGTCAATGTTCTTTGAGGAGGTGGTTATGGCGAGCAGCCAAAAACGCTTAGACCAGATCAACGAGGAAAAGCTGTGGCAAACTGCCCACTATTCAGAAGGTGATCGAGTTTGTGTGGACTACCACAAGAGCGAAGTGACTGGCACTGTAGTGCAAGCTCGTAAAAATATCTACGGCCGCTATAACTACAAGGTAAAGTTCGATAAGCCCGTTATTTTTTACAAGCGGGCCGGTCGTAGCCGAACCGATAGAAAGAGAATCACTATGGAGTCTGATGAGATCCTTCTCGAATTTCTTCATCGCATCAGTGATCCCGATACAGTCTGAGCCCGTGAAAGACCCGCGATAACATCGCTAGTCTCTCGCGGGCTCTTTCATTTTATTATTCACAAAAATTTTTGATACAATTTATATATGACAAAAATCACTGTTCAAACAGAAGTCTATGCTCCCGTAGAAAAAGTTTGGGAACTTTTTAATGCTCCAGAACATATTGTAAAGTGGGGCTCGACTTCAGATGACTGGCACACAGTCCGAGCAGACAATGATCTTCGAGTGGGAGGAGAATACAGCTACCGCATGGAGGCTCGAGATGGCAGTGCCGGCTTCGACCTTACAGCCACTTACACTGAGGTAGTCTCACAAGAATTTATTGCCTACACTATGGTGGACGGGAGAAAGGTAGAAATAGCTTTCCGAAACGACGAGGGTAAGACCCACATCACCCAAACTTTCGACGCTGAGAATGAGAATACGATAGATAAGCAGCGAGGAGGCTGGCAAGCTATCTTGGATAATTTCAAAAGTTACGTAGAGACTTTAGAGAAGAAGTAGCATCGAGAATCTCGACCACAGAATCCCTTAGCTTGTTTACCCTCTCCTTCTTTTCCTTCTTACTCTTACCGCTATTCTCACTCCCCTTCTCTTCCCTACTATCTTCCTTATCTTTCTTCCCTTCTACAATCCGCGCCCTCAACTCTTTCTTAAGTGAGGTAGAAGAAGCCACTTTTTCTGTAGCGATATTAAATGACTGTGAGCTCTTCTTGATACTTTCTTCGAGCTTCTTAAACTTCTTGTCATCAAGCTTATCCTTCTCCACCAGCTTCTCGGCCTCAGCTATCCGGCGATCAATCTTGGCTTCTTCCCACACAATCTTTTCCTCCGAGCTTCTATGACTTGCTCCCACAAAGGGCTCCACAATCTTGGTCTTTATGGGATATAGGATATCTCCAGGCAAAGAATTACCAGAGACTTGGAGTACTCCCACCGACATGACGAGTACTAGACACGCAACAAGTCCAAAAGTTCGGATAGGAAATACATACGGAGACTTTATCGGCGCACTAAAAATCTTCTGGAGCATCTTCTCCTTCTCAGATTGGGAAAGTCTTATACTATTCCACCCCGAACGAATCTTTTCAAGATCGTACGGGGCAGGACTCTTTATTCCTTTGTTAAATTCTTCATTCATTCTTTGATATGTAACTTTTTCTTAAGATCTTTTAGTCCTCGAGTTATGCGTATAGAGACCACATTAGGATTGACCCCAAGTAACTCGGCAATCTCCTGCGGTTTAAGATCTTCTACAAACCGCAGATATACAACCTCCCGAGATTCTTCCGGTAAACTCTTTAGAACTTCGAGTACTCGACTGACCTCTGCCTCCATCTCTATAGCCTCGTAAGCCCTCTCGTCTTCTATATCTGGAGCGCTCTCTTCTTCGAAGCTCGTATCGAGAGAGAGGGTCTTCTTCTTCCTATACCAATCGATGATGAGATTGCGAGCTGTTCTATATAGGAAGCCTTTTCTATTACTCACCTCCTCGCCACTAGCCAACTTCTGCCACAGACGAGCGAAGGATTCTTGTACCAGATCTATAGCCCTCTCCCTGTCAGATACTCTAAAGAGCGAGAAGCGGAAGAGCTTATCCGCCTCCTCCTCATAAATTTGCTCGAATTGTTCTCTCCTACTCATGACGGTGGGGCCTCTCTATCCTTTCATAATTTGGAGTTGAAAGGAATTCGTACGTAGAACGTCTACTATATTGGCGCCTCGGCGCAAGAATAATACCTATTACTTAACCATATGACTATCCACATTATTAAAAGGTTTGCCTTACCCCTTATCCTCGCCGTCCTAATCTTAGGCGTGGGTACCTTAGCCTATGCTAAGGAGAACGGTAATCAAGATAAGAGCGATAAGAAAGTGCAGGTTGAGAAGAACAAAGCAGAAAGAAAGCAAGATAAGAAAGAGATCAAGCTCTGCTTCCGAGCTTTCGGACACCTTATAGCTCCCGGCTTTATAAAGCATCATGGAGAAGTAGACGTAGACCTTAGTAACTGCTTCATCCCCTTCGGCATCGCTAAGAAGTTCCGTGGTGTAGCCTCTTCTACTACGCAAGATCTTATAGCTCCGACTATTACCGATGTTAAGATCGTGACCACTACCAACAAGGCAACTATCACCTGGCATACGAGCGAACGCGCAGACACTACCCTATTCTGGAACACTTCCGCCGGCGTCAATGTAAGTAGCACTTCAACTCCGAAGATCGCTAACGCTACAGAGACCAAGGATCACAAAGTAGTTATCCCTAACCTTACCGCCAGCACCACTTACTACTTCGTATTAAGATCCAAAGACCATTCAGGCAACGCTACCACCTCAAGCGAAATGAGCTTCACTACTAAAGGAGCACCAGTAGACACTGCGGCTCCTACCATCTCAAGCATAGTGATCCTGACTAGCTCCTCTACCGCCACAGTAGGTTGGCATACAAGCGAGAACGCTACTTCCAAGGTTTACTTCGGCACTCTAGACGCTCTCAATGTAAACGCTACAACCACAAGCTTCGTAGAGACTAATGCTCTTACCGAGAACCACTCTCTGCAAGTCACCAGCCTGGCCTCTTCTACTCCCTACTTCTTCGCGGTCGAATCTAAAGACGCAACAGGCAACAGAACAGTCAGTCCCATCTTCACCGCTACGACCTTAGGATTGTAATAGCTCCAGCATTCAATAAAACAAAAAGAGCCTTGCGGCTCTTTTTGTTTGCTATTTAGCCTGTTTCCCCATATTAAAAACTTTCTTCTTGATCCGTTCGCGGCGGCCAGTGGTGTTGAAGTGTTTGAGGTAGCCAAACTTCTTGACACGAATAGGGCCGAAGCCGGCAAACCAGAGAGCACCATTGCGTAACTCATTGGTCGTATCGCCGAAGATTATGCGCTGAGCAAGTGGGATAGTGTCTGAGGTGACTATCATTCGCGCGCTTCTGCCCTTGAGTAACTTAATCCAGGTAAATTCGCCCGTAAACTTATAAGCAAAGCCCGGAATCCAGGCTCGATCGATGAGACCCTTGAGAAGAGCTGGCATAGTCGACCACCATGATGGATAGAAGATTACAAAGTGGTCACACCACCTCACATTCTCTTGGAAGGATAATAGATCGGGCTCGAGCTCTTGGATCGTGCGGTAGCCATGGTGGAGGATGGGGTCAAACTTCATTTCACCCAGATTCATCCGGCGGACTTCATGACCTCCAGTCTCCGCGCCCCTCTCATACTCACTCGCCAATGTGAAGTTGAAACTGTCGTTATCTGGGTGACCGAGAAGTATGAAAATTTTCTTCGACATATTAGCGCCCCATTAGCTTCTGTAACTCCGCTTGGTTCTCTCTCATCACTACCATAGTGGCGGCCATCTCACTCTCACCATTCTTCATCCTGCGTTTGACCTCATCACCAATCTTTTTGAAAAATTCTGGATTCTTCTCTACTAGCGTAAGCATCATATCGCGCTCGGCCTCGGGCACGTCCTTCATCTTCATCTTCAAGGCCTGCTTGAGTAAAAAGTTTTTGAATCCCATGATCGCGCTATTTTAACATTTTTATTCTGCCCCACAAAGAGCCTTGAGAGCATCTATATCTGCCATAGCAAGAACTCCAGCCTCACTCTCATTGAGGTAATACATTATAGAGTCTGGGTCGCTTGTATGCTCAAGACCAAGCGCGTGCCCAAGCTCATGTGCGAGTACGCGCACAAGCTTGGCGCGGTTCTTGAACTCATAAATATCTATACCGTACTCAGTCGGATTCTGGTAGAAGAGACCCCCGGTGAAGGATTCTCCACGACTTGCCCCAATAGTGTTGTAGGTCTCTACGTTGAGGTTAAGGGCTTTTGCCAAGTGGTTAAGCGACTCTACTAGAGAGTTCAGCGCATGAACTCTTAGATTGAGCTTGGCCTCCAGAACTTCTAGTTCAGCGGTCTGTCTCTCAAGAGTGGTGCGCTCATCCTCGAGAGCTTGCCACTCTTTCTTAGAAGTACGTGAAGACTTGTTCCAAGCTTCGACCTTACCTTGGTAAGCACTATTAGCAAGATTAAAAGCTGTAACCTTGTTATCGTAATCTCTCTTGGCTTCTTCGTAAGAGGTCTTCTCCGCTAAATAGTTGGCACGAAACTTCTTATAAGTACTCTCGTCCTGTGCTAACTCACTACCCAGGTTCTCAAGAGTCTTGGTAGTCTCTTGGCGATAATCATAAATAAGATTAATAGGTAATTTCCCCGCTACCGCATCGTAAGTGAAAAGTTCTTTGCCAAGAGCCTTCTCCCATAGACCTTCCGCCTCGCGAAGAGATAGTAAGAAATCAGGTTGAGAGATCTTAAACCTCTCGTCGAACTTGTTAATGTTATAAGTGATAGGCTCCTCACAAGGCCTCTTGGCGAAGATGACTTCGTGATACTTCCAGCCTATACCTCCTAGAATTAAAATTATGAGGAAAAGAACCTTCGTCATTTTTTGCCCATTTGCTTAGTCTCCGAAGGTAATAGGGATCTCTAGCGCGTCGTCGTGTTCGGCGAGACCTGAGGGATTATCCTTACGGAAGATGATAGTGCCGCGCTTCCCAAGCTCTCCTTGGATAGCAGGTTCAGTAAACTCGATGGTGCCTATGAAGGGTACGAACTCTTCGGTCATCCAGTCTCCTTGTGCCTCAGCGTGACCTTGGCCGATGATAAGTCCATCCCAGTTCACTATATCTATAGGGAAGCTAGCTTCGAAGTACCAAGTCCCGCGAGCTTTGCCACGCACGACTATGGGAGAAGTGATGTTTCCAAGGGGCACCGGGGAGTCGACTACTATCAGATTGGCCTTGGATTGGATGTGTGCGAGAACGTCGGCCGGGACTTCTGTCGTAGACGGTAGATCGTCGGTAGTGGGCATACGGTTCTTACCCACTACAAAAAGGAATCCAATAAGTACAGCAAGAACCACTAAGATAGAGACAATCTTCCCCATTAGCTGGTCTAATTAACTAGGCGTTCTTAGGAAGGATCTTGTACATGCCTGTTCCACAGACGGTACAAGTTCCCTTAGCAGCTGGGCGACCAGGCTTGATCTCAACCCTCTTAACATCCTTCATCTCCCTCTTTTGCTTACATTTAACACAGTAACCAATGACTTTTTCGTCCATAATTTTATTATTAGTTATCCTATCCAACATACCATATTAATAAGAAAAGGCCACCCCTAGGCGGGGGTGGCCTTTTAAGGATCCTAAGCTCCTTTCGGAACAAGATCCCTGAGCATCTCACGATAATTGATCGGATGAGGATGGTAACTAGCACCACGAACAAGGCAGAATCGACCCAGCTCGACCTTCTCACCTCTAAAAGTGGTAAAGTCCGAATCCCCCATTAGGGCAAATGGGAGAGATGCCAGGGGAGGATTCGCCCTGATGATTGCGAGAAGCTCAGGTCCACTGACCCCCGAAAGCTCCACCTCTGCGAAGATATGGTCGTACCTCATATCTCCCTCTAGAAGTATTAAGGCCCCTTCGGCACCAGGAACAGGAGTTACTCCATAACCCTCCATCATAATAATCTTCGCAACCTCGTCCCGCCTAGCGCCATCACTGTCGACGAGCATCACTCTCTTCATCTTCATCGATCACCCCTTCTTCCTATATTATATCACGTAATAGATTTATGTCAAATGTGTGGACCCTAGCGGATTCGAACCGCTGACCTCCTCATTGCAAATGAGGCGCTCTACCAACTAAGCTAAGGGCCCGTAGCCTCAAAAGAATACAACAAAATTATAAACCGTGCTATCTTATTTAAACAAAAGTTTTTAGGGCCCATGGTATAGCAGTAACACGCGTCCATGGCATGGACGAGTCCGGGGTGCGACTCCCCGTGGGTCCACCAAATAGGAGTGCTATAATAATGTCATGAAAAAAGAAGGATATGTGGATGGATTTGTACTATCTATTCCAAAAAAGAATAAGGCTAAATACCAGAAGCTTGCTCGCGAAGCCATGAAGGTTTGGATGAGATTCGGAGCTCTCGATTATAAAGAATGTATTATGGATGACCCTAAGCCCCCACTTATAACGTTTACCTTCCATAAAATGACACGGGCAAAGTCTAATGAAAATGTGTGGTTCTCCTTTATAACTTACAAATCGAAGTCGCACCGAGATATGGTTAATAAGAAGGTAATGACCTACTTCCAGAAGAAATATGATAAAAAAGATGAACCAGGAATGCCTTTCGACATGAAGCGCATTGCCTATGCCGGATTTAAAGTAGAGGTAGGAAAATAGAGTCGTGAGAAAGGTAGCAATATTTGATATCGACGGAACCATCTTCCGCTCTAGCTTACTTATAGAGTTGGTAAATATTCTGATCGATCGGAAGATTTTCCCAGACAACGCTCGACTCGAGTATGGCCGAGAGCATCTTGCCTGGCTAGACAGGAAGGGCTCTTACCACGACTACATCATGGCCGTGGTAAATGTATTTGAGAAATATATTAAGGGCGTACGCAAAGCTGAGTTAGAGAGTGCTGCCGCACTCATCGTCACCCACCAAGAGAACAGAGTCTACCGCTATACTCGAGATCTCACTCATAAGTTAAAGAACGATGGTTACTATCTCCTAGCCATCTCCCACTCCCCCAAGCTCGTGGTAGATGGATTCGCCGAGTCTCTACTCTTCGACAAAGTGTATGGGCTTAAGTATGAGATTGATGAGAGAAGTATCTTCACCGGAGTCATCTTGGACAAAGAGCTTATCTTCCACAAAGCCAACATTCTGGAACGCGCCGTAACCAAAGAACATCTAACTCTAGAAAATTCGGTAGGAGTGGGCGATACTGAGAGCGACATCTCCTTCTTATCCATGGTCGCTAACCCAATCGCCTTTAACCCCAATAATTTACTCTACACTCACGCGAAGAGTAAAGGTTGGAAGGTGGTCGTCGAACGCAAAGATGTCATCTACCAACCCGCCCGACCAGACGGTCGTTCGGGCGGGCTCTAATTTTCCTTACAGAGATATTGATACTTATCTTCGAAGAGACTGCATCTATTACTTCTGATACTCTTATCGGCGAAGACATCCTTAAGGCGCCAGGTTAAGAGCTCATAACAAGGCTGTTTCTCTTCTTGGCTCGTTAGGAGCTTACATACTTGGACCGCCTGATCCTCAAGCTTCTCCCCCCAGAAGTCGACTATCACGTGGACCGCCCCATCGATACATTGCTTGTGAAGTTCTTTGTTTGTTGTCACAGTCGCACACCGAGTCACTATTGTTTGCGGATTCCGGAGAGCATTACCAGAGATATCCCTACCAAGACTCTTGAAACATACTGGAGTCATGTCTCCCGCTCTTAAACACTCCTTAGCTACCCGCTCATAGTCAAAGTTGAAGATTGTAAGCATCCAGCTTGTCTGCATCTGATAACAGTCGTAGCGGACTTGGTAATCGTTTTTATCTAACGCATTGCAGGGGAAGTGCGGGTCAGTATGGTTAGCCCACTTAGTATCGTGACCAATGATAGCTCCTTGACCTTGGCCTGCCACCACATTTTCCATAAAGACTCCTCCGTAACACGAACTTATAGAGAAGCTGTCCCCTAATAATTTACAATCTTCTAGCGACTGAGGTAGGTCATAATCCTCGTAAGCCATGAGTCCGTGCCCCACTCCATGCAAACATTCGAAGTGGCCAAAAGAAGTTGGGAAGATGCTACAAACATCTTTGATATTTTGAGTGAGATTGTCTAACCCCTTTTCAGCAAGGAAAGTCTCCATAGCCCCATGATAGAAGCCTGAGTGACAAGACGAATCACCAAACTGGAAAGCCTCTGAACCATAGAGCTCGTAAGAGACACGACCAAGGTGGTGTGCCTGAGTATGACAGTCAACGCTCGAACCACCTCCAGTATCACTAAGAAGTTCGATCATCATATCCTTAGGACTAAAGAGCTTAAGCCAATATCTTAGAGCTGTATCATCTCTACCCACCTCCTTCATATCGAGAGCCTTGAGTTTAGCTTCAGCCCGCTTCGACAGAAGTTTGAAATAAACTTTAGTAACAGCAAGCTCTCCCCAATTTATAAATCGCTCGAAGAAGCTCTCTTTCACTTCAGTCTCTGCCGCCTCAGATTCTAGAGATGTGCCTGTGACGACAATAGTGCCCTTCAAGTTTGGGAAGAGATGGTCATGATACTTCCAGCTACCAGCTTGAGTGAATACAAATGAATATTCTTCTCCTGTACCAATACCTCTACAAGCATCGAAAATATTTTCCTCTTTTTCTGTACCACACTTGTCGATATTGGAGCCTGGATATAGGGTGTGTGTGGGATGAATGTTGGAGGCTGGCCAATGCTCTTTATCTCCCTTGTTTTCGAATACTACCGTAGTCCCAGCCTCAATAGTGATATTGGTCGGCTCATAATGATCGTCATACATATGGATAGTCACCGCGTCAGGAACCTCATGAGCAAGTAGTGTCATGGGCACTAATAAATAAGCGATGAGTAAGAGTGCGTACTTCATAATGCAAGACTTAATATGTGGTGGACGAAACTCTGTGGCGACCACCCTACAGAACCAATCGCCTTAGGCATGAGAGACTCTGTAGTGAATCCTGGTAGCGAATTTGTTTCTAATATATATATCTTCCCCTTGGGCGTGATGATAAAGTCAGAGCGCGAGTAGTGTCTCAAACCTAGGGTTGAGTGAGCCTGGATAGCGAGGTCCTCAAGAGCCTCTCTTTCCGTAGAGGAAAAGTTGCCTGGAGATATCTCCTCAACTTCTCCAGAATATTTATCAGTGTAGTTGAAGAATTGAGCATTTTTTGGCCTTCTTATCTCTATGGGGAGAAGAGCGTAATGACGCTTGCCCCGGAAGTCATCTACCACTCCACAAGTAGCTTCCTTACCTCTTATCAACTCTTCTACTAAAACTTTCTTAGAATGTCTGAGGGCCTCCGCCACACCCTCTCTAAGTTCTTGGTAGCTTGATGCCACCTTCATGCCAATAGAGGAACCACTAGAAGCTGGCTTAATAATCACCGGATGCAGGTAGTTCTTGAAGATAAAGAGTAGGTGGTCATCAGTGTAAGAATGAGCTCTCAGGAGTTCGTGACGAGGGGTAAGAAGGGAGTGACGCTTATAATGTTCTTTTGTAAGATGCTTATCCATAGAAAGAGCGGCCGCCATAGAAGTAGGGCCAGTGAAGGGTATCTGCATCCTCTCTAAAAGCCTTTGGACCTGGCCATCTTCTCCGTAACTCCCATGGAGAGCATTCCAAACCACATCGGTATGACGGAGAGCTTGGTGAGGCTCTTCCACTAAGCCCGAGCGGTGCCACTCCCCACTCTTAGAGATAAAGATATCTAGAGGATCATAGAGCTCGGGTCTCTCTCTAATGATAGATAATACGTGCTGACCCGTCTTCATCGAGACATCGTACTCACTCGAAGGCCCGCCACGTATAACTGCCACTCTGATCTTGGATGGCTCGAGTATAGACATGCCTGAATTATAACCTAAAACCTTTTGAACGTAATTTGCGATGGTACCCGATGGCAAATCTATGAGCCTCAGAATTCGCGATGAGTACTGACTTCTCTAAACTCTTATCTTCTAGACCTAGGATCTCCCGAGCCTTGTGCTTGTCATTCTTCACCACCGAAACCACTTGTACAAACTCGAGTCCCGCTTCCTTAACAACCTTAGTTGCGACGTTGATCTGACCTTTACCACCATCCACTACGATTAAATTTGGGAAACGCCACTCAGAGTGACCAAGCCGACGAGACAGAACTTCTTTTAGATTCTTGGTGTCATTGTTCTTATCTAGTTTAATTTTGAACTTGCGATACTGACTCTTATTCACTTCCCCATCTTCCACCACTGTCATTACGCCCACAACATTGGTCCCAGAAATATGGGCGATATCATAAGCCTCTATGCGAAATGAGCCGGAAAAAGTTTCAGCGAGATCGGCTTTTATCATTGCGATATCTTGGATATGATCAAGGGCGAAGAGTTTCCTCTTCAACATTTGGGCTTCTTCGAACTTTTGCGCCTTAGCAAGAGCCTTCATCTCCTTCTCTAGAGTCTTTATAAGATCGGTCTTTTTCGCTTCGAAAAAGAGTTTTATATATCTAATGCTTTTCCTATAATCTCTTTTAGAAATAGAGCCCGCGCAAGGGCCAGGGCAGAGTCCAATCTGGGCGTTGAAACAAGGTTTACCCTTCGAAGTGATCTTACACTTCTCATCCCGATAAGGGAAAATTTTACGAATAATCTTTAAACCCTCTTTCAATTCGGCACTATGGGGAAAGGGTCCATAAGTGCCAGACCCGCGAGTGATCAGGACCTTGGGGAAATCCTCTTTCGTTACAGTAACGAAGTTATAACTCTTATCATCCTTCTCGCGCGCATTATATATAGGTTGATGCGACTTAATCTGGTTAGCTTCAAGTATCAGAGCCTCGAGTACCGAATCTGTTTGGACGAAGTCTATCCTATCTGCCTCCTCAAGCATCTTCACAATCCGTGGACCCCGAGAGAGAAAAAT
Organism: Minisyncoccota bacterium; assembly: GCA_025450175.1. GTDB lineage: Bacteria > Patescibacteriota > Minisyncoccia > Phycocordibacterales > Zambryskibacteraceae > UBA5004. The sequence goes on from JANWHY010000011.1 coordinate 30,157, forward strand.
ATCTTTCACAAAGTAACTTTTCACTCTGTCTACAAGTGAGGTAGCTTTCCCCACGTACAAGATCTCCCCTCCCTTTCGGAAGAAGTACACCCCCGGCATATCTGGGAGATTGAATTGTGCTAAATCCTGTAACTTCATAACTATTTCTTCCTTAGAACTTTTCTTAGATACTTACCCGTATGCGTATCCGTATTGGCCACCTCCTCGGGAGTGCCCTTGGCCACAAGAGATCCGCCCTTGTCCCCCGCTTCTGGACCAATGTCGAGGACGTAGTCAGCACTTTTTACAAAATCGAGATTGTGCTCAATGACCAGTACGGTATTGCCCTTATCTACTAAGCGCTCGAGAATCTCTATCAACTTTTTCACATCGGCATAATGCAGACCGATAGTAGGCTCATCCAAGATATAAATCGTCTTATCGACGTGGGGACGATATAGTTCAGAAGCAATCTTCACCCGCTGAGCCTCTCCACCAGAAAGAGTGGTGGCAGATTGCCCCAGAGCAAGATAACCTAACCCTACATCGTTTAGAGTTTTGATACGGTCAGAAATGGCCGGAATATCTTCGAAGAAGGTCATTGCCTCTTCTACTGTCATCTCCAAGACATCATAGATAGACTTATGTTTGTACTTCACCTCAAGAGTCTCCTTCATAAAGCGCTTACCACGACAGACATCACAGGGCACATAGACAGTAGGTAGGAAGTGCATCTCCACCTCGATCATGCCATTACCCTGGCACGTCTCACAACGCCCACCCCGTACGTTGAAGGAGAATCTATTGGGCTTCCAACCTCGCGCTCTCGCCTCCGCCGTCTCAGCGAAAAGCTCGCGAATGAAAGTGAAGGCTCCTGTATAAGTAGCGGGGTTAGAGCGCGGCGTACGACCGATTGGTGACTGATCAATAAGGATCGCCCGACCCAAATATTCTGATCCTGAAAAAGATTGGCAGTTGAAGGTCCCTGCCCGGCGATAGCGCCTATCAAGTCTCGTCTGTAAGTTCTTGTGTAAAATCTCGTAAACGAAGGAGGACTTGCCAGAACCCGAGACTCCGGTGACCGCGATCAGGCGACTAAGGGGAATGTCGACATTAAGATTTTTTATATTGAAGATATTTCCACCGCGAATCTTGATCTCTCCCCTCTCTTTAGTGCGACGCTCCGCCGGCACCTCAACTCTCTCCTCGCCACGTAGGTATGCAAGAGTCAGAGACTTACTCTCATTCTTCTTGGCCAAGAGAAGCGGCTCGAGATAATCTGCCACCACCACCTTACCTCCGTGAGTACCGGCACCAGGTCCAATGTCGACCAGGTAGTCAGCGGCAAAGATTGTTTCCTCATCATGCTCAACCACGATGATAGTGTTTCCGAGATCCCTGAGATTTATAAGTGTCTTGATCAGGCGATCGTTGTCTCTAGAGTGTAAGCCAATGGTCGGCTCATCGAGTACATAGAGCGCCCCCACTAAACCAGAACCCAGCTGACTTGCTAGGCGGATACGCTGAGACTCTCCACCCGAGAGAGTGTGGGCCTTACGGTTGAGAGCCAAGTACTCAATCCCAACATTGAGCATGAAGGAAAGTCGCGCCTCGATCTCCTTGGTCACCACTTTAGAAATACTCTTCTCTCTTATGGTGAGCTTAAGCTTACGGAAAAACTCGTCCGTCTCACCAATAGAAAGTCTGGTCAAGTCGACTATGTTTTTACCACCAATCGTCACATGGAGAGCCTCTTCGCGCAGTCGTGCCCCATGACACTTATCACACGGCTCAGAACCGAAGAGGTGCTTAGTACCCAAACCATTACACAGAGGGCATGCTCCATATGGGGAGTTGAAGGAGAAGAGCCGTGGCTCAATCTCGGGGAAGGAGAAACCATCTTTAGGACAAGACCACTTAGCGCTCATAAGATGCTCTTCACCTACTTGCGCAGGCAGGTCGGCAATTTTTAAGAGTAGGAGTCCGTCAGACTCGTTGAGAGCACGCTCTATAGACTCGCTCAGTCGCTCCTCACCACTCGCCTCATCTAAGTTGATAGCATCTACCAGCACAGCGATCTCGTGCTTCTTAGTCTTTGTAAGTGCTATGCGTTCCCGGAGAGAATACTTCTTACCGTCGACTGCTACAGTAGTAAAGCCCTTACCCAAGAGATCATACAGAAGTTGGTAATACTCCCCCTTCCTACCTCTCACTACCGGAGACCAGATCTCTATCTCTCTTTTGCCCTTTACTGCCTTCTCCAGGATAAAGTTCTTGATCTCTTCGTTGGAGAGCTTCTTGATCTCTGTGCCACAGATAAGACAGTGCGGCCTGCCAATGCGCGCGTACAAAATGCGGAGATAGTCATAGATCTCAGTAATAGTGGCCACGGTCGAGCGAGGGTTATTGGAGCGTGACTTCTGATCGATAGAGATAGCTGGGGAGAGGCCGGTAATCTCATCGACATCGGGCTTCTGCATTTGGCGCAAGAATTGGCGAGCATAAGAAGAGAGAGACTCTACATAGCGCCTCTGCCCCTCAGCAAAGATAGTATCAAAAGCCAATGAAGACTTGCCCGAGCCAGAAAGCCCAGTGAAGACAATCATCTTGTCGCGCGGCATCTTGACGCTCACGTTTTTCAAGTTGTGAGTACGCGCGCCACGCACTTCTATATAAGACTCATTCTGATCCTTTTTCATAAATAGATATCGAAAGTCACCCGGGGTTCATCCCTAGGGGCGAGGTGCAATCATATCACAAAGGTGATTACTTACGCGATTCTAAGATATCAGCGATCTGGTCGATGATCTCGTCGAGATTTGAGGCCGCCTTTATAAGGAAGCGTTCTGCTCCTAAAGCCTTACCCTTCTCAATATCATTCTCTTGGCTAAGATTAGAAAGAAGTACTACTGGGATGTTCTTTACCTTCTCATTAGACTTCAACTTCTCCAGAACTTCAAAACCATTCATCCCTGGCAATAAGATATCGAGCATTATGATATCTGGCTTCTCTTGCTCTACCACCGAGAGCGCCTCTTCTCCGTTAGTATTGTGGATCAAGGTACACTTCTCGGTGGCAAGTTTCCTCGCAACTATCTCACTCAAGAAGTTGTCATCTTCCACCCACATAATCTTCTTGCCGGCCACTCGATCTGAGGTCGCTTTTTTATCTCCACCAATACTACTCAGGTTACCACCCTCCTTCTCAAGAAATGCTCGCACCTTCACCATCACTTCTTCGGGATCAAACTGAGCTTTTATAAAATAGTCCTTAACTCCAAGCTCTAGAGCTCTATTGATCTCTACAGGCTGGCCAGAGTTGGAGATGATAATTACCGGAATTTTTTCTATATCGGGATCCTTATGCTTAGCCTCTAAGATTTCATAACCATTCATAGTGGGAAGAATGATGTCTAGAAGGATGAGATCTGGCTTAAGCTCCTTCATCTTCTGGAGACCTTCGGCCCCATCCCGAGAGAGGATGGCTTCGAACCCATCCTTCTTAAACTTCTCTGTCAGAACATCCCCGAGGAAAACATCGTCCTCTACGATCAAAATCTTTTTTGCCATGGTAATTACTATAACACGTTATTTTACAGCGGGGATGCTGAAGCTGAAGGTCGAACCCTCTCCCACCTTAGACTCAAACCAGATCTTACCCCCATGCTTTTCTACAATACCCTTGGTAATAAAGAGTCCTAAGCCCGAACCACCCGTCTCGACCTTAATAGCATTGCGTGCTCTAAAGAGACGGGTGAAGATCCTGTCCTGCTCCTCTTGGGGAATACCAATACCTGTATCTCGCACCCAGACTTCCACAAAGCTCTCTATATGCTTAAAGCCAATAGTAAGCGCCCCTCCCTCAGGGGTGTACTTAACTGAGTTCTCCAATAAGTTTTGTAGAGCGGCTCGCATCTTCTCGGTATCGATAAGGACGTGAGGAATATCATCGGTCCGATTTTCAAAAGTAAGCTTCAACTTCTTCTTACTTATCATCGGAGTCATCTCGAAGAGGATATTGTCGATAAGGTTGAAGATAGATGTAGGCACCATAGAGTACTTGAGTTTGCCAGACTCAACACGATCGGCACTAAGCATGTCATTGATCAGCACGATCAGGCGCTCATTACTCTCGTAACACTTCATGAGAAAAGACCTTTGCTCTGTAGTGAGACTTCCCAAGGTATCTTCTAGGATCATATTGAGTGTCCACTTGATGCTAGAGAGTGGGGTGCGAAGTTGGTGGGCGACAATGGAGATGAAGTTCGACTTAGCCTCATCCAGCTCGCGCAACTTGTCGTTGGCACGGTTGAGATCAAGATCGCGACGAATTAGCATTTTCGAAGCTTGAATACTATCTTCGCTAGCCTTACTTAACGCCTCCATCTGAGTCCGGAGATCTCCAATATAAGGAGAGATAGCTATCTTATATATGGTAAGCAGGAGAAGAACTAATCCAACAAAAAGGATTACTTGATCCCGTTCGCGAAGATGGTGAAGAATCGCAATAGTAAGGAAGATAATGATCACCATCAGCAATACAAACCCAATGCGTAACCTCTGTGTAAGAGATAGGAAGTATCTGGTTTGACTATTGGAGCCAGGAGGCATGAAGTTATTCTCCTAGGACACAGATAACGACCGTTTCGTTATGGAAGGCAGGATTGCACTTCTCGATATTTCTTACTTCTCCACCGAGTGGAGCTTGCTCTCCATAAGTGTAGAAGCCGATGAGAGGAGTGGTCTTACCTACTGCTTCTTGGATAGCATCAATTTCATCTCCAGAGCGCTCACCGAAGAGCTTGTTCCTCGCAATACAGTTGAAGATGATCACTGCCTTAGGAGCACTGCCATCTAGCTGGTCTATAGCCTTCTCAGCCGCGAGCTTAGCAACCTTGACCGCCTCTTCACGAGAGCCAATCATTAGTCTGATCTCTGAGCCTTCGGGAATCTCGGCGGCACAAGTGATAGAACCATTCTTATCTACCGTAATAGGATCACGAATCAACATCTCATCGCTCCCTGCGACTGTCATACCCAAGGGGTAAGTGATAGCGAGTTTGGCCAGAGTTTCTTTCTGGAGTTTCTCGGCCTCTTCGGCTCCGAAGTAATCTTTGTAAATATTAATAGCAGGAGCGCCATTGAGCTCATGGAGTACAGCACCCGTAGAGCGAGTGACCTTCATAGGAGAGCCGACGGGGATCCAGCCATGCTTGACCCCGATACCCATTTTGAAGTTACCTACTAAGCCTAAGCCCACCACAGATCCTGAGTATACTTTGTCATTGAGATACTGGAAGGTTTTCTCGAACTTGAAGTCATCCCCAGAAGCCCCACCCACTACTGGGAAGTGCTCTCCTAGAGCATCGAGCACTCCACGCACAGTGTCAGCACCATTACCAGCCAGCACATCCGGGATCATCATAAAGGCCTTAAGATCTGTCCCTGCAAGCTTCTTCACCTCTTCCCCCACCCTCTTACCTGCATCACGAGGCCCATTGGCAATACCCTCTCCTACTGCGGCATAGAACTTCACATCCGGTGAAGACATGAGCATAACTGCTACAGAATGCTTGATCGAAGGCCCATCGGTAGTAATCTCTCCAGCTGTAGAAGAACCCACGAGTAGAGCATCCTTAGTAATAGAGCGCACACCCATAAGAAGCTTCTCTTGATCATATGCCGACGAGGCAAAAACGATGGCTAAGTTCGCCTGAAATCCGAGTTTGGTCAGCGCTTCTTGGGCAGCATTGGCTCCCACAGTATAGGCATTGTCCCCACTCGATACCCCCACCTCTGCTCTAAGTGACATGTTTAAATTAATTTACTTGTAAGTAAACTAATTATAGCCTATTTTTTGCCAAGGCGAGCCTCAAGTGCGCGGATCTCATCCCGCAGGATAGCCGCAGTCTCAAAGTCTAAGTTCTTGACCGCTTCTTCCATCTCTTCCGACTTAGCTTTTATCAATTTTTTAGGAGTTTTGGCAAATATCTTCTCATCAGTTAGAAGGAGGGTATCTACTGCCTGACGATGCTCTCGCTCGAGAGTATCCGTTATATCCTTAATCTTCTTGATAATAGTTTTGGGTGTTATGTTGTGCTTCTTATTGTAGGCAGTCTGGATACTGCGGCGCCTCTCGGTCTCAGAGATGGCGTGTTCTATAGAGCGCGTGAGCTCGTCTGCATAGAGAATCACCCTGCCCTCCACGTTCCTCGCGGCCCGACCAATAATCTGGATAAGTGATGTCTCACTGCGCAAGAATCCTTCTTTGTCCGCATCAAGAATGCCAATAAGAGCTACCTCAGGTAGATCCAGTCCTTCTCTAAGCAAATTCACTCCCACTAGTATGTCGAACTCTCCACGGCGGAAGTTGGTTAAAATCTCGATCCTATCTATGGTCTTGATCTCGCTGTGGAGATATGTCGCCTTTATACCCTTCTCCTTGAGAAACTCAGAGAGATCCTCCGCCATCTTCTTGGTAAGAGTTGTGGCGATGACGCGGAAGCCCTTCTTCACCACTCCTTCGGCCTCGCTTATAAAGTCATGTATTTGGCCCTTATAAGATCCTTTAGATTGAATAGGCTTTACCGATATAAGTGGGTCGACAAGACCAGTAGGACGGATGACTTGTTCGACTACTTGCCCACTCACCTCTTTCTCATATGCAGCCGGAGTAGCACTGGTAAAAATAGTTTGACCGACTCTCTCTTGGAACTCTTCAAACTGGAGCGGTCTATTGTCCCGAGCAGAAGGTAGCCGGAAACCATGCTCGACAAGAGTCGCCTTACGCGATTGGTCTCCGGCATACATACCGCCAATCTGAGGTACCGTGACATGCGACTCGTCGATAATAGTGAGGAAGTCTGGTTTGCCCGCAGGATCTTTAGGGAAGTAGTCAAGCAAAGTGTATGGGGGCTCACCCGGAGCTTTGCCGGTGAAGTGACGGGAATAATTCTCGATCCCGTTGGTGTAGCCAACCTCGCGGATCATCGCCAAGTCATAAGTAGTACGACGTTTAAGACGCTCAGCCTCCAATATTTTCCCAGCCTTCCCTAAGTCTTCTAGGCGATCTTGGAGCTCGGACTTAATACTTTCTAGCGCGCGCTTGTTGTCTTCGTCATCTGTGATGAAGTGCTTAGCCGGGAAGATGAAGTGGGTCTCAGGCTCCGAGACAATAGTGCGGGAGACGGCGTCAATCTTTTTTATCACCTGAACCTTATCGCCCTCGAACTCGATACGATATATGTAACGCTCGGAGATTGGCATGACCTCAATACTGTTGCCCAAAGCGCGGAAGAGGCCAGGCTTCACATCAGCATTGGTGCGAGTGTAGTGGATATCAATAAGTTCGCGGATGAGCTCAGTGCGAGTCCTACTTATACCAACCTCGATCTTGAGATTGACCTTCTCATACTCTTCTGGATTACCAAGACCATAAATACACGAGACCGAAGCCACGATGATCACATCCTTCCTCGTGAGAAGAGCTTGAGTAGAAGCGTGGCGCAAGCGCTCAATCTCTTCATTGATCATGGCTTCCTTCTCTATATAAGTATCTGTCACCGGAAGATAAGCCTCTGGCTGATAGAAGTCGTAATAAGAGACGAAATAATGCACGGCATTGTCGGGGAAGAACTCCCGGTATTCTTGAGCCAGTTGTGCAGCCAAGGTCTTATTGTGAGCAATGACCAAAGTAGGTTTGCCGATATTGGCTATTACATTCGCGGCTGTAAAAGTTTTCCCCGAACCGGTCACACCAAGAAGGGTCTGATAGCGTAAACCCTTCTTTACTCCCTCAGTAAGATCTTTAATAGCCTTAGGCTGGTCCCCAGCAGGAGAGAATTGGTTATTAATTTTAAAAACTGACATTTGGCTTAGTATAATCTTTTAGATACAAAATGTAAGGGCGGCCGTGATAGGCCGCCCTTGAACTTTCATCACACTTGGTGAGAAGCGAAGACATCTACTCGTGGATATCGACCTTCTTGGAGTCGTTCTTGACGCCTCTTTTCCTGTCGTCTCTTCACCAATTCCTTTTGACGAGAGGCGAACTCTTCACGAGAAACAATTTCTCGGGAATGAAAGTCGAACTGGAATTCGGCCCCAAGAGCTCCCCATACAGATCGACCGTGCGTCTTGGGACCCTTACGAAGCAGTTCGGCGACTGTAACTTTGCCAGCGAGTCTTCGTTTGCGATAGAACATACTTCTCCTCCCATACCAGTGAAAGAACAATTGACCGGACAAAAACAGAACAGGCCCTCGAGTCTCGAGGGCCTGTTTCTGGTTTCGTCTTTGGTGGATTAGACAGTCACTAGAACAAGCCCTCTTCCAAGAAGGATGGACTTGATAAAGTTAGCGACTAGCCAATACCTATTCATATATTTAGCTTACCACGATCTTAAAACTTCGCAATCCACAGTCGTATTTGACTCTTCACCCTTAATTTATAGTATGTGCTTAAGACCTTTGTAGATGTACGGCCCTGTTGTCCACGGTCCCGATGAGGGAGACAGTGCAACATCCGAAAAAAGCACTACAAGATCTGAAGGGTGGTTGCTGTATGCCAGCTCCATGATGAAGTACTGGCCGGTCCAAAGCGGACCGGCCTTTTTTATTTCTGATACTGTTCTAGAAATTCTTTCTTTAATTCTGAGAGGCGGCCAGTGATTATGGCCTCGCGCATTCGCTTGACCAGATTGATGATGAAATAGAGATTGTGCATAGAACCGAGAGTGCCGCCGAGCATTTCGTGAGACCGGTACAAGTGGCAGAGATAAGCGCGAGTATAGTTTTTACAAACACTACACTCGCACGACCGATCTATAGGACCAAGATCTTCTCTAAACTCGGCATTGCGAATATTGATCTTCCCTCTACTTGTATAAAGCGTGCCTCCTCGACCGTTCCTAGTGGGAGCAACGCAGTCGAAGAGATCCACTCCGTTCTCCACTCCCATAAAGAGATCTTCTGGCTCCCCTATCCCCAAGAGATGTCGAGGCTTCTCTTTGGGCAAAATTTCGTTGACCCACCTTACGGCTGTCTCCATATCCTCTTTGGTAAAAGAACCACCAATACCGAAACCATCAAAATCAAGTGCACCGATAAACTCTGCCGAGCGTTTACGCAAGTTCTCTTCCCTCCCACCCTGCACAATTCCAAAGAGAGCTGGCCCACTTTCGCTTATGGTACCATTCGCGCGAATTAGCCGATCGTGTTGGGCGAGTGAGCGCTCTGCCCAGCGGTGGGTGCGCTCCAACGCTTCTTCTTGATACTCATAAGTTTCGTTAGGCGAAGTACATTCATCGAATGCGAAGATGATATCTGCCCCTAAGTTGTGTTGGATCTCAATCGACTTCTCCGGATTAATATAGTGCAACGAACCATCGTGATGAGATTTGAAAGTGACACCATCTTCTGAAACTTTAGCGAGCGAGCCAATAAGTTCTTGCTCAGACCTCACCCCTTTCCCCTCTCCTTGCGCAAGGAGAGGGGTGGATGCGTTAGCAGATGGGGTGAGGTGGTCCCGAGCTACCTTACTCACCTGCTTGCCATACGCAGCTCCGAGAGAGAAGACTTGGAAGCCACCGGAGTCCGTCATCATCGGCCCAGACCAATTCATAAACTTATGGAGACCCCCAAACTTCTTGACCCTATCATCTCCCGGCTCGAGATACAGGTGGTATGTATTGGCAAGTACTACTTGAGCGCCCGTCTCTCTAATCTGCTCGGGGGTGAGAGCCTTCACTGTAGCCTTGGTCCCCACACTTACAAAAGCTGGAGTCTCTATCACTCCATGCTCTGTCTCGAGTCTGCCTGCTCTACCTAAGGCATTCGGAATTTCTTTTTCTATGTCAAACTTCACTACCTTTTGGCAATTATCGACTTCTTATAAGTATCGAGATGGGTGAGAGCGAGGCCCGTGCCTTTAGCGACACAGAAGTAGGCATCCTTGGCGAGAGCGGCCTTGACCCCGGTGCGGCGAAGCATGAGCTCCGGGAAATTGCGGAGCTGTGAGGAGCCTCCAGTCATAATGATGCCTTTATCGATAATATCTGAGGAGAGTTCTGGTGGTGTCTCTTGCAGAACTTCTTTGACCGCCTTGATCATCTCGCGAAGCTCTTTGGATATCGCCTTCACCACCTCATTGGTTTTGAGTTCAATAGTGCGAGGTAAGCCAAGCATCGAGTCTCTCCCCTTCACCGTCATACTTAACTCCTCATCAAGAGGTACAGCCGAACCTATGGTGATCTTAATATCTTCGGCAGTCTTGTCTCCAATAATCAAATTAAAATTCTTCTTCACATAATCCATAATAGCCGCATCCATCTTGTTGCCCGCTACCTTGACAGAAGTGGAGGCTACGATACCTCCAAGGGAAATAATAGCCACATCGGTAGTGCCTCCACCAATATCTACCACCATGTGCCCCACCGCCTCATGGATGGCAATACCAGCACCAATAGCGGCAAGTATAGGCTCCTTCATCACATAGGCATTGTTAGCACCAGCCTTCAATGCGGCCTCTATCACTGCTCGTCTCTCAGTAGACGTAACTCCTGCTGGCACCGAGATAAGCACATCAGGCTTGAAGAGTTGCCACTTACCCAGAGCCTTATCTATGTAGTAGCGAAGCATAGCCTCTGTAACTCGGTAGTCTGCTATCACTCCATCCTTCATGGGTCGATAGGCGATGATGGATTCTGGAGTACGGCCAACCATAGTCCTAGCCTCTTGGCCAATGGCCACAATCCTATTATCCTCACTAGAGACCGCAACTACAGAAGGCTCGTTGAGCACTATACCCTTGCCAGGAACATAGACTAAAATATTGGTAGTACCAAGATCTATGCCGAGCTTTTTTGCCATTCAAGAGTTGATTAAAGCACTATGATACTATACTAAACAACATATGAAGTCTATTGACGACAGCCTCAGAAACCGCAATATTAAAGAATTTGTTAAGCACCCAAGACTCAAAATGCTTGACGAATTCGTCCGTCGTATCAATACCGAAAGAGTCGCTGATGGCCTTAAGCCTATGCCCGTAAGTGCCATAGCTGTGAAGACTAGTCACCTTTCTCTAGAAGATATGGACTACCTCTTGAAGCGCTGTTCGCAAGCAACCAACTTCTCCCGTTATTTCTTCGGCAGCCTGAAACCTAAATGACAGAAATCGTAGACAAAGACAATCCAATTTTAAGAAAAGTGGCTACAAGTGTCTCCCCTAGCGAGATAACTTCGCCGCGTATCCAAGAGATCATTCGTGAGATGAAAGAAGCTATGCACTCCCAAGACGACGGTGTGGCTCTAGCCGCCCCCCAGATTGGAGAGGGACTAAGAATATTTGTGGTCAAGGGTGTTGCAATTATGAAAAAGCGTGGAGCCAAGATGGATAGAGCTAAGAGTATTGAGGACCTTACCTTCGTGAATCCACAAATTATCAAGAGTTCGAAGAAGAGGAGAATGATGGAGGAGGGCTGTCTCTCAGTACGCTGGCTCTACGGAGAAGTCTCTCGAAGCGAGAAGATTAGCATAGAAGCTTACAACGAGAAGGGAGAGAAGGTTAGCCGGGGAGCCTCGGGGCTACTAGCGCAAATCTTCCAACACGAGATAGATCACTTAGACGGAGTGCTCTTCATCGATAAAGCTGAGAATCTGCGAGAGATCCCTCCCGAAGTGCGGCCAAAAATTGTTTTCTTCGGCAATTCAAGCTTCTCTCAATATGTACTTGAGGAACTTGAGGATATGGGCTTTGTCCCCACTCTACTCGTCCCCTCTACCAAAGAGATACCCACTACCAAAGAGCTTCGGGCCTTAGAACCAGACATCTTCGTCGTCGCCTCTTTTGGTAAAATTTTGTCGCAAGAGATCCTAGACATCCCCAAGCATGGAGCACTCAATGTCCACCCCTCTCTTCTGCCTAAACTTCGCGGACCCTCCCCCATCCAACAGACGATTACAGAAGCTGGTGAGCCTGGTGTAACTATTATCAAGATGGATGAAAGAGTGGACCATGGACCGATCATCGCTCAAGCGAGAGTCGAGATGACTCCTTGGCCAGATCATTATGCAATAGTAGAAGAGAAGCTTGGGCGTGTGGGGGGACGACTGCTTGGTACAGTACTCCCTGAGTGGCTACAAGGAAAAGTAGAGGAGCGGGCGCAAATTGATAGTGAGGCTACCTTCACTCGTCTCATTGAGAAGGAGGATGGGCTCGTAGATATGGAGGCAATGCCCGAAACCAATTTTAGAAAAGTCTTAGCTTACAGTACCTGGCCCGGTGCTTATATGATGTACAAAAACAAAAGAGGTGAAGAGGTTCGTGTAGTAGTGAAGGATGCTGAGATAAAGGATGGACACTTCCTACCTACCCGAGTAATCCCCGCAGGTAAAAAAGAGATGGATTGGCAAGACTTCCTCCGAGGTAACTAAGATTATTTAATTACCCCCTGATACGCCTTGAGTAAGAGCGCTCCCGTACCCTGCAACTGTTGAGTAAGAAGGATGATCAGTTGTCTGATAAGGGCAACCAGTTGCTGTTGAAGAGATCTGATAAGATTCTGTCTCTCTGTATCGGTCAAGACTGGTCTTGGTGTAGGTGTAGGTGAGAGTACTGGTGAGACTACAGGTGGGGTGGGAGTGGGTTGATATGTGGGTGGAGGCACAGGAGTGGGTGTGGGTTGAGGAGAGGGAGAAGCTGTACCTACAGTTACTGTAAGAGTGATAGAAGGAGCTTGAGAGCCATCACTATTAGTAGCGGTCATGATGTAGGTAGTGGTTAGGGCTGGGGTCACGGTCATAACTCCTGAGCAGA
>JANWHY010000012.1 GCA_025450175.1 Minisyncoccota bacterium
CTTATACTCGAGTCGAGTTGTGTCTCGCGGCCGTGGGTCAGTATCTCTACGCAAAGGGGGAGTCTACTCTCATTCGGCCCGCTGATCTCCACAAGCATTTCCCCATCTTTGCAAAAGAGATGGGGTATCGCAATCCGCTCTACCACTCTCACGAAGGGGTCTGCCAAGCGGTAACCATCGCCTACCCCCAACGTCCGGGCACAGTATGGTTGCTCCACCCTGATCTTCGTTACGCTGGTGCTAACAAAGGTCTTCGAGAGACACTCCACACTCCGAATGTTCGCCGAGCTGCACTCAAGTTCTGCAAGGCCTGGCTCCCCAACTGGAACTGGGACGACGTGAAGCTCCCCTAGAACCCGCCCTAACGCCGCGCTCGAGTCTCGAGCGCGGCGTTTTTTATTTACTTATTTCTTCGATTGCTTCTATAGCTACCGGCAACTCTTTAGTACCAGATTCATCATTCAGATGCCCACCCGATTCTAGGATCACTATTTTAGATCCAAGCTTTTCTTTATAAAATTCAGCATTTCCAGGATCTACGAAAGGGTCATCTTTGGTAAAGATAGCTACTGACTTAGGAGAGATTGTTCTAACTTTTTCAAAATCTATTGGAGTTTCAAGCCAAGGCTTGGCTGCCTCTCTATCCTCTTCCTCATAATCATCTAGACCTTTAAGGGTAAGCCACCCCGCTACATATACTACTCCTCCTATTCTAGTTTCTGGGGACAATGTTTCCAGATAACGATCAATGCTCTGACAACCTATGCTGTGACCAATGAAGTACGTATTGTCATCAGGTGTTCCAACAGTCTCCCTAATTACATTTACACGAGACCCTATCTCGGGTTGTTCCTTCCCATGAGCATCGGGCATAGCGGGAACATGCACCTCAAAACCTTTTTCTTCTAACTTATTTTTAGCCCAAGGAAACCAGCCTTCTTCTGGATGCCCTCCCCAACCGTGAATGATAAAAACTTTTTTCATATCACTTCATCAATCCTTCCAATACTCCGGAAGAATTAACTTTCAAAAGTTTTACTGCCCCGACAGATGGTTGCACAGATAGAGGATCACCTGGTTTGCGTTCTGCATAATTTACCTGTAGTTCCATAGAATTCTTGGGAATGTAGGTAGATTGAGGGGCAATATCATTTCCAATAAAAAATGGGTTGGTCTTCTCTGATCCATTAGACGTTTGTAACTCTACCACCGCATAATATGCAATACTCTCACCACTAGTCTTCGTCACTAAGTAGGCCTTATCATCTTTGCCATCACCATTGAGATCCCCCACCGCTTCGTTACCGAAATATTGGAACCCTGGTTCGGCATCCTTGGTCCTCAGTCGGTAGGCAAAACATGCAACAACTATAAGGATAATGACCCCGATAAGAATTTTTTTATTCATACATTTTTAGTAAGTTCGTCTACCCTCCTCTCCAACTCCTTGATCCTGTCATCGTCGGACTTGTGATGGAGGATAAATTTGCTAATAAACGGCCAGAGGAGAAGACCGATAATTACATCGAAAATAAAAATGAGAAAAAGCTCGAACTGCCAGTGAGCCGGATCCTTAAGTAGAATCAGAAATGTTTCGTGTTCCATGTATCTATATTAACAGGATAAAAATTTTACGGCGCCTGCAAGAGATACAGGCGCCGTGTGAGACGTGAGAGAAGAGCTAGTGGAGGTAGTAGTGTGGTGGGCCGCTGTCATACCGACGATCTTGGATATCTGCCTCGTCGAGACACTTTATCCGCTCCAAGAAGTTGGCAAGTTCCTTCCATTCTGACTCTGCCGACTCTGCTGTCTCTGGAATACGCGTCGAGAAGAGTTTGGCTAGCTTCGCAAGTTTGGCTCGAGCTTCGGCATACTTGGTGATACCGGCAACTTCACCCTTCACTACTAAAAGTGGGGTCTCTAAGAAGCACCCTAGGGCACGCAGACTAAGGTGGTACGAATCTCGACATGGGCCAATTTCGCCTTTCAGAGATTCTTCAATCTCGAGGAAGAACTGCTTCATATCACGATAACATCTCTGTTGAAATTCGAACGGCAATGGCCAGATCGTAATCCCGAACCTGATATCCTCCGCGAGCATGGCAGCAGCGAAAGCCCAACGTCCGGGCCGCCCTCGATCTAGTGTATCTAATCCATCAGACATGTAACGCCTCCTGGAATGGTTCTGGCATCATAATAACCTTTTTATAAAACTTTTCACCTAGCAGCTTAAAGATCCAATTTCACGAAAACCGGCACCCTGAGCTCAGGGTGCCGGCGAAGAAGAACTACTCCTTGATGTAAACAAGTTCTCGCGCTGGCTTGATAGATAGGGGGAACCTCACTGGTGGAGGTATGGGCACCCCTGTACGGGCTGAGCGCTCGATCCACTGCATGCAACTACCGTAGCTCGAGAGACGAGAGAGAAACGCGCCGTGCGGAAGTCCAAGACCGATCAGGTCATCCGACAATTCGTCCATCATCTGTCCCTCCACTACTAATACTACTCTTTTATAAAAATAAGTAATACACAGCTAGTTTTTTCGTTTATATATTATTCTTAATGGCAGAGGGAAAGCATGGCTGACAACGAGACGAATGAATCTGTTGTGGCAGAAAAGAAGTGCGGGCATGACATACGTCCATGCCCTGCGTGTCCCGAATGCATGTCGACACACCAAGGAGGACATCTAGAAGTCAGCACCATACCTACCACACCAGGAGGAAGAGGAGTCACCGTAAGTCTGCCCGGATGGGACGACTAACATACCCTTGGGGCCGCGCGATGCGCGGCCCCTTTGTTATTTATTGTCTATTTCCTATCTATCCTATGAATAAGTTCTAGGAGAAGTTCGTTCTGGTTCTCTAGATGAGCGATGACAACCTCGATCTCCTGCTCGGCCTTCTTGTTGACCTCGAAGTCCATCTGGGCGCGCCACTCTGCCGCTCGACCCTCAATGTTCTGCCCTACCATAATCACCGGGAGGAGGATGAGCTGGAGGATGTTGGAGACGAAGAGCCAGATCACAAAGGCTGGCCCAGGGTCGAAGCGTGTCTCACTAGGGGCGAACATGTTCCAACCAAGCCAGGCAATAGTCCATAAGAGTATGAGGAAGAAGAAGCCAATAGATCCTACCTGCTTATGTATGAAGACGGCAAACTTCTCACTAGCAGAGAGAGTTTGGAGGTGTCTGATGCGATCGTTATGAATGGGCTTCCGAGAAGCCTTGAGCTCTTCGAGCGATGGTAGTTTATATTTGTATTCCATGCATTTATAGTGTACAATAATAATTAACTTTAGCCATACACAGAAGTTGCAACAACCCCGTACTAACCACGCTATAAGAGCACGAGAACTGCGAGTTATTGGCCCCGAAGGCGAGAACCTGGGCGTCCTCACTCTTGAGGAGTCTCTCAAGAAGGCAGAAGCACTAGGTCTTGATCTGATAGAGATCTCCCCCACCGCCACTCCCCCAGTCGCTAAGATTGCCGAGTTCGGTAAATATTTATACGAAGAGAACAAGAAGAGTAAGCTCGCCAAGAAGTCTCACTCCACCGAGGTGAAGACTGTACAGGTCAAACTCGCCACAGGCGACCACGACCTCGCGCTCAAAGCTAAGAAGACCAGTGAGTGGCTTACAGAGGGCAACAAGGTCAAGGTGGATCTCTTCTTACCTGGACGGGCTAAATACTTGGATGAAAAGTTTCTTAAAGAGCGCATAGAGCGCATGCTCAAGTTTGTAACCGTGGAGTACAAGATATCTGAAGCTGCCAAGAAGAGCCCCAAGGGCATGACGGTAGTGATCGAGCGGGCATAAGATAAAGGGCACCCCATAAAGAGGTGCCCTTGGCCGAACAAAGAACTCAGATCAGGAGCAGGACGACGATTCCTCCGAAGAGAATCATAATCGTCGCTGCTCGGGCCACGACCTGCATCGGGGTCTGACGGATCTCCTCATGGTCATCCAAGAGCCAGGACAGGAAACCTTGCCCGATGTTCCATACTCGCCGTAGTGAGATACGCACTCTCCACATGATCTCTACCCTCCCTGTTACAATCATATCATATATGGTCTAAAGTGTCAAGCGCCCTATAGATAGGCTTGCTTTGGGGCTAGGAATAAGTATTATTTACAAGCTTATATGAAGACGAATAAGGCATATTCCAAGAGGATCAAGATCACTAAGAATGGTCGCCTTTTAGCTAGGAAGTCGGGACACAACCACTTCAACGCCAAGGAGCGTCATGCTACCAAGGCCTCTAAGGGCCGTGGGGTGGAACTCAATATGTCCAACAAGGAGCGGAGTCGCTACCTAGTGAATATGTAAACTAGCACCTAAAACCTATAACCTAATTTTATGGCCCGAGTTAAGAAAGGAGTAAATGCAATAAAGAATAGGAGGAACACTCTCCGCAAGGTTAAGGGCTATCGTCATGGCCGCAGTACTAAGGAGCGCCAGGCTAACGAAGCGATCTTCCACGCTGGTACATACGCCTTCGCTCATCGTCGCGACAAGAAGGGCGACTTCCGTCGACTCTGGAATGTGCGTATGTCTGCCATCCTCAAGGAAGGGGGTCTCTCCTACTCTAAGTTCATCAACCAACTTAAGAAGTCGAATGTGGCTTTAGACAGGAAAATTCTTAGTGAGATTGCTCAAACAAATCCCGAAACTTTTAAGAAGATTGTCGAGACCCTAGCGAGACCTTAGAAAAATAAAATAAGAGACCCCCACTCCAAGAGAATCCATCAAGATATCTTGTAAGGTATCTGGGATATAGTTCTCCCCTGCTACGACCGCTATACCATATACATACTCAAAGACTTCCCAGACGAGTGCCAAGCTCATAACTACAGCAAAGATTAGGAGGAACGATCTCCACGAGCGGCTCTGATATTGAGACAAGAAGATTGCAAACACTCCCAAGGTGAAGCCGCCAAAGAAGTGCATTAAGATGTCGTACCAATGCACCGTCCAGTATAGAGAGAAGGTTATAGCTACCAAGTGTAGGCAGGCAAAGAGAATAGCTATGATAAGAGTTGCGGACAGAAGTGCTTTTCTAGACATATATTGTAAGAGAGTTAGTATAACAAAAAATCCCATCCATAGGATCGGAGTTTTTGTTAGGGTTATTCTGGTATACCCTAGTTGTAACAACTAGGTGGGTGCCCGCAGTCTTCCCGCCAAGGCGAGAGACGATCTAAGACTCCCTTAAAATTAGTTAGCTAGATAATACCTCAAATAACCCTAACACTATTATAACTCTTCTAGTTGAAAAAGCTGTGAACATTGTATAGACGCGCGATAAAAAATATTTCGTATTTGAGCTTATTTGTATTCTCCGTTTAGATCTACTCTAAAATACCGTCTAGATTAACGTCATAAAGGATCTCTTCCTGCACAAGACGATAATTGATCAACTCTTTCTCCGTAAACCAGTGTTTAATCTCCTTCTCGGCCTCATCTGGGGAGCCAGATGCGTGAATGAGATTGCGAATAGCGCGCCCATCTGTATCTCCCATCATGTAAGAGTCGAGTACGAAGTCTCCGCGGATAGTTCCTACATCAGATTTCCTCGGTTCGGTGCTTCCAACCAGCTTTCTCACTAACTCTACGACATGCGCACCTTCCCACACCATAGCAATGACCGGACCCGAGGTCATGTAGTCTTTCAAATTTTTCAAAACGCGCTCGGTAACCTCATATGGATCGGTAGTCCAAGGCTTCTCACCTCTATCTACATAACTCTTGATATTCTTCTCTCCTGTAATCCGGCGCCACTCGGGGTCTAGAGTGTAATGGGCTTCTACAAATTCAGCTGTTGGCACGAGCATCTTGGTGGCTACAAGTTTGAGTCCCACTCTTTCAAACCGTGAGATGATCTCTCCTATGAGACTCCTCTGGATTCCATCTGGTTTGATAGCGACAAAAGTTCTTTCCTTCTTAGGATGACTATTCTTCATATGAGGTTAGTATTATATTTCCTTTTTCGGTTATAGCAACAGTATGCTCGAAGTGGGCACTGCGGGAGCCATCCTTGGTCTTTATAGTGTAACCGTCCTTCATCACCTTGATCTTCGGTCCTCCTACATTGACCATGGGTTCAATAGCTATCACTATACCAGGTACGAGCTTCTCCCCCGTACCAGAGACTCCGACATTTGGTACGTATGGTGGCTCATGTATAGCAAAACCTACTCCATGACCCGCCAGATCCTCTGCAAGCGAGAAGCCGGTCGGCTCTACCACGTCCATCACCGCTTCGCCAATATCACCCACCTTAGCCCCTGGCAGAGCAGCACTTATACCTGCGGCGAGAGCTTCTTTAGTAACCTCTAAGAGCTTCCTTGATTCATCATCTATAGCTCCGCACGCGACAGTGATAGCTGAGTCAGTAATAAGACCCTTATGCTTAAGTGAGAGATCAATAGAGACAATATCTCCTTCATTGATCACCTTCACCTGCTCATTAGGGATGCCGTGCACGATCTCGTCATTGATAGATATGCAAAGTGCCGCGGGGAATGGCCTTGAGGCCCCGCTCGGTGTGTAGCCTAAGTGGGCAGGCTCATCTCCTCCCTCGCGAATGAGACGCATAGCCTCCTCTTCTAAGAAGAGTGTAGAGATACCGGGCTTCACTTGAAGAGCGAGATTATAAAGAATCTCAGCATGGCGCCGGCCACCTTCGCGCATAATAACAATATCCTCCTTAGACTTAAGACGAATGCCCATAGATTAAAGTTGATAAATTATATCCGAGTGTATTTGTTCTTTCGTCTTCTCGGCATCTATTTCTAGTAGTTTGTAGGAAGAATTGTTACTAAAGTATTCTATTGCAGGCAAAGTATCTTGATCAAACCAGTCCAGACGCTTATCGATACGAGTAATGGTGCTATCGTCGGAACGACCACGTAGAAGAAGCCTCTCTTCAGCCCACTTGCGAGAGACCTTGAGATGGATAACCACTGGGCGCTCTCGTTTGTAAAACTCCATAGCCGTAGTAAGAAGAGTAGCCTCAGGGAGAGAGCGCGGTGCCCCATCAATTATCAGGTGCGAATCCTCGTCTAGGTGCTCCACCAAAATCTTACTCCACATAGCACAAGCCAAGAAGTCTGGTTGGCGCTTATCGTTCTCATAAATTTCTTTAGAGAGTCGGGAGGAGAAGTTGGGGCCCTTAATAAGTTCGCGGAAGAGCTCTCCAGTCTCTACATAAAGAACCTTCTTAGAAGCATCATCATTGGTGGCAATATAATTCTTTAGAAGTTCAGCCTGAGTACCCTTACCACAGCCTGAGCGACCAATTAAGATAAATGTTTTCACCATATATATAGTTTATAGGTTCTAGGTGTTAGGTGCTAGGAATAATTTCTGGCACTTAACACATATAGCCAAGCACCTAATCATTAGTATTCGCGAGCGGAGAGTTGGGCGTCGATCTTCTTAACGAGATCGATCACCACTGAGACTACGATAAGGAGAGCCGTACCACCAATAGCAAGTGACTGAATGCCAGTGAGTGAGCGTAGGATGAGGGGTAAGACGGCGATTACACCAAGGAAGAGTGCCCCCACGAGAGTGAGTCGAGTAAGGATACGGGAGATATAGCTTGCCGTAGCCTCACCCGGACGTACTCCTGAGATGAAGGCCCCGGACTTCTGCAGGTTGGTCGCAATGCTGTCTGGGTCGAAGGTAACTGCCGTATAGAAGTAGGTGAAGAGGAAGACTAACACAAAGTAAGCCCCGGTATAGAACCATTGGTTAGCTAAGAGGGCCAGAGCCTTATGTGAGAAGGCAGCTACACTTGCGACTGTAGACTGGCTCAAGAACTGCAAAATCATTTGAGGAAAGAGTAACAGAGACAAGGCGAAGATGATAGGGATCACTCCGGCTTGGTTCAAGCGGAGTGGCAGGTACGTAGAGAGTCCACCATAAGTTCGGCCACCTCTTATCTGCTTAGCATATGTGATAGGGATAGGACGCTCGGCCTCTGTGATCACTACTACGCCGAAGACCACGAGGATAGAGACAGCCAAGCCGAGAAGGTAGATAGGTACTTGTGATGGCTCGAAGGTGAAGGCAAGCTGGGTGAGAGTTGCTGGCAGCTGAGCAATGATACCGGCGAAGATGATGAGCGAGACACCATTACCAATACCAAACTCAGTAATAAGTTCTCCGAGCCACATGAGGAGAAGCGAGCCCGCCACGATGATGAAAATATCTACCACTAGAGTAGTCATAGATAGAGGTGGCAAGACTTGCTGGGTCTGAAGAATTTTTATAAAAGCGTAGCCCTGCAATATAGCCAGAGGCACAGTAAGAAGACGCGAGTATTGGGTGAAGCGACGACGCCCAGCATCCCCTTCTTCCTGGTACATAACCTTAAGCTTGGGTACCATGATGGTCATAAGTTGCATGATGATTGAGGCAGAGATATAAGGACCAACTCCGAGCATGACTATGGAGAGATTGTGGAGACCGCCACCTGAGAAAATGTTTAGGAGGTTTAGGAACTCTGATCCCGCGAAGAGACTCTGGAGACGAAGAGTGTCGATACCAGGGATCGGGATGATAGAGAAGAGACGTGTAGCTGCAAGAATAGCAAGGACAAAGAGGATTCGTCTTCGGAGGGAGGTATCGGAGATAATGAGTCTTAACTTTTCGCTAAATTTTGACATTTATTATTTGGAGCTTGTCTTCTTCGACTTGGAGGAGAGATGCTTCTTGAGAGCTTCACCCTTGAGCCCAACCTTAAGTGACTTCAGAGGGGACTTGCCACGACCGCGGAGCTTAGGGATGCGCTTGATCATATCTCGAAGTTCTGGACGCTTCTTACGACCAGCACGAGCATTCTGACCCTTAGTCCCTCGCCCAGCAGTCTTGCCGCGAGTACCGCCTCGTCCTACTTGGCGAGACTTCTTCCTCTTAGTCTTACTTTGTAAATTATGGAATTGCATATTAGTTTCTAATCTTGGTTCGCTCTAACTTCTTCAACGCCTTGATAGTAGCATAGGCATTGTTGGTACTGTTCTTACTCCTTGATAAGAGCTTGGCACCCACCTCCTTAAGCCCAGCAAGCTCGAGTACAGTTCTTACAGAAGAGCCAGCAAGGATACCTTTACCTGGAGCTCGCATAACTCTCACGCGAGAGGCAGAGAACTTGGCCTCCACTTCGTGGGGGATAGACATAGTCGAAGTCGTATTGATAGTGATCATGCTCTTCTTCGCATCGCGAAGAGCTTTCTCGATAGCAAGAGGGGTGTCTCCAGCCTTACCCAAGCCTACACCCACCATCCCCTTCTTATTGCCAGCTACGATAGCTACCGAGAAACTGAAGCGACGACCCCCAGCCATAACACGAGTTACGCGACGAAGACTAATGATCTTCTGATCAAACTCTGGCTTAGCCCGGCTGTCGCGACGACGAGATGGGCGAGGACCCTTCTTACCTCTATCTCCACCGCCACGATGGTCCGTCCTAGGAGCGCGTTCGTCCTTCCTCTCTTGGACAGGCTCTGGCGCTACTGCTACTGCTACTGCTACTGGTTCTACTGTTTTAATATCTTCTTCCATATGTTTAAAACTTTAAGCCTCCCTTACGCGCACTCTCGGCAAGAAGGGCGACCTTGCCTCGATACACATAACCTCCACGGTCGAAGACTACTGTAGAAATCTTCTTCGCTAAAGATCGCTTCGCAAGATCTTCTCCCACTTTAGTGGCATCCGCACCCGAGCTAGTGGCGAGAGTTACTCCAGCGTCATCATCGATAAGTTGCGCATAGAGGAACTTGTTGGACTTGAAGACTGATAGACGAGGCCGCTCAGCGGTACCAGAAATAGTGGCGCGAATCCTCTTCTGCCTGCGTGCTCTCTTCCCTGTTTTAATTGATTTATTCATAACTTCTTACTACTTACTACTTACTACACGCTTTTCTTACCCTGCTTACGTCTGATGACCTCAGTATCATAACGCATACCCTTGCCCTTATATGGTTCAGGCTTCTTAAGAGAGCGGAGCTTCGCGGCAAACTGTCCGACCAACTCCTTATCCGAACCGGTGATGAGGATATTGTTCTTCTCGGCAGTAACCTTGAGACCAGTAGGGATCTTCACTTCGACTGGGTGAGAGAAGCCGAGAGCCAGCACAATAGTATCTCCCCCGCCCGAATGACCGGATTCATTCGGTCGGGCGGCCTTAACCTCAGACTTGTATCCAATACCTTCAAGTATTAGCTTCTTCTCGAATGCCTTGTTAACGCCATCTACCATGTTGGAGATGTGAGCGGCGTAAGTACCCCAGAGAGCTCGAGACTCCAAGGTCTCCACTCGTGGGTGGACAGTGACCTCCGCCCCAGCCACTCTCACCTCAATACTAGGGTGAGTGCGACGAGAGAGTTCGCCCAAAGGCCCTTTTACAGAAATATTGTCGTCTGAAACCTTTATTTCAGTTTTCTCTGGGAGAGTTATAACTTTTTTACCGATGCGTGACATAAAATTGAGTAATATTTCGATTACCAGATGTTAAACAAGGCTTCGCCACCAAGCTTTGCCTTCTTTGCCTCCCTTCCCGACATAACACCTTGAGAAGTGGAGATGATGAGTGCACCGTATCCAGACTTAACAGCACGAATCTCGGAGAACTTCTTGTAAATCCTCTTAGAAGGCTTGGAGACACGAGTGACTCCTTGGATCTTCGGTACTCTGTTCTCTATAAATAGGGAAACCTTAAGAACTTTCTTGTTTTTGAGCGTACCAACTTCGACGTCCTTCACAAACTTCTCCTTCTTCAATACCTCAATAATAGAGTGCTTGAGATTGGAATAAGGTATAGATACCTCCGTATGCCCAGCATTGCCGGCATTCTTCAACTTCACAATCATGTTGGCGATCGTATCCATAAGATTACCAGCTAGACTTCTTAATACCTGGGATCTTGCCTTCGTTAGCCATCTCGCGGAAGCAGATACGGCAGAGGTCGAAGTCGCGCATATAGCCTCGCTTCCGCCCACAGCGGAAGCAACGATTAGTAGCCCGAGTAGAGAACTTGGGCTTCTTCTTCGACCTTGCAATTACAGAAGTCTTCGCCATACGAAATAAAAAGGCCTTAAAAGCCGTTGGCAGAGTTTAGCACATTATTTCTTGAAGGGAAAGCCGAGATGAGTAAGGAGTTTTATGACCTCATCCTTACTCTTGGCGGTGGTAACAATACTGATAGCTAGGCCAAAAACGTCCTTAAGCTCCTCGTCCGCAGTCTCTGGAAAGATGTTGTGTTCTCGTATACCCAAGGTGTAATTACCCATCTCATCGGCACTAGTAGGAGAAATGCCTCTGAAGTCTTTGGTACGAGGTAGAGCCACGTGTACCAGTCTCTCCAAGAAGTCATACATACGAGCCCCGCGCAGAGTCACTTGGTAGCCTACGATGTCTCCCTCTCGAGACTTGAAGTTGGCAATAGAGATCTTAGCCCCGCGAGCGGCAGGCTTCTGCCCAGTAATTTGGGTTAAGCGGTCTGCTACCAGCTTGTTCCTGGTTTTGTCTTTGAAAGAGCCCACGCCACTAGATATTACGACCTTCATGATACGTGGTCGCTCCATAGGATTCTTGTAGCCTTCGAGCTTTTGAGATTTTGCTTTTAGAGTTTCCATAGATATTAGCTTTTAGCCTTGGACTTTTTAGCCTTAGTGACAGAAGGCTTAGATAGAGACTTTCGAACATTCGAAACATGGATAGGGAAACTCTTCTCTACTGTACTACCCTTCCCACCACGAGTCTTGGCGCGCTGGTGAACCTTCTTAATATTCACACCCTCTACCAACACGCGATCGAGCTTAGGGAAAGCGCGGACAATCTGCCCGGACTTACCCTTGTCCTTGCCAGTGATGACGAGTACGTTGTCTCCTTTCTTGATTTTCATAAATTTATACGACTTCGGGAGCACGCGAGATGATGGTTTGGAAGCCTTTCTCCCCAATCTCCCTAGGGATCGGTCCGAAGATACGTCCAGCCAATGGCTCCTTCTTAGCATTGTCTAAGACTACGACCGCATTCTCATCGAAACGGACGTAAGTCCCGTCCTTCCTGCGGAAGGCTGCCTTCTGACGCACGACTACTCCGTAGAGTACATCCTTCTTCTTAACCTGCTTCCTGGGCTCAGCCTTCTGCACCGAGAAGACGACGAGTTCGCCCAGGCGCGCCACACGCTTCTTAGAGCTACCGAGAACTTTGAAGATACGTCCGAGCTTGGCGCCGGAGTTGTCTGCTATTTGTACTATTGAGCGATCTTGGATCATAAAATTAGCTTTTGGCTACTAGCTTAAAATGCTTTTCTTTGGAAATTGGTTTGGTCTCGATGATATCTACCTTGTCACCAATACTACGAGTATTGCCGAGATCGTGGGCCTTAAACTTCTTCCTCTTCTTCACGAACTTGCCGTACTTCGGGTGCTTCTCATAACTTGAGACAGCCACAACTATAGTGTCCTTCATCTTGTTGGACACTACCGTACCACTAAGTACCTTTGGTTTTGAAATTTTGTTTTCCATACTAGTTCTTTACTCCTCCATTGAGCAGAGTCATGATGCGCGCAATATCCTTCCGGAGATTCCTACCCTCTTTTACATTCTTACTCTTCGAGCCTGTGGTACCAAACTTCCATTTACGAAAGTCTTCCCTCTTAACTCCTAGAGCCTTGATGAGATCCTCTTTAGACTTATCTTTGTAAACGGTTTTTTTCATCTTATTGTGCTCGACTTACCACCTTGGTCTTGACCGGCAACTTAGTGCCAGCCTTCCTTAGGGCCTCCTTGGCCATAACCTCAGTCACTCCGTCGACCTCGAAGATGATCCTCCCTGCAAGAACTGGAGCCACATAACCCTGGAGATCTCCCTTGCCCTTACCAAGCTTCACTTCAGCCGGCTTAGAAGTATACGGCATATCAGGGAAAATCCTAATCCAGAGTCTTCCGGTCTTACCTATAGAGCGGGAAAGGACCTTCCTTGCGGCCTCGATCTGGTTGGAGCGGATACGAGCTGGACCCATAGCCTTAAGACCATGCGAGCCGAAGGCGACAGTCACTCCACGAGTAGCAGCACCCACACGCTTGGGGTTCCTCCTCATGGTCTGCCACTTGCGATACTTAACTTTCTTAGGGAAAAGCATGGTGTTAGTTCTTAGCCTTAGCGAAGATATCGCCCTTATAGATCCAGATCTTTACTCCCACAGTTCCCAAGGGAAGATTGGCTACATCAACACAATAATCAACATCAGCTCGAAGAGTTTGGAGAGGGATACGACCTTTCTTGTGAGTCTCAGTACGTGCCATACCACCACCGATCATTCCCGAGAGTACGATCTTCGCTCCCAAGACATCGCGGTTGGCCATGACCTTCTCTAGAGTCTGCTTCATCACACGACGGAAGGGCATGCGCTTCTCTAACCCTTCTACTACCATGTGGGCGACGATGGCGGCGTTCGACTCTGCTGACTTAACCTCCTTCACATCAAGCTTCACATCAACCTTCTCTTCGAGAAGTTGGTTCTTACTAAGAATCTTCTTAATATCTTTGCGTAAGAGTTCGGCACCATCACCCGAGCGGCCAATAATCATACCGGGGCGAGAAGAGCTAATGATGATCCTGAGAGCCTTCTCACTGCGCTCAATCTCAACCAAAGAGACGAAGAAGCCCTTGAGCTTCTTATCTAAATAATTGCGTATCAAAATGTCGCCGCGGAGAGCGTACTTGTACTTACCCTTAGGAGAAAACCAGCGAGACTTCCAATCTCGGAGTATACCTAACCTATGCGCATATGGGTGGACTACGTGGGTCATGATGTTAACTTTTCGCCTTTTTCACGACGGGCTTTGCCTTCTTGCTTTTAGCCTTGGACTCGGCAAGGACTACGCTTACCTGAGAAGTGCGCTTCTTGACGCGACCCCAACCTCCTCGGTATGAGAGGTGGCCTCGGCGCGAGAGCGTAGCACCAGCATCAACTCTTATCTCCTTAACAATTAGATTCTCTTTACTCTCGGCATTGGCAAGAGCTGAGTTAAGGAGCTTTTCTATAGGCAGAGCGGCACGCTTGGGAACAAAAGCGAGGAGAGCTTGAGCCTCTTCTACCGACTTGCCGCGCACGAGATCAGCCACTATCCGCACTTTACGCGGAGATTGTCGGTAGTTCTTCAAATGTGCTTTTGCCTCGCTCATAGGTTATAAAATCTTACTTCTTTGTTTCCACTGTACTCTTCGCAGCCTTAGCAGCAGAGATCTCGGCCTCCTTCTGCTTGGCTTCGAGCTCCTTCTGCATCTTACCGCCGTGCCTTACGAACTTCTTGGTAGGAGAGAACTCCCCCAAGCGATGGCCTACCATATCTTCAGTCACGAAGACCTCTATGTGGTCCTTGCCATTATGTACCCCGAAGGTGAAGCCGAGCATCTCAGGAGCTATCACGCAGGCTCTCGACCATGTCTTAATAATCCCGGTTTTTGACGGGACCTTGCCCTCAATCTTCTTCAAGACTCGAGGGTCGACATATGGGCCTTTGATGGAACTTCTGGTCATTTCAAAAACAAAAAGCGTCAGACGCTTGCCGAGTTATAGTATAGAAAATAAGGCTCAAAGTCAACGCAATCGAAACCCGCGCCTAGGCGCGGGTTTCGAGAGAGGTACTATCTAGCTAAATCTAGTACCAATTAATGCTTTCCACTCATTTCCCCAC